>DASYIJ010000171.1:0-23688 GCA_035997675.1 Solirubrobacteraceae bacterium
GGCGGGGTCGGGCACCCCGGGCTGGGCCTCGCCGCCGTGGCCGTTGGCCTCGGCGAGATGGCCGTGGGTGACGGACCCCGTGGTCTTGACGGGCTGCGTGAACGGGTCCGGCGCGGCCCCGTCCGGCGGCCCCATCCACACGACCATGATCCCCATCGACTCGTACCAGGACGCCCGCTGGGTCTCGTAGGTGGCGCTGAGGCGCAGTCTGTCGCCCCGGCGCACCGCGACCCGCCAATCCGGGTCGGTGGCGGTCATCGAGAGGTCCCAGGAGACGGGCCCGTTCGGGTCGTAGTACTGGGCGTCGGACTGGAACAGGCGTCGGCTGTCGGCGCCGCGCAGCACGTCGAGGTCGGTGTAGAGGCCGCCGGGGTGCACGTGCCCGGCCGTGCCGAGGAGCGTGCCGTCCTGATCGACGGTCCAGTGGTTCTTGCGCGGCGCGGCCGGATCGTCGTCGGGGTAGGTGAAGCGCCCGTTCAGGCCCGAGCCGCGGTGCACGTCGAACACCGGGTAGGCCGAGCCGTTCTGCACGTCCATCCAGATCGGGCGCGCGGGCTTGAGGCTGCGGCCGAGGTCGGTGCCGGCCGGGACGTAGTCGACGTCGTACGTGATCCAGACCGTGTCGGGCACGGGCGTCTGGTTGTGCACCATGTAGTTGAGCACCCAGACATCCGAGCCCTTGATCGGATAGCCGTAGCCGGACGGGAGACGGGTGATCGTCTTCTCCTCGCCCGACGCGGCGAAGCGCTGGCCACCGGTCCCGCCGCTGGTGGCGTCCGGCCTCGACAGGTTCAGCCACACCGCGTGGTGCAGGTGGATCTGCTCGATCGGAGGCACGCTGCCGTCCGCGCGCACGAGGTTCGGCTTGAAGCTCGTCATGTAGCCGTCGTAGGCGGGCTTCTCGATCGTCACCGGCCCGGCGAGGATCAGGTTCTGGCCGGGGGCGATTTGGATGGGTCCGTACTTGAAGTGCAGATGCTGGACCTGGGCTCCGAGCGGCGCGAGACCGCCGGGCTCCGGCAGCGGCGGGTCGGCGCCGGCGTCAACCGGCGCCAGCGCGACGAGCGCCGTCACGGCGCAGCACAGCGCGGCGAGCCCCCTGCCCATCGCCGGCAGCGTACTGGATTGTGGACCGTCAGGCGGTGGCGGGCGGCGGCGGCGGCGGCGGAGGAGGCGGCGACCCGGTCAGGCCCTGCTGCTGCAGGCCCTGCGCCTGCGCCTGGGAGGCCTCGTGCAGCGCCTGCTCCACCTTCTTCGCGACCTTCTCGGGCTGGCCCACGCCCGCGAAGGCGAAGTCGGCGTCGTCGGTGCCGGCGGTGTCGTAGTCGACCGTGCCGACCTGGAGGATGCGTTCGAGCACGCCCTGGTCCGTGTTCACGTTCTGGATCCGGTCCACGCGTGTCTCCTGCACGTTGCGGGAGATGATCCCCCGGCGGATGCGCAGCCGTTGGTTCGTGATCGAGTAGGTCGTGGCCATCCGCCGGATGAAGCCGACGATCACCGCGACGACGAAGACCCCGAGCGCGACGGCCACCCCGACGCCGGCCGAGAACGCGAGCCAGCCGATCGCGCCGACCATGACGGCGATCGCCAGGGCCTTGAGGTAGAAGCTCAGGATCGCCCGCCAGCTCGGGTGGCCCTCGAAGATGATGTGCTCGCCCTCGCGCAGGTCCACGGCGGCCAGGGTACCCCGTCGGGCGCGTCCGCGGCCGGTCCTACGCTGGCCCGGATGCCCGCGATCGCCAAGGTGGAGCCCCTGACCTCCGCGCGCACCCTGCGCGGACCCTTCGACTACCTGCTTCCCGCCGCGCTGGCGGGCGTGGAGGTCGGGTCGCTCCTCGTCGTCCCCTTCGGCCGCCGGCGAGTCCTGGGGGTGGTGGTCGACCTGGCGACCGAATCGGCGATCGCGCCGGAGCGCCTCGCCGCCCCGCTGCACGCGCTCGAGCAGGGCGTGCCCGCCGAGCTCGTGCGCCTCGCCCATTGGATCGCCGACGAGTACTGCTCCACGCCGGCGCGCGCGCTGAACCTCGTGCTGCCGCCGGGGGCGGCGCCGCGCCCGCGCGTGCGGCCCCGCACGGCGCTGTCGGCCGAGCTGACCTCTGCCGGGGCGGCCGCGCTCGACGAGGGCGAGCGCCTCGGGGCCCGTCAGCGGGCGGCGCTGGAGGCGCTGCGGGCGGCCGGGGCGCCGCTGGCGACGGCCGGTCTCCCGGGTGGGCACGCGACCGCGCGGCGGCTGGCCGAGCGCGGGCTCGTCGCGCTCGAGCACCGTGCCCGTCCCCGGCGCCCCCGCCACGTGGCGGTCGGATCGCCGGGCCATGCCCAGGCGCCGAAGCTGACCGGCGCGCAGGCGGCCGCGCTGGCCCCCGTGGAGGCGGCGATCGCCGCCGGACGGACGGAGCTCCTGTTGCTGCACGGGGTCACCGGCTCGGGCAAGACGGAGGTCTACGTCCGCGCGGCCGCGGCCGCGCTGGACCGGGGCCGGTCGGCGATCGTGATGGTGCCGGAGATCGCGCTGACCCCGCAGATCGTCGCGCGGTTCATCGCCCGGTTCGGGGACACCGTCGCCGTGCTGCACTCGCGCCTGTCCGACGGCGAGCGCTACGACGAGTGGCGGCGGCTGCGCGCGGGCGAGGCGCGAGTGTGCGTCGGCCCGCGCTCGGCGGTGTTCGCCCCGCTGGCCGGTTTGGGGCTCGTGGTCGTCGACGAGGAGCACGATCCGTCCTACAAGCACGAGGGTGACCCGCGCTACGACGCGCGCCGCGTGGCCGAGCGGCGCGCGGAGGCGGCGGGGGCGGTTCTGCTGGCCGGCAGCGCAACGCCGCGCCCGGAGAGCTGGCGTTCGCTGCGGCGCCTTCGCCTCCCCGAGCGCGTGGACGGGCGACCGCTGCCCCCGGTCGAGGTCGTGGACATGCGTGACGCGGCCCACGCCCTGCATCCGCGCACGCGCGAGGCGCTCGAGCGCGTGCGGCGGGAGCGCCACAAGGCGATCGTGTTGCTCAATCGCCGCGGCTGGTCGAACTTCCTCTCCTGCCGCTCGTGCGGTCGGGTCTGGGAGTGCCCGCACTGCGACGTGGCGCTGGTGCTGCACCGGTCGGCCGGCGCCGTCACGTGCCATCACTGCGGCCACACCGAGCCGGTGGCCGAGCGCTGCGGCTCCTGCGGATCGCTGTCGGTCGCGCGTCACGGCGCGGGCACGGAGCGCCTGGAGCACGAGCTCGCCGAGGCGTTCTCGGCCGATCCGGCGTTCCCGGTGTTCCGCCTCGACTCCGACACGGCCGGCGGGCACGGCGCGGTGGCCGGGCTGCTCGAATCCTTCGACGGCGCTGACGCCGGGGTGCTGCTCGGCACGCAGATGGTGGCCAAGGGCCACGACTTCCCCGACGTCACCCTCGGGGTCGTGCTCGATGCCGACGCCACGCTGCGCTTCCCCGACTTCCGCGCGGAGGAGCGCACCTTCGCGCTCGTGGCGCAGCTCGCGGGGCGCGCGGGGCGCGGGCCGGGGGGCGGGCGCGTGATCGTGCAGACGCTGGCGCCCGATGCGCCCTCGATCGTCCGCGCCGCGCGCCACGACGCCGCGGGCTTCCTCGAGGAGGAGCTGACCCGGCGCGAGGCCCTGCGCTACCCGCCCTACACCGACCTCATCCGGGTGGTGTGCGCGTCGCCCGAGCCGGCCGCGGCCGCGGCCGCCGCCGCGGCCGTCGCGAGCGCCGTCGGCTCGCCCAACCAGGCGGCGGTGCTCGGCCCGGCGCCGCTGTTTCGCCTGCGCGGCCGCGAGCGCAGCCAGCTGGTGGTCAAGGCCGGCGATCGCGCCGCCGCCGTGGGGGCGGTGGGGGAGGCCGTTGCCGTCGTCGCCGCCGACCGGGCGCACCGGCAGGTGCAGTTCTCGGTGGACGTCGACCCTCAGTAGACGGGTGGATCTAGTATCAGGGCATGGCCCAAGAGCCCGAACAGCACGTCGACGAGGAGCTCGCCGACGAGGTCGAGCCGGAGCGCCCGGGACTCGATCCCGAGACCGCGGCCCGTCGTGCCTCGGCCCTCACGCAGGTCCGCCAGTTCGGCGATCCGGTGCTGAAGGCAAAGGCGGTGCCGGTCGAGCGCTTCGACGATCAGCTGCGCGCCGAGGTCGCGCGCATGGCCGGGATCATGGGCGACGCCATCGGCGTCGGCCTGGCCGCGACGCAGCTCGGCGTCATGCACCGCGTGCTCGTGTACAAAGTCGGCGAGGACGGGCTCCTCGCCGCGCTGGTCAACCCCGAGCTCGAGTGGGCGGGGGACGACCTCGAGGAGGCCGAGGAGGGCTGCCTCAGCCTGCCGGGCGTCCACGTTGACGTGGAGCGCCCCGTCCGAGTTCGGGTGCGGGCGCGCGACGAACACGGCGATCGGGTGACGATCGAGGCCAGCGGGCTCGAGGCCCGGGTGATCCAGCACGAGATGGACCACCTCGACGGCGTGCTCATCCTCGACCGCATCCCCCGCGGGGCGCGCAAGGAAGCCATGCGCGAGCTGCGCGAAACGCTCGACGCTCGCGCCGCGTAGCGGGAGCGCCGCGCGCGTGCGGACGGTCTTCCTCGGCACCACGGCGTTCGCCGCGGCGGTGCTCGAACGCCTCGCCGGCAGCGAGCACCGACCCTCGCTCGTCGTCACCCGGCCCGATCGCCCGGCCGGGCGGGGCCGCAGGCTGGCCGCCCCTCCGATCGCCGAGGCGGCGCGGGCGATGGACCTTGAGGTCTTCCAGCCGGAGTCGGTCAACGACGAGGCGGCGCGGGAGCGGATCGCCGCCGAGCGCCCGGACGTCGTGTGCGTGTGCGCCTTCGGCGCCCTCATCAAGCCACCGCTGCTGTCGGACTTCGAGATGCTCAACGTGCATCCGTCGCTGCTGCCGCGCTGGCGCGGCGCGGCGCCGGTCGAGCGGGCCATCATGGCCGGCGACACCGAGACGGGCGTGTCGATCATGCGCCTGACCGAGGGCCTGGACAGCGGCCCAGTGTGCCTGCAGGCGGCCGAGCCGATCCGCCGCGCCGACACGTACGGCTCGCTCGCCGCGCGCCTCCAGGACATGGGCGGCGCGCTCCTGCTCCGAGCCCTCGACGATCGCCCGCCCTTCACCGAGCAGGACGAGGCCGACGCGACCTACGCCGACAAGATCGAATCGGACGACCGCACGCTGGACCCGTCGCGGCCCGCGGTCGAGCTCGAGCGCGTGGTCCGCGCCCTGCACCCGCACATCGGGGCGCGCGTCGCGCTGCCCGACGGCTCCCACCTGCGCGTGCTCGCGGCCGCCGTGCTCGACCGCGGCCCGGCCCAGGGCGAGCTCGCCGCGGCCGACGGCCGGTTCGCGCTCGGGTGCGCCGAGGGCGCGCTCGAGCTGCTCGCCGTCCAGCCGCCGGGGGGACGGCCGATGCAGGCGGCGGACTACCTCCGCGGCCGCGGTCTGCCGCAGGCATGAGCGCCGCCTCGCAGACGGCGGCCCGGGTGTCGCCCGCGCGGCGGGTCGCGTACGACGTCGTGCGCCAGACCTTCGAGGACGGCGCCCACACCGACCGGGCGCTGCGGGCCCAGGCCGCGCGGGACGGTCTCGAAGGTCGCGAGCTCGCGTTCGCGATGCGGCTGGCCTACGAGACGGTGCAGCGGCGGCGCACGCTCGATGCCGTGATCGCCGAGCTGGCCGGGCGGGACGTCGAGCGGCTCGACCCGCCGGTGCTCGCCGCGCTCCGGCTCGGCGTGCTCCAGCTCGCGTTCCTCGACGGCGTGGCCGACCATGCGGCCGTCGACCAGTCCGTCGAGCTGGCGAAGGCGGCCGGGCGCGGCCACGGTCTCGTCAACGCGGTGCTGCGGCGCGCGGTCGGCGAGGCGCGCCCGATGGTCGCGGCGATGCCGGTCGACACGCCCGAGGCCGCAGCGCTGCGCCACTCGCACCCGGACTGGATCGCGCGCCTCTGGTGGGACGCAATCGGGGCGGACGAGGCCCGCGCGCTGATGGCCGCGGACAACGAGCCGGCGGAGACCGCGGTACGCGTCAACACGCTGGTGGCCGACCCAGCGGTGGTCGCCGAGCGCACGGGCGCCCGGCGCGTGGGTGGGCTGAGCGAGGGTCTCATCCTCGAACGGGTGCCCGCGCTGGGCGCCGAGCTCATGCCCCAATCGCGGGCGTCGATGGCCGTGGCGCGGGCGCTCGCCCCGCAGCCCGGCGAGCGGGTGCTCGACCTGTGCGCGGCGCCCGGCGCCAAGGCGACCCACATCGCCGCGCTCATGGAGGACCGCGGAGAGGTCGTGGCCGTCGAAAGCGACCCGGTCCGCGCCGAGGAGCTGCGCGCGACCTGCGCGCGCCTACGCGCGAGCTGCGTCGAGGTGCGCGTGGCCGACGCCCGCGAACCCGTCGCCGGAGAGCCGTTCGACCGCGTGCTCGTCGACCCGCCGTGCTCGGGACTGGGCACGCTCCAGGGCCGGCCCGACCTTCGCTGGCGCGTGCGCGCCGCCGACCTCGACGGCCTTGGCGCGCGCCAGGCCGCGATCCTCGACGCCGCGACCGCCGCGCTGCGTCCCGGCGGCACGCTCGTGTACTCCACCTGCACGCTCTCGGCGCGGGAGAACGAGGACCAGGTCGCCGCGCTCGTGACGCGCCGGCCGGACCTCGAGGTCGAGGACCTGCAAGCCGACCTGCCGCTCTGGGAACATCAGAACGTGCCCCGCTTCCTGCAGACGATGCCGCAGCGGCACGGGACCGCCGGCTTCTTCATCGCCCGGCTGCGGCGGGGCGGAGCCGGGCCGCGATGAGCGATCCCGAGGTCACCGTCGGCGTCGCCTGCCCCGAGTGCGGCGAGCCGTGGCTGCGGCCCACGAACCTGCCGGGCCGCTACCGCTGCGTCTATTGCCTGCGCCGCTTCGAGCTGGTTTCGCTGTGCCCCAACTGCGGCGAGCATTCGACGATCGTGCGGATGTCGAGCACCGCGATGCTGACCTGCAACCACTGCGGCCACTCGATGCTCCAGCCCCTGTGACGCACGAGCTGCCGAGCGGGCGCCGCGTCGCCCCGTCGATCCTTTCGGCCGACTTCGCGCGCCTCGGCGAGCAGGTCGCCGCCGTCATGGACGCGGGCGCACGCGTCATCCACGTGGACGTGATGGACGGCCACTTCGTCCCGCCGATCACGATCGGGGCGCTGATCGTGGAGTCGCTGCGCGACCAGGTCCACGAGGCCGGCGGCTGGCTCGACATCCACCTCATGGTGGAGCGTCCCGAGCGCCACGTGGCGGCCTTCGCCGAGGCGGGCGCCGATTCGATCAACATCCACCAGGAGGCCACGCCGCACGTCAACTACGCGCTCAATCAGGTCAGGGACGGAGGCTGCCGCGCCGGCCTCGCGATCACGCCCGCCACCCCCGTCGAGATGGTGCGCGAGGTCACCGACATCGTGGACATCGTGCTGTGCATGACCGTCAATCCCGGCTGGGGAGGGCAACCCTTCATCCCGAGCTCGCTCGACAAGATCGCGCGACTGCGCGATCTGTTGCCCGAGACCGTCGCGCTGACCGTCGACGGCGGGATCGACACCACGACCGCCGGCCCGTGCGCGGAGGCGGGTGCCACGCTGTTCGTCGCGGGCTCGGCCGTGTTCGGTACGCCGGATCCGCCGGGGGCCTACGGCGCGCTGGTCGAGGCCGCCGGGGCGACCTGAACCAGCGCGACGGTCCACGGGAGAGGGGTGCGGACGGCGAGCACGCGCCCGAATGCCGAGGCCCGGGCGGCCAGCGCCCGGCGCGAGAAATGGTGGGCGTGGCCGGGGGTGTTGCCGAGGGCTCGCCAGTGCGCGCCGCGGGCGAGATTGAGCACGCGCCACAGGGGCTCGCGCGGGGTCGATACGAGGACGTGCGTGCGCGCGACTCGCGCGAGCTCGGCGAGCAGAGCATCAGGATCGGCGACGTGTTCGAGCACCTCCACCGCGGCCACGAGGTCGAACGAGTCGTCCGGGAAGGGGAGCGGCGGCGCCGGGGCGATCGCCCGCAGCTCGAGACCTGCGCGGGCGCGTCCGGCCCATTCGGCGCGCAGGCCGGCGTCCTCGACGTCCACGCCGACCACGCGATCCACGCCCGGGCGATCCCGCCAGGCGTCCGTCAGCACGCCTTCCCCGCAGCCGACGTCGAGGATGGAGGCGGGCGCCGCCCGATCGAGCAGCTCGTCGAGCGCACCGCGAAAGCGCGCCACCAGACCGCGCGCCGCCGGGTTGCGCGTGGCGTACTTCGGATAGAGGTTGCCGGCGCCGGCGGCGGAGCTCACCGGCGTACGCCGTGGCCGTTGCTCGCGCCCGTCTCGTGGTGGGAGGGCGGCACCCCCAGCTCGAGCTCGATGCGCCGGGCGCGCTCCAGCGTGCGCTGGGTCAGCACGCGCTGCGCGTACAGCAGGTCGCCGATGACGCCGAGCCCCACGAGCACGACCGCCGCACCCGCCAGGACGGCTCCGGCCACGAGCGAGAAGAAGGCGACGACGACCCCCGCGATCCCGACCAGCAGCGCGCCGGCCACGAACACCCGGAGTGGCTCGTGCTGGGCGTAGATGCGAAAGATCGACAGGCCGTTGCGGCGGACGTAGGTCCACAGGGAGGGGAACAGCCGCGAGGGGCGCGTGTCCGGGTTCGTCCGCACGGCAACGTGCTCGACGGCCACCGGCGCGCGGCCCGCCGCGATCAGGCTCTCGAGCGTGTAGGTGTAGGTGGAGACCACATGGGTCTGGATCGCCGCCTCGCGGTTGAGCGCCCGAAACCCCGACGCGGCATCGGCGACGCGCGTCGACGACGCCCGCCGCACGAGCCACGAGCCCAGCCGCGACAGGCCGCGCTTGCGCGCGGAGAAGTGCGCCGAGGTCCGGACCTCGCGGTCCCCGACCACGAGGTCGGCGCGCCCCGCGAGGATCGGCGCCACGAGCCGTGACACGTCCGCCCCGCGGTACTGGTTGTCGGCGTCCGTGTTGACGATCACGTCGGCCCCGAGCTTGAGCGCCGCGTCCAGCCCCGCCTGGTAGGCGCCCGCGAGCCCGCGGTGGGTCGGGAGCCGCACGACGTGGTCGACGCCGTGCGCGCGAGCCATCTCGACCGTGCGATCGCGCGAGCCGTCGTCGACGACCAGCCATTCGACGCGGTCGAAGCCCGCGACCTCGCGCGGGAGGTCGGCCAGCGTTCGCGGCAGCGTCGCCTCCTCGTCGAGGCAGGGGATCTGGATGATCAGCTTCGGCATTGCGCCAGAATGGGCGCGGATTATGCCGTCCCGCGCGCGCCGGTGGACGTGGCCCCTCGCCGTCGCCGCGACGACGGCGGTCGCGCTCGTGCTGCGCCTGTGGGGTGTGCGCCATGGGCTGCCCTATGCCTACAACGTCGACGAGAACGCGCATTTCGTCCCGCGCGCGATCGGGTTGTTCGGCCATGACTGGAACCCGCACTACTTCTCGAACCCCCCGGCGCTGACGTACCTGCTGCACGGGGTGTTCGCGGTCTGGTTCGGCGGCGGCGACGCCACGGGCCGCGCCTTCGCGCGCGATCCGACCGAGGTGTTCGCGGTGGCGCGGGTCGCCACGGCCCTCGTCTCGGTGGCTGCGGTGCCGCTGGTGTGCCTCGCGGGCGCACGCCTGCTCGGCCGCGCCGCGGGCCTGCTCGCGGGCGCGCTGCTCGCTGTCGCGTTCCTCCCCGTCTTCTACGCGCACCAGGCCCTGAACGACGCGGCCGGGCTTACCCCGCTCGCGCTTGGGCTGTACGGCGCGGCCGGCGTGCTGCGCCACGGCCGCCGCCGCGATTACGCGCTCGCCGGCGCCGGCCTCGGGCTGGCGTGGGCGACGAAGTACACGGCGGCGATCGTCCTCCTGCCGCTGCTGGCGGCGGCCTTCGCCGGCCCCGGACCGCCGGCGCGCGCTGCCCGACGCCTCGGGCTCGGCGTCGCCGTGGCGCTGGCGGCGGCGCTCGCCGCGGATCCCTACGCGGTCCTCGACGCGGCGAACTTCGTCGCCGGCCTGCGCCACCAGGCGGGCGCGAGCGGCGCCGCCAAGCTGGGCATCACCGAGGACAGCGGCCACGTCTACTACCTGTGGACGCTCACCTGGGGCCTGGGCTGGCTGCCCGCCCTGGCGGCGCTCGGCGGGGCGCTGCACCTCGTGCGCACGGACCGCCGGGTGGCGGCGGTCCTCGTCCCGGCGCCGGTCCTGTTCCTCATGTACATGGGGCTGCAGGAGCGCTACTTCGGGCGCTGGGTCATGCCGGCCCTGCCCTTCCTCTGCCTGCTGGCGGCAGCCGCGGCGGTCGCGCTCGTGCGGCTCGTGCCCCCGCGGTGGCGCTCGGCGGGCGCGGTACTGGCGGCCGCGGGGCTGTGCGCCCAGGGGCTCGTGTTCAGCGTGCACAGCGATCTCGTCCTCAGCCGCGCGGACACCCGCGCGGCGGCGCGCGCGTGGCTGCTCGCGCACGTCCCGGCGGGCGCGGCCGTCGTGATCGAGCCGGTCGTCGCCGACCGCTGGCTCGGCGACCCGGAGCGCTGGCGCAACGTCGCGCCCGACGCGGTGCGGCTGCCGGGGACGCAGCGGCTCGGCGACGGCCAGGTCCTGAAGCGCCAGCCGCGCTCCACCCTGGCGGTCGGCTTCGACGGGTACGAGCACACGCTCTCGCCGGCGCTGCTGCAGGCCTGGGAGCAGGCGGGCGTCTGCTGGGTGATGACCGGCTCCACGCAGGCGGGCCGGGCGCTCGCCGATCCGCGCGCCGCGCCGGACGCGGTCGCGTTCTACCGCGCTCTCGCGCGTCGCGCCGACGTCGTCTTCCGGGCCAGTCCGATGTCCGCCGGGGGCGCCCCACCGGCGTTCAACTTCGACTGGTCATTCGACTACTACCCGCTGTCCTATCGGCGCCCGGGGCCCCGCATCGAGGTGTATCGACTGCGCGCCGGGCGCTGCGCCAGCCGCCTTGCAGGTGGGCCGCGGGCGTGACGCGACCCCTATCCTGAAGGCCCGGATGAGCGATTCCACAGCCGCCCGCACCGACACCGACGCGCCGCACCTGGCTCGCGCCATCGAGCTTGCGGAGCGGGGCCTGGGGCGCGTGAGCCCCAATCCCATGGTCGGGGCGGTGATCGTCAAGGACGATCAGGTCGTCGGGGAGGGCCACCACGACTCCTTCGGGGGCGCACACGCCGAGGTCAGCGCGATCGCCGCCGCCGGTGGCACCGACCTGCGTGGCGCCACGATGTACGTGTCGCTGGAGCCGTGCTGCCACGAGGGCAAGACGCCCGCGTGCACCGCCGCCATCACGGAGGCCGGCATCGCGCGCGTCGTCATCGCCTCCGACGACCCGTCCGAGCACGCCTCCGGCCGCGGGCCGGGTGTCCTGCGCGACGAGGGGATCGAGGTCGAGATGGTCGAATGCGAGCTGGCCGAGCGCGCCCGCCTGCTCAACCAGCCTTTCCGCAAGCACGCGCGCACGGGCCGCCCGCACGTGCGCTTCAAGTCGGCCATCTCGCTCGACGGCAAGGTGGCCACCGAGAGCGGCGACTCGAAATGGATCTCCGGGGAGTCGAGCCGCGCCCGGGCGCACCGCTGGCGCGCCGAGTGCGACGCGGTGGCCGTCGGCATCGGGACCGCGCTGGCCGACGACCCTCAGCTCACCGCGCGCGTCGAGGGCGTCGCACGCCAGCCCCGGCGCGTGGTGTTCGACTCGCTCGCCCGCCTGCCGCTGGACTCCAAGCTGGTCGAGGCGGCCCCCGAGATCCCTCTCACGGTCGTGGTGTCCCGCGCCGCGCCGCGGGCCGACACCGGCGCGCTCACCGGCCAGGGCGCCGAGGTGATCGTCGCCACCGGTCAGAACGAGACGGCGCGCGTGCGCTCGGCCCTCTCGCAGCTCGGCGCGCAGGGCGTCACCTCCATCCTCCTCGAGGGCGGCCCGCACCTGGCGGGGGCATTCCTGGACGCCGGCGAGATCGACGCGCTGGGCCTCTTCCTCGCGCCGATCGTGCTCGGCGGCCGCGGCGCGCGCGACGCGATCGAGGGGGAGGGACGGGAGCGCATCGCCGAGGCGGTGCGTGCGCTCAGCCTGGACTGCGAGTCGATCGACGAGGATCTCCTCGTCTCGGCGCGGCTCACGGAGTGGTGACGATCTGATGTTCACGGGACTCATCGCGGAGCTGGGCACGGTCGACGGCGTGGAGCCGACGCCGGACGGCGCGCGCCTGCGCGTTCGCGGCGGCCTCGCGGGCGACCTGAGCGAGGGCGACTCCGTCGCGGTGAACGGGGTGTGCCTGACCGCCACGAGCGTCAACGGCGGCGCGTTCTCCGCCGACGTGATGGCCGAGACGTTGCGGCGCTCCTCGCTCGGAGGGCTCGACGCCGGCGACGCCGTCAACCTCGAGCTGCCGCTGCGCGCGTCCGACCGCCTCGGCGGCCACGTGGTCCAGGGACACGTCGACGGCCTGGGCACGGTGCGCGAGGTGCGCGACGAGGGGTTCGCCCGGGTGGTGCGGATCGATGCCCCGCCCGAGCTGCTGCGCTACGTCGTCGCCAAGGGCTCGATCGCCGTCGACGGGATCTCCCTCACCGTGTCCGAACTGCACGACGACGGTTTCGACGTCTCGCTCATCCCCGAGACGCTGGAGCGCACCAACCTCGGCGGCGCGCAGCCGGGCGCGCGCGTCAACCTCGAGGTCGACGTGCTCGCGAAGTACGTGGAACGGCTGGTGGCATCGTGAGCACCACTCCCCGTACCGGCTTCGCCACGATCGAGGAAGCGCTCGAGGACTTCCGCAACGGCAAGATGGTCGTCGTCTGCGACGGGGAGGACCGGGAGAACGAGGGCGACCTCGTGCTCGCCGCGCAGTTCGCGACGCCCGAGGCGATCAACTTCATGGCCAAGGAAGCTCGCGGCCTCGTGTGCCTGGCGCTGACGCCCGATCGCTGTGAGGAGCTGGGTCTGGACCTCATGGCGCCGAAGAACGAGGACCCCCTGAAGACGGCCTTCACGGTGTCGATCGAGGCGCGCGAGGGCGTCACGACCGGGATCTCCGCCCACGACCGCGCCCACACGATCCAGATCGCCATCGACCCGGCCTCGAGGCCGCGCGACCTCGTGCAGCCGGGCCACGTGTTCCCGCTCAAGGCCCGGACGGGCGGCGTGCTCGAGCGCACCGGCCACACCGAGGCCAGCGTGGACCTGGCGCGGCTCGCCGGCCTCCCGCCCGCGGGCGTCATCTGCGAGATCATGAAGGACGACGGGACCATGGCCCGGGTGTCCGATCTGGTGCCCTACTGCGAGCGGCACGACCTGAAGATGATCACGGTGGCCGACCTGATCGCCTACCGGCGGCGGACCGAGAAGCTGGTGGAACGGGTGGTCCAGACGCGGCTTCCGACCGCCTTCGGCGACTTCTCGGCGGTCGGCTACCGCTCGCTCGTGGACAACAAGCACCACGTCGCGCTCGTCAAGGGCGACGTGGCCGGCCGGGAGGACGTGCTCGTGCGCGTCCACTCCGAGTGCCTCACCGGCGACGTCTTCCACTCGCTGCGCTGCGACTGCGGCGAGCAACTCGAGGCCGCGCTGGCGATGATCGAGGAGGAGGGGCTCGGCGTGCTGCTCTACCTCTCCCAGGAGGGACGCGGGATCGGCCTGCTCAACAAGCTGCGCGCCTACCGGCTGCAGGAGGACGGGCTCGACACGGTCGACGCCAACCTCAAGCTCGGGCTCCCCGCCGACCTGCGCGACTACGGCATCGGAGCGCAGATCCTCACCGACCTGGGGCTGACGAGCATCCGCATCCTCACCAACAACCCGAAGAAGATCATCGGCATGGAGGGCTATGGCCTCTCGGTCAGCGACCAGCTCCCGATCGTCGCGCCGGCCAACCCGCACAACGAGGCGTACCTGCGCGCCAAGCGCGAGCGGATGGGCCACATCCTGCACCACCAGGGCCTGCCGCTGGACGAGGAGCTGATCGCGCGCGAGGCCGAGGAGGATCGCGCGCGGCGCGAGGTCGACGACGAGAGCCCGCCGGGCTCTCTCCTGTGACGTTCGCGATCGTCGTCGGCCGGTTCTACGAGGACCTGGCCGAGCGACTCGTGGACGGCGCCCAGGCCGAGCTGGCCGATGCCGGCGCCGACGCGGTCGAGGTGTTCGACGTTCCCGGCGCGTACGAGCTGCCGCTGGCCGCGAGCTACGCCGCCGGCTCGGGCCGCTACGACGGCGTGGTGTGCCTCGGGGCGGTCATCCGCGGGGAGACCGACCACTACGACTACGTCTGCGCGGAGGCGGCGCGCGGCATCCAGGACGTGCAGCTGCGCACCGGCGTCCCCTGCGGCTTCGGCGTGCTCACGGTCGACACGATGCAGCAGGCGCTCGACCGCTCCGGCGGCGCCAAGCGCCACACCGGCCGCGACGCGGCCCGGGCTGTCCTCACGATGGCGGCGCTGCGCGAGCGCTTGGACGGGTGAGCGCTAGCCCGCCGCGGGATCGGGGTGCAGCTTGTCGTCGGCGGCGTCCGGGGCGTCCAGCGCGTAGCGCCGCTTCGCGAGCGCGCACACCGGTACGGCGAGCACGATCGCCAGGACCACGCCCGCCACGAGCAGCACGATCGCGCCGCCGCCGGCCATCAGGTTCAACAGCACCGCGAGCACGCAGGCGGCGGGGACGACGATCGCCAGCGCCCACCAGAAGGCACGGCGCTCGGGGTCGCGGACGGGACGACGGAGGATAAGGCCGGTGAGCTCGTAGAGGCGCAGGCGCGGGCCGTTCATGGGCATGTCCCGGTGACCCCCGACGACGGCTTGAGGGTTATGAGCGCCGTCCCGTTCGGGTTGTCGTTCTGCACGTTCGTGGCCGTCGCCATCTTTCCGGCGGAGTCGGCGCACAGGTTGTAGGTGCCGTACGGGAGGCCGGGATTGGGGGCGGCCCCCGTCGCGTCGGTCGGGCCGAGGTCGACGGTGCCTCCGCAGCCCTGCGCGGTCGCGGTGGCGCGCACCCGCACGCCGGCGAGGGCCACGTTGGCGCTGTTGGTGGTCTTCACGTTGATCGCGGGCTCGCGGATGCTCACCGCGACGTTCTGGCCCGCGGTCGGCGTGCTGAGCGCCCGGTAGTCGGGGTTGCCCGGAGTGGCCACCGGGTAGCGGGCCGGGTCGGCGCCGACGCAGTTGCCGGCGAACACGCTGTACGGGCTCGTGAAGGGATAGACCGAGGTGGCGACGATGGAGGCCTGCGGCGCCCCGGTCCCGAACGTGCGGATCCCGGGCGCGTCGAGGCCCGAGTTCCCGATCGACAACCAGGCGGCGTTCGCGGCCTTGACCGGGAGGTTCAGCGGCTTCGTCGTGAACGTGGCGGTGATCTGCGCCGGCGTCCCGCATTCGAGCACCACGGTCTGGGTCGCCTGCCCGACGACGCTGGCCTGGACGGTCGGCGGGTTGACGCCCTGATGGTTGACGCAGTTCGAGCCCAGGGTGACGGTGTAGTTCCCCGCGTGGACGAAGCCCCAGACGACGCATCCCAGGCTGTTGGTCGTGTCGCTCAGGCTGTCGGGGCCGACGGCGGTCACGCCAACGCCGGAGAGCGGCTGGCCGGCCGGGTTCTGCGCGTTGACGATGAGGGTGCCCTGGTCGGCGGCAAAGGACCCCGCCGGAGGAGAGAGCAGGCTGTCGAGCCGGATCGGCTTGACGGCGCCCATGCGCGGCCAGGTGACGGTCGAGGTGATGTGCAGGTAGTCGGCTTTGGCGGTGCCGTTCGTCGAGCAGCTCGTGCTGCCGGTCCCGTCGCTCACCCAATCGGCGCGCGACACGACCGTGTAGGTCACACCGGCGACGACCTGCGTACGGGTTTCGCGGTAGTTCGACAAGTCGACCGCCCTGAAGGCGCGTAGGCGCTCCTGGTCCTGCTGGGCGACGCCGGCGCCCGTCGCGCGGGACTTGATGGAGCCCGAGGTCGCGGACGCCTGATCGAAGGCGCTGAACATGCCCACGACGACCACCACGAGCAGAGCCGCCGTGACGACGAGCTCGATGATCGCAATGCCGCTCTCCTCCTGTGACAGCCTGGCCATCGAGGTTGTCTTCGGCATTCTGCGGGAATTCTGCGTACTACGAACCGGTGACGTGCCGATTTACGGCGCAAAACTGTGCAACGGCGGATTTCGTGCGTGTTAGGGCCGAAGGCAGCCGTCGAGCGGAGTGCGCGTCGCGCGGGGGTCTCATCGGCGGGTGAGCCGAGAAATCCATGACAGTCATGAACTTCTTGGCGGACCCGAGGCTGATGTGCGACCTAGTCGCCGCTCCCGCCGCCGCCCTGCCCGCCGTCGCCGCGCTGGCCACCCTGGCCCCGGACCTTCCCGGGTTTGCTCTGACCTGCGGGCGGCGGTGAGGACGGCGCCGGCGTGCCCGCGGCCTGGCGCGCCAGGTCGAGCTCGTGCTGGACCACGCCGCGCTGGTTGTCGAATTGCAGCCGGCGCTGGAGGATCGGGATCGCGTCGGCCGGGCGGCCGGCGACGCGCAGCGAGTGGCCGAGGTTGTACAGCGCGTACGCGCACGTGAGTCCGGCGCCGGGCCCGCACGCGCCGTCGACGGCCTGCTGGAGGGGTCCGATCGCCTCGCTGTAGCGGCCCGCCTGCATGAGGGCGAAGCCGCGGTCGTTGAGGGTTGCCGGATCGCTGGCCGAGGTGGAGGGGGCGGGCGCCGGGGTCGCTTTGGTCTGCGCGGGCGCGGCGGCGGGCGCCTTCGGCCGCGCCGGCGCCCGGTGCGCCGGCGCCTTGCGCGCGCTCGTCGGGTTCGCCGGCGCCGAGCTCGCCGCCCGCCGGTCCCCGCCGCCCGCGAGCAGTGCGAGGGCCGCCACGGCGAGCGCCGCCCCGCCCAACGCCATCAGGGCGAGCCTGCGCCGCCGCGGTGGGCGCCGGCGCCACGGCGGCGCCGCCGCGACCGCGCGGGTGGCGGCCGTCGGCTCGCCACGCCCGAGTGCGCTGTCGAGGGCGTCCACGAATGCCGTCGCGCTCGGCCACCGGGCGGCGGGGTCCTTCGCCAGCGCGCGCCGGAGCACGCCGTCCACGGCGGTCGGAAGCTCGGGGTTGGAGGCCGAGGCGGGCGGTGGATCCTCCTCGACGTGGGCGCGGGCCTGCGCCGCGAAGTTGACGGCGGCGAACGGGCGCCGGCCGGCGAGGAGGCGGTGGGCGACGACGCCGAGCGAGTACACGTCGCTCGCCGCCGAGGCGGGCTCTCCGCGCACCTGCTCGGGAGCCATATAGGAGGCCGTCCCGAGCACCTGGCCCGTGACGGTCAGCTCCTCGGCCAAGGCGACGCGCGCGATGCCGAAGTCCACGACGGCGAGGCGCCCGCGCTCGTCGAGCAACAGGTTCCCCGGCTTGACGTCGCGGTGGACGACGCCCTGCTCGTGGGCCGCGTCGAGGGCTCCGGCCGCGGCTCGCAGCCACGCGAGCGCGTGGCGCGGAGACGCGATCCGGCCCCCGCTCACCGCGTCGGCGACCGAGCCGCCGGCCAGGTGCTCCATCACGATGTAGGGCCGTCCGTCGTGCTCGCCGACGTCGAAGATCGTCACCACGTGCGGGTGCGAGGACAGCGCGGCGGCCGCCCGCGCCTCGCGCATGAAGCGGACCTTCGCCCGCGCGTCCCCGAGGAACTGCTCGGCGAGCAGCTTGACCGCCACCGTGCGCCCGAGCACGCGGTCCTCGGCCGTCCAGACCGAGGCCATGCCGCCGTTGGCGACGTGGGTGAGGATCTCGAAGCGCTCGGGGAGCGAGACTCGGGGTGTGACGGCGGGCATCGTGAATCGGCCTCGGACGAGGCGACCGTCTGGACGTACCCCGACCCCGGCCTGGGCAACCCCGGCACGGAAATCGATCATCTAGACTCATTCCCATGCCCCGTGTCTGCCACTCCTGCGGGAAGGGACCCGCCTTCGGCCACAGCCGGAGCCACTCGATGGTCGCGACCAAGCGGCGCTTCGACCCCAACCTCCAGAAGGTGCGAATCGACGACGGCGGCACCCCCCGTCGCGTCTACGTCTGCACGCGGTGCCTGAAGGCCGGAAAGGTCACGAAGGCCGTCTGAGGAGCCGTTTCCGGCCGCAGTCGCGCTAGGTTCCGCGCGTGGCCGAGCAGAACCTCGAGCGTTTCCGGACGGTCGTCAAGGCGGCACTGGCGCAGTTGGAGGAGCGCCGCGGCGAGGTCAACGACCTCAACGTGTTCCCGGTCGCCGACGGCGACACCGGGGACAACATGGCACTCACCCTGAGCGCGGTCGTCGCCGAGCTCGACCGCCTGGCCGGCGACGGCGGCCGCACCATCGATGAGATCGGGCGGGAGGAGATCGTGGAGTCCGTGGCCCGCGCTGCGCTGCTCGGCGCCCGCGGCAACAGCGGCGTGATCCTGTCCCAGCTCATTCGGGGGGCCGCCGAGGAACTGGCCAGCCGCCCGGGCGAACTCGTCGACCCCGTGCTGGTGGGCGCCGCCATGGCGCGCGCGGCCGACCGCGCGTACGCCTCCGTGCGCGATCCCGCCGAGGGCACGATCCTGACGGTGGTGCGCGAGATGGCCCACCGGATCGCCTCGGACCTCGCGCACATGCCCGAGACGCGCCTGGGTCCGGACGCGCCGCCCGAGGTGCAGGACGCCGCCCTGGCCGAGATCCTGGAGGGCGCGCTGCGGGCGGGGGACGAGGCGCTCAAGCGCGGTCCCGATCTGCTGCCGGTCCTGCGCGAGGCCGGGGTCGTCGACGCCGGGGGCTATGCCGTGACGATCATCTTCGCCGGGATCGTCGCCGCTCTGCGGGGCGCCGATCCGCCGCTCCTCGATCATCACGCGCCGGCGCGCATCACCCATCCTCAGCACGACTCCTCGACGTATCGCTACTGCACGAACTTCGCCGTCACCGGCTCGGATCTGGGAGACGCCACCAAGTGGGGCGAGCGTCTCGAGGGGCTGGGCGACTCGGTCCTCGTGGTCGGCGATCCGACGACGCTGAAGATCCACGTCCACACCGACGAGCCCGAGCGGGCGACCGAGCTGTTCGAGGCCGAGGGCGGCTCCGTGTCGCACCTGGACGTCGCCGACATGCGCGTCCAGATCGCCGAGCGCGACGAGCGCCTCGCGGCCACGGGCAACGGCGGCGGCGCGCGCGCCGCGGCGGCGCGTCGCCCGGCGGCGTGCGGAGCGCTCGCCGTGGTGGCCGGCGACGGCATGCGCGCCCTGTTCGAGGGACTGGGCCTGTACGCGCTGGACGGCGGCCCGACGCTGAACCCGTCCACCTACGACCTGCTCGCCGGCATCCACGCGGTTCCCGCCGAGGCGGTCGTGGTGCTGCCCAACAGCCCCAACGTGGTCATGGCCGCCGAGCGGGCGGCCGACCTCTCGGACAAACGGGTCGTGGTCGTGCCCACGCGCTCCCAGCAGGCGGGTCTGGCCGCCGCGGTCGCTCTGGAGCCCGGCCACGACGTGGACGCCAACGCGGACGGCATGCGCGCGGCGCTGGAGGGCGTGCGCACCGGCGCGGTGGCGCGCGCCGCCCGGGACGACGGAAAGGGCCGCTTCCACGCCGGCGATGCCGTCGGGTTCGTGGACGAGCAGATCGTGGCGTGGGGCGAGCCGGAGACGACTCTGCGCGCGGTCTTCGACCACCTCGGGGGCGACGCGGAACTGCTCACGTGCATCGCCGGCGACGGAGCCCCGCTGCCCGAGGCACGCGTGCTCCAGCTGGCGCCGGACGGCGTCGAGCTGGAATGGTCGGACGGGGGCCAGCCCGCCTACTGGTGGCTCGTCGCCGCTGAGTAGCCGGGCCGACCGCGCGGCGAGGCATCATCTGCCGCCATGTCCCGCGTAGCTCCCGCCCGTCCCGACCTCGTCGCGTTCGGCTCGGTCGACCCGCTCGACGACGACGCTCTGGTCGCCGCGCCCGTGCGCTGGCCACGGCCCTCGCGCCTGGCCGAACCCCTGCGGGTGGCTCCGGCTCCCGCCGCGAAGGGGGCCGCGGCGCTCGGGCTCGACACGGTCGGCGACCTGCTCGCGCACCTCCCGCACGACCGCCGCGAGGCGCGCACGGTCGCGGCGCTCGCGCCGGGCGAGACGGCGACCGTCGTGGTGGAGGTGCGCAACATCCGCAGCCGCCCCGTGCGCCGCCGCGGGATGCGTCCGCTCGTCGAGGCCACGGTGGCCGACGCGACCGGCCCGATGAAGGCGACGTTCTTCAACCAGCCGTGGCTCGAGCGCAAGTACCCGCCCGGCACGCGACTGGTCCTGCACGGGAAGTACCGCGGCCGCAACGCGTTCAGCGTCCAGAGCCACGCGCCGACGGCCGACGCCGTCGCCGGGGCCGACGCGGTCGCCCACTACCCCGCGTCGGAGGGGATCACCTCGACGCAGATCCTGGCGCTCGTGCGCGAGCACCGCGACGGGCTGGCCGACGTGCTCGAGCCGCTGCCCCCGCGCCTGCGCGCGGGCGAGGGGCTGCCCGACCGCGCCGCGGCCCTCGCCGCCGTGCACTTCCCCGAGGCCGAGGGCGACGCGCCCGGCGGGCGCCGGCGGCTCGCCTTCGACGAACTGCTCCTGCTCCAGCTCGCGCTCCTGCGCCGGCGCGCGGTGCGGGAGACCGCCGCGGCCGCGCCGGCGCTCGACGGCCCGCTCGAGCTGACCGACCGCTGGCTGCGCGACGCGCTGCCGTTCGAGCCGACAGCCGATCAGGGCCGCGCCATGGAGCAGGTGTTCGCCGACCTCTCCCGGGAGCGCCCGATGCAGCGCCTGCTCATGGGGGAGGTGGGGTCGGGCAAGACCGTCGTGGCGCTGGCGGCGATGCTGCGCGCCGTCGAGCACGGCATGCAGGCCGCCCTGATGGCGCCGACCGAGACCCTGGCGGAGCAGCACTTCGCCACGATCCAGCGTCTGCTCGGAGGCGAGTCGGTGAGCGCGGCGCTGCTGACCGGCTCGACGCCCGCGGCCCGTCGCGCCGACGTCCTCGCCAAGCTGGCCAGCGGCGAGCTCTCGCTGGTCATCGGCACCCACGCGCTGATCGAGGACGACGTGGCGTTCGATCGCCTCGCGGTCGCGGTCGTCGACGAGCAGCACCGCTTCGGGGTGCGCCAGCGCGCCGCGCTCGACCGCAAGGCCCCTCGGGGACTCAAGCCGCACGTGCTCCATCTGACGGCCACCCCGATCCCGCGCACCCTCGCGCTGACCGTCTACGCCGACCTCGACACGACCGTCCTCCGCGAGCTGCCCTCCGGGCGCAAGCCGGTCCAGACCCACCTGGCGGGCACCGAGCGCGAGCGGGCGCGCGCCTACGAGCGCGTACGCGAAGAGCTGCGCGCGGGCCGGCAGGCCTTCGTCGTGTGTCCGCTGGTGGAGGAATCCGAGGCCCTCGCCGCCCGCGCGGCGACGGCCGAGTACGAGCGCCTGGACCGCACCGAGTTCGCCGACTTCGAGGTGGTCCTGCTGCACGGCCAGATGCGCCCGCGCGCCAAGCAGGAGGCGATGGCCGCCTTCGCCGAGGGGAAGGCGGACGTGCTCGTCGCCACGTCGGTGATCGAGGTCGGCATCGACGTCGCCAACGCCACCGTGATGCTGGTGGAGAACGCGGAGCGCTACGGGATCTCCCAGCTCCACCAGCTGCGCGGGCGTGTCGGGCGCGGCGAGCACGCGTCGGTGTGCGTGCTGTTCGGGCCGCGCGACTCGGCTCGGCTGCGGGCGCTGGCCCAGCACAACGACGGCTTCCGGCTGGCCGAGATCGACCTCGAGCTGCGGGGGGAGGGGGAGATCATCGGCACGCGGCAGCACGGGCTGGCGGAGTTCCGGGTGGCGCGGCTGCCGGAGGACGCCGACCTGCTCGACCGGGCGCGCGGCTACGCCCGCGCGGTGCTCGAGGCCGACCCGGAGCTGGTGGCGCCGGAGCACGCCCTGCTGGCCGAGGCCCTGCGCGCCGCCTACGGCGCCGACGCGCTCGAGCCGATCCCGGCGTGAGGATCGTCGCCGGGGCGTACGGGGGGCGGCGATTGGCCGCGCCGCGCGGCGGGCGCACGCGCCCGACCGCCGACCGGGTCCGCGAGGCGCTGTTCTCGATGTTGGACCCCGTGGCGGACGCGCGCGGCCGCGACCTGTTCGCCGGATCGGGTGCGCTCGGCCTCGAGGCCCTCTCCCGCGGCGCCGCGGAGGCCACGTTCGTCGACACCTCGGCGGCCGCCGTGCGGACGGTTCGGAGCAACCTCGAGGCGCTCGGGGCGGCCGCCGAGGTGCACCGCGCGGACGCACGCGCCTTCCTCCGCAAAGCACGCACCGCCGGGCGGCAATACGATCTCGTGTTCCTCGACCCCCCGTACCAGCGGGCGGGCGCCGTGGCCGAGGCCCTCGCGGGGGACCTGGCGGCGGTGCTGGCGCCGCGGGCGCGGGTGGTGGGGGAGAGCGACCGCCGGAGCCCGCTGGAGCTGCCGCTGGCGCTGCAGGCCGACCGCCGTTACGGCGACACCCTCATCCGCATCTTCACCGCGTGACTCCCTCCAACCGGATTGCCATCTGCCCGGGGTCCTATGACCCGGTGACCAACGGGCACCTCGACGTGATCGGACGCGCCGCCGGCATGTTCGACGAGGTGATCGTCGGCGTCGTCAACCTGCCCGTTCGCAAGGGGAAGACGCTGTTCAGCGCCGACGAGCGATGCGGCTTCCTGCAGGCGGCCACGGCGCACCTGGACAACGTGACCGCGAAGCCGTTTTCGAACCTCGTCGTCGACTTCGCGCGCGAAAACGGAGCCCGTGCCGTGGTGAAGGGTCTGCGCGCGATCTCGGACTTCGAATACGAGTTCGAGATGAACCAGTTGAACCGTCGGCAGGCACCGGAGATAGAGTCCGTTTACCTGATGGCCAGCCCCGAGTACAGTTTCCTCTCATCCAGCGGTGTGAAGGAGCTGGCCACGTTCGGTGGCGACATCGACGATCTGGTCCCTCCTGAGGTCGCCAGGCGCCTGAAGGAAGAGCTGGCCCGCTGACGAACTAGCAGCCTGAAATGGACGTTCTCGTACTCATCGACAAGCTGGACGATCTCGTCCACAACGCCAAGCCGGTCCCCCTGACCGACCAGGTTCGTGTGGACAAGGAGGAGATCTACGACATCCTCGACCAGATGCGCGCGACGATCCCCGAGGAGATCAAGCAGGCGCGCTGGATCGTCAAGGAGCGTCAGGAGATGCTGGCCGAGGCCAAGCGCGAGGCGGAACGGATCGTCAAGGAGTCTCGCGAGCGGGCCGAGCGGCTGGTGTCCGACGAGGAGATCACCAAGCAGGCCGAGCGCGCCGCCGAGGACATCATCGAGGACGCCCGCGCCCGCGAGCGGGAGATCCGCCTCGGCGCCGAGGACTACGCGGACGAGATCCTCAACACGCTCGAGGTCAACCTTTCGAAGTTCATCGCGGCCGTGCAGCGCGGCCGCGACCGCCTCGCCGGCAAGGACGAGCCGGCCGAGGTCGCCTGACCGACCCGGCGCCACCCGCCGCCGCGGCCGCGACCCTGCGGTGGCAGTCCGAGTTGTGCGGCACGATCGGCTCGCCGCTGTACGCCGACCTGCTCGCCGCCGCCGCCACCGACATCGAGGCCGGCGGCCCGTGCTGGAGCGTGTTCGAGGGCCATGAGACCGACGCGCTCGGCTCGGTGCCCGCGCTGCGCTTCATGGCGGCGGCGCACCGGCTCGTCCTGCGCGGCGAGGCGCCGATGCT
>DASYIJ010000191.1:0-1986 GCA_035997675.1 Solirubrobacteraceae bacterium
TGACAGACTGTGCGCGATGAACGACGGGCCGCGCGCGCTGATCACCGGCATCGACGGCCAGGACGGCTCCTACCTCGCCGAGCTCCTGCTCGATCGCGGCTACGACGTGTGGGGCGCCGTGCGCGGCGATCCGGAGGCCGATCGACCCAACCTCGCCGCGATCCGCGACCGGCTCACGCTGCTCGCCGCCGACCTGCGCGACCCGGCCGCGCTCGTCGCCGCGATGGACCGCTGCCGTCCGCGCGAGCTGTACAACCTCGCGGCCACGACCGTCGTGCCGGGATCGTGGGACGACCCCGTGGCCACGGTCGAGATCAACGCCACCGCGGTGACCGCGATGCTCGACGCCGTCAGCCGGGATCACCCGACCACCCGCGTGTACCAGGCCTCCTCGAGCGAGGTGTTCGGCGTCCCCGACGAGGCTCCCCAGACGGAGGCGACCCCGCTGCGCCCCGTCAATCCCTACGGCATCGCCAAGCTCCACGCCCAGCTGTCGGCCGACGCCTACCGCGCGCACCACGGCCTGCACGTGTCGGTGGGGATCACCTACAACCACGAGTCGCCGCGGCGCCCCCCGGCGTTCGTGACGCGCAAGGTCACGCGCGCCGCGGCGGCGATCAAGCTCGGGCTCGAGCGCGAGATCGTGCTCGGCGATCTCGACGCCCGCCGCGATTGGGGCTATGCGCGCGACTACGTGGAGGCCATGTGGCGAATGCTCCAGCAGGACGCGGGCGACGACTACGTCGTGGCCACGGGGCGCACCCACACGGTGCGGCAGCTGGTCGAGGTGGCGTTCGCGCACGCCGGCCTCGACCCCGGCGAGCACGTCCGCGTCGACCCGGGGCTCGTCCGGCCGGAGATCGGCGCCGAGCGCCGCGGCGACCCGGCGCGCGCCCGCGAACGCCTCGGGTGGGAGCCGGTGATGCCCTTCGAGGTCATGATCGCCGAGATGGTCGACCGCGACCTCGAGCGGCTCGCCATCGCGCCCACCGCGGCGGCCGGGGAGGCCTGATCGCGGTGCGCATCGCCGTCGCCGCCGACGAGCGAACCGGCGTGGCCGACGCGGTCGTGGCGGAGCTGCGCCGCCGCGGCCACGAGCCCATCCTGCACGGGGCGCTCTCCGACGAGGAGCGCGACGCATGGGCCTGGGCCAGCGAGGCGGCGGCCCGCGACGTCGCCGAGGGCCGCGCGGAGCAGGCCGTCGTGTGCTGCTGGACGGGCACGGGCGCGTCGATCGCCGCGAACAAGGTGGCCGGTGTCCGGGCCGCGCTCTGCCTCGATGCTCCCACCGCCGACGGCGCCCGCCGCTGGAACGACGCCAACGCGCTGGCGCTCTCGCTGCGCTCGACGTCTGAGGCCGAGCTCGCCGAGATACTCGACGCCTGGTTCGCGGGCGAGGCGAGCGCCGACGCCGACGACCGCGCCAACGTCGACCACCTGGCCGAGATCGAGCGGGCCTAGTCCCCGTCGGTCGCCGCGAAGCGGACCACGTCGTCCTCGGCGACCTCGTGGGCGCGGCCGTCGGCCAACAGCAGGTCGACGTGGCCGAGGACCTCGGACAGCGTCAGGTAGGCCTGCGTGACCGCCACGTCCCCCCACAGGGCCTGGGCTATCTCGTGCGCCGTGCGTGGGCGCTCCGCGATCAGACCGTGGATCTTGTTGGCGCGGCGCTCGTGCAGCCGGAAGCGCTCGTCGATGACGGCGCGGTGATCCTCGATCGGATCGCCGTGGCCGGGCAGCACGAGCTCGGCCGGCATCTCACGGGTCTGCCGCAGCGACGCCAGGTACGTGATCAGGGCGCGCGGGCGGTCGGCCACGGCCGCCTGCGGGTCGACGCCGACCGGGCGCGAGACGAGGGGGTTGGAGGAGATGTGCTTGATGAGATGGTCGGCGGCGAGCAGCATCCGCCGATCGGAGTCCCAGAAGACGGTGTCGGTGGGGGAGTGCCCGGGCCGGTGCAGCACCTCGAGCGTGCGGCCGGAGAGC
>DASYIJ010000202.1:0-3898 GCA_035997675.1 Solirubrobacteraceae bacterium
GGGCAGCTCGGAGAGCACGGACGTCAGGGCGCTGAGACCCCCCGCGGACGCCGCCACCAGGACGGCATCCGTGACGATCTCATCACGCTGTCCATTCCCGGACGCCTCCACATGCTCACGGTAGACGATGCGCGCCGAAGATCGTCGATCTTCATGTCGACGTATCCGCCATTCGGACAGGCCCGGGGTACGCCGAAGCCGGGCGCGCCCGCGGAACTCGAAGCCGGCCGTCCCGGCAGCCGCAGCTAGACGATCAGCGGAATGATGAGGATGGCCACGATGTTGGCCACCTTGATCATCGGGTTGATCGCCGGGCCCGCGGTGTCCTTGTAGGGGTCGCCGACGGTGTCGCCGGTGACCGCCGCGGCGTGGGCCTCCGAGCCCTTCCCGCCGAACGCGCCGTCCTCGATCAGCTTCTTCGCGTTGTCCCAGGCGCCGCCGCCCGAGGTCATGGAGATGGCCATGAACAGGCCCACGACGATGACCCCGATCAGGAGGCCGCCGAGGGCCTTGTCCGAGAGGATGCCGACGATCGTGGGCACGAGGATCGGGATCAGCGACGGAATGATCATCTCGCGCTGCGCCGCGCGGGTGACGATGTCCACGCACCGTGCGTAGTCGGGCTGCTCCGTGCGTTCCATGATCCCCGGCTTCTCGCGGAACTGGCGGCGCACCTCCTCGACGACGGCGCCGCCTGCGCGGCCCACCGCCTCCATCGACAGCGCGACGAACAGGTAGACCATCAGGCCGCCGATGAGCAGGCCGACGAGGACCGCCGGATCGTTGAGCACGAACCGGACCGCGTTGTGGCCGTGCTTGACGAGCTGCGTGTTGAGCTCGGACTGGAAGGCGCTGAACAGCACGAGCGCGGCGAGCGCGGCCGAGCCGATCGCGTACCCCTTCGTCACCGCCTTGGTCGTGTTCCCGACGGCGTCGAGCTTGTCGGTGATGTCGCGGACCTCGTCCGGTAGCTCCGCCATCTCGGCGATACCTCCGGCGTTGTCGGTGATCGGGCCGAAGGCGTCCAGCGCGACGATCAGGCCCGTCAGCGACAGCTGAGCCATGACGGCGACGCCGATCCCGTACGTGCCGGCGAGGCCGTCCGCCGCCAGGATGCCGCCGACGATGACGATGGCCGGAAGGGCCGTGGACTGAAAGCCCTGCGCCAGGCCCTGGATGATGTTCGTCGCGTGCCCCGTCTCCGACGCTCGCGCGGTCTTCTTCACGGGCGAGAAGCGCGTCGACGTGTAGTAGTCGGTGATGACGAACAGGCACGCGGTGACCGCGATCCCGATGAGCGAGCAGAGATAGAGGTCCCCCACGCTCGGGGCGTGCACGCTGCCGCCGACCGCCTTGAAGCTGATGCCGTCCATGAGCCAGTTGGTGATCGGGTAGAAGGCGGCCGCCGCCAGCAAGCCCGACACGACGAGGCCCTGGTACAGCGCCCGTTCGACGTTGCCGGCGCGGGAGCGCACCGCGAACGTGCCGATCACGGAGGCGACGATGGAGACGCCGCCGAGCACCAACGGGTAGAGCGCGACCTGGGTCGTCTCGTTGAACGTGATGACTCCGAGGAGCATCACCGCCACGGCGGTGACGGCGTAGGTCTCGAACAGGTCGGCGGCCATGCCGGCGCAGTCGCCGACGTTGTCGCCCACGTTGTCGGCGATCGTCGCCGGATTGCGGGGATCGTCCTCCGGGATGCCGGCCTCGATCTTGCCGACCAGGTCGGCGCCGACGTCGGCGCCCTTGGTGAAGATCCCGCCTCCCAGGCGGGCGAACACCGAGATCAGCGACCCACCGAAGCCGAGGCCCACCAGCGCGTCGACGGCCTCCTTGTCGGTGCGGCCGACGATCGCGGTCAAGAAGCCGAAGTAGCCGGCCACGCCGATCAGGGCCAGCCCGACGACGAGCATGCCGGTGACGGCGCCGCCCCGGAAGGCCGCGCTGAGCGCCGGCGGGACGCCGCCGCGGGCGGCCTCGGCAACTCGGGCGTTGGCCCGCACCGACACGTTCATGCCGATGAAGCCGGCGGAGCCGGACAGCAGGCCGCCGATCGCGAAGCCGATCGCGACGTAGATGTCCTGCACGAAGATCAGCGCGACGGCGAGCGCGACGCCGACCAGCGCGATGGTCGTGTACTGGCGATTCAGGTAGGCGCGCGCGCCCTCCTGGACGGCGGTGGAGATGGAGCGCATCTGCTCGTTCCCCGGCGAGAGCGCGAGGAGGGAGCGGGCGGTCAGGGCGCCGTACACGACGGCGATGCCCGCACAGACGAGCGCCACCACGACGCCGTGATCGGTCAGGAATTCACTCAAGGTCTCGGTCCTTTGCAGCAGTCTTGAGGGCCGACCCCGGCCCAGAGGCGGGCGGCAGTCTAGTCAATCCTGGGAAGGATCCGCCAGGTGGTGGCGCTTGTACGCTTGCGCGCGTGAGCCTCGTGGCCCACCACGTGCTGTTCGGGCTCGCGGTCGCAGCCCTGCTCGGGACGGGCTTCCGCCTGGCCTCCGTGGCGACCCCGACCGGGCTCGAACGGGTGCTGGCGGCGGTCGTCTATGCGGCCGCGCTGGCCGTCTTCGAGGCGATCGTCCTCGGCCGATTCGGCGTGGGCGCACGGTCGCTGCCGCTCGGCGTGGTGGCCGGGTTGACCTGGGTCACGGCCATGCTGATGCTTCCCGCGCCCGAGGTGAGCGCCACTTCGGAGCTGCGCGGCGCGTGGCGGCGGACGGGGACATGGGCGCGCGTCGGCCTGGGCGTGACGGGCGGCGTCGGGCTGGCCTTCGCGGTCTGGCTGCTGCGCCATCCCTCGATCGGCCTCGACTCCAACCTCTACCACTACCTGGAGGTCTCGCGCTGGCTGCACGACGGCGGGATCGGCGGCTTCGAGCGCCTCGACTACGGCGTCTCCTACTCGTCCTATCCGCTCACGAACGAGGTGCAGCTGGCGTGGGGCAGCGGGATCGCCCGCTCGTTCGTCCCGCTCGCGCTGTGGATGCCCTTCACGCTTGCCCTGGCGGGCGCGGCCACCTGGCGCGGGCTGCGCAATCTCGAGGTCGGCCTGGCCCCGACGATCCTGGCCGTCGCCGCCCTGGTCACGCTGCCGCTGGCCGTGCGCGAGCTCAACGAGCCCTCGAACGACCTTCCCGCGTTGGCCTGGCTCGCGTGCACCGGAGCGTTGTGTACCGCGGCGCCGCGGCGCCCGGGGCTGCTCGCACCGGCGATCGTGGCCGCGGGGCTGGCGCTGGGCTCGAAGACGTCGACGCTCGTCCCGTTGATCGTCTGCCTCGCCGTCACGCTGTGGATGCTCCGCGCACGCCTGCGCGAGCTGCTGGCGCCGCTCGGAGCCGCGCTCCTGGCGGCGCTGGCCGTCGGCGGGCTGTGGTTCGTGCGCGACGCCGTGCTCTATGGCTCGCCCTTCTGGCCGCACGTCAGCGTGCCGTGGGGCGAGCCCAGGCCGCGCTTCTTCCAACTGGTCGGCGAGCGCTTCATCGACCGCCCCGCGGCGACGCTCGCGGGGCGCGTGGACGTCTACGTCGGGCGCGCGGCCGGCGGACTGCTGTTGATCGTGGCCGGGCTGCTCGCGCCGCTGGCCGCCACGCGGCTCGCGGGGGTCCGGGTCACGAGGGCGCAGCGCCGTGCCCTGCTCGGCGCGGCGGCGGTGGTGGCGCTGGCGGTTCTCGCCTGGGCCTCGGCCCCGGTGACCGGCCTGCCCCGGGCCCCGGGCCTCCAGCGACCCGGGTTCCTGGCCGAGTCGGGGCTGCGCTACGCACTCCCGGCCCTGCTGACCGCGATCGTGGCCGTCGCGCTGGCCGCGCGCTCTGGTGGCCGGGCCGCCACCGGCGTAACCGTCGTCCTGGCCCTCGCGGTGGCGTGGAACGTCGTCGAGCTTGCGCAGCTC
>DASYIJ010000222.1:0-12011 GCA_035997675.1 Solirubrobacteraceae bacterium
CGTCTACCAGGGTCGCTACCACGATGGCTCCAAGCCTCGGCTGGCCAGCGCGGAGGTCGCCGAGAAGATCGTCGAGGCGGTCCGCGGCCGCGAGGGTGAGATCACCAAGGTCGACACGTCGCGCCGCAAGGAGCGCGCGCCACTGCTCTACGACCTCACGACGCTCCAGCGCGAGGCCAACAACCGCTACGGCTTCGCCGCGCGCCGGACGCTCAGCGCGGCGCAGCGCCTGTACGAGGAGCACACCGCGCTCACCTATCCGCGCACCAACTCACGGTTCCTGCCCTCGGACCTGCGCGGCGAGATCAAGCCGATCGCCGAGCTCCTCGGCCGTCAACCGGACTACGCGCAGGGGGCGCGCTACGTGACCGGCCTCGACGTGCTGCCGCTCGCGCGCGTGGTCGACGACAAGAAGGTCTCGGACCACCACGCGATCATCCCCACGCGTGCCGAGCACGACGTGTCCAAGTTCAACGCCGACGACAAGAAGGTCTACGACATGGTCGTCCGGCGCTTCCTCGCCGTGTTCCACCCCGATGCCGAGTTCGAGAACACGCGCGTCGAGACGACCGTCTCCGAGCACATCTTCCGCACCCACGGACGAGTGCTCCTCGTCCCCGGCTGGCGCGGCGTGTACGGCGAGAGCGCGGAGGGCGAGGAGCGCCCGGGCCGCGACGACGAGGGGGACGAGGGGCGCGACCAGCATCTGCCCAAGCTCGAGCGGGGCGAGACCGTGGAGACCCGCGAGGTCGAGGCGCTGGAGAAGGAGACCCAGCCGCCGCGGCGCTACAGCGACGCCTCGCTGCTCGCCGCGATGGAGACCGCCGGCAAGCTCGTGGACGACGAGGAGCTGCGCGAGGCGATGAAGGACTCCGGGATCGGGACGCCGGCCACGCGCGCGGCGATGATCGAGCGCCTGATCACCGTCGGCTACATCGAGCGCGACGGTCGCGCGCTGGTGTGCACCGAGAAGGGACTGAACGTGATCCGCCTCCTGGGTGAGCACCCGCTCACCTCGCCCACGATGACCGGCGACTGGGAGCACCGCCTCGCCGCGATCGAGGAGGGCCAGGACTCGCGCGAGAAGTTCATGGGCGACATCGAGAAGTTCGCCGAGAAGACGGTCGCCGAGCTCGACAACAAGCTCAAGGACGTCCGCATCCCGCGCGCCAACCTGGGTCCGTGCCCGGTGTGCGGGCGCGACATCAACGAGAACCGCAAGGGGTATTCGTGCTGGGGCCGCGACGATCCGGGCTGCGGCTTCGTGATCTGGAAGGGCAAGGCGGGCAAGCAGCTGCCGGTGTCGGCGGCGCGCGAGCTGATCACCCGCGGTCGCACGCTCAAGCCGGTCACCGGCTTCAAGAGCCGCGCCGGCCGTAATTTCCGAGCCCGGCTCGCCCTCATGCAGAACGAGGAGGGCAAGTGGCGGGTCGAGTTCGACGAGCCGTGGGCCAAGGAGGGCGCCGCCAAGCCGCCGGACACCGAGACCGAGGAGGCCGCGGCGGCGCGAGAGGCCGCGGCCGGCGAGACCTCGGCTGCCGCTTAGAGCGGCCTCGACGCCGTCAGGCCGTCGTCGCCCTGCGCGACGATAGCCCGACATGCCGCTCACGCTGATCACCGGGCCCGCGAACGCCGGCAAGGCCGGTCGGGTGCTGGACGCCTACCGGGCCGAGCTGGATCGCGAGCCGCTGCTCGTGGTACCCACGTTTGCCGACGTGGCGCACTACCAGCGCGAGCTCGCGGCCCACGGTGTGGCCTTCGGCGGCACCGTCGTGCGCTTTGCCCGGTTGGTGGCCGAGGTTGCGCGCCGCGTCGGATCGTCGGGCTCGGTGATCGGCCCCGTGCAGCGCGACCGAATGGTCGCCGCGGCGATCGTGCGCAGCCGGCTCGACGCGCTCGCGGCGTCCGCGCGCTCTGCCGGGTTTGCGCGGGCCGCCGCGGAGCTGTTCGCCGAGCTGCAGCGTGGGCTGGTGACGCCCGATGCGCTGCGCGGCGCGCTGGCGTCCGCGGGCGGCGGCGGATCGCAGCAGCGCTATGGCGCCGAGGTCGCGGCGCTGTACGAGACGTACCGCGAGGGTCTCGACGCCGCCGGCGTCGTCGATCGCGACCTGTTCGGCTGGCGATCGCTGGACGCCCTGCGTGCCCACCCCCGGCGGTGGGGTGGCCGCCCGGTCTTCGTCTACGGCTTCGACGACTTCACCGGCCTCGAGCTGGGGGTGCTCGGCGCGCTGGCCGAGGACGCCGGCGCCGAGGTGACCGTCGCGCTGACCTTCGAGCCCGACCGCGTGGCGTTTGCCGGCCGGACGCGGACGTACCGCAGCCTCGCCGCGATCGCCGCCGATGAAGTCGGATGCCCGCCGCGCGATGAGCACTACGCGCCGGGTTCGCGCGCCGCGCTCCACCATCTCGAGCGCAGCCTGTTCGAGATCGGCGCGCCCACCGAGGCGGCGGGTGACGCGGTTCGGGTGCTCGAGGCGGGCGGCGCGCGCGCCGAGCTCGAGCTCGTGGCCGCCGACGTGCTGGAGGCGCTGGCGACGGGCACGCCGCCGGACCAGGTGGCCGTCGTGTTCCGCGACGCGGCTGCGGCGGCGCCGCTCGCCGAGCAGGTGCTCGGCGACTACGCCGTGCCGTTCGAGGTGCGCCGGCGTGCGCCGCTGGCCCACACGTCCCTGGGCCGCGGCCTGCTCGCGCTGCTGCGCGCGGCGCGCCACGACGGGAGCGCCGAGGACCTCCTGGCGTACCTGCGCACCCCCGGGCGGATCGACGTGCTCGATCTCGTCGATCGGTTCGAGGAGCAGCTTCGGCGCGAGGGCGTGACCTCGTCCGCGGAGGCGGCCGCGCGCTGGTCGGAGGTCGCGGGCTGGCCGCTCGAGGAGCTGGACCACCTCGAGCAGGCGCTGCGCTCCGGCCCCCGGGCCACCTACGACGCGGTGGAGCGCCGCACCGAGGCCCTCCTGACGCGGCCCCGCCGGCGGCGCGCGGCCCTGCTGGCGCCGGAGGAGCTTCCCGACGCGCGCGTGTACGCCGCGGTCCGCGCGGCCCTTGACGAGCTGCGGCGGTCAGCCGACGCCCGAAACGTCCCGGCGCCGTCTCCGGCCGAGCTGCACGACGCGCTGGCCGAGCTCGAGGTCGATCTGGCCGTTCCGCCCGGCGGCGGCGTGGCCGTGCTCAGCCCGCTCGATGTGCGCGCCCGGCGCTTTCGCCGCGTGTACCTGTGCGGCCTCCAGGAGGGCGAGTTCCCGCGCCGGGGCCGCCCGGACCCGTTTCTCACCGAGGAGGTGCGCGCCGAGCTGGGCCTTCCGGCGCGCGACGACGTCCTGGCCGGCGAGCGCGTGCTATTTCACGCCGCCGCCTCCCGTGCCGAGGAGCGCCTCGTCCTGTCGTGGCGATCCTCGGACGAGGAGGGCAACCCCGCGCTGCCCTCCAGCTTCCTCGAGGACGTCGGCGAGCTCTTCGAGGGCGATCTCCTCGCCCATCCGGCGCGCCGGCGCGCCCTGGCGGACGTGACCTGGCCTGCCGGCGAGGCGCCGACCCCGGCCGAGGCGGCTCGGTCGCGGGCCGCGGCCGCGCCTCGCGTGGCGCCCCCGCCGATCGCGCCGCTGCGCTCGCCGGCCGTGCTCGGCCGGCTGGCAGAGGCCGTGTTCTCGCCGAGCGCCCTCGAGGTCTACGTCGGCTGCCCGGTGCGGTGGCTGGTGGAGCGCCGGTTGGGCCCGGCGCGCCTCGAGCCCGAGGCGGAGCCGCTGGTGCGCGGACGCTTCATGCACCAGGTCCTCGACGCCGCGCTGACCCGGCTGCGGGGCGAGACGGGATCCGCCCGTGTCCGGCCGCCGAGCCTCGAGCGGGCCAAGGCAATCGTGCGCGAGGAGATCGACGCCCGCCGCACGACGCTGCCGCTCTCTCCGCACGAGCCCACCGCCCGGGCGGCGATGCGACGGCTCGAGCTCGACCTCGATCGCTACCTCGAGCACGAGGCGCAGAGCGACGGGTGGGAGCCCGAGCATCTCGAGCTGCGCTTCGGCTTCGACGAGGCCGACCACGGCCAGCTCGAGCTCGGTGGCGGCGAGCTGCGCATCCGGGGCACCATCGACCGCGTCGAAGTGGAGGGCGCGCGGGCCGTCGTGCGCGACTACAAGTCGTCGAAGGGCCACCCGTACGCGAAGTGGGCGGACGACGGGATCCTCCAGGTGGGCCTGTACGTCCTCGCCGTGCAGCGGCTGCTCGGGCTGACGCCGGCCGCCGGCCTCTACCAGCCCCTGCGCGGCGACCTCCGCGCCCGCGGACTGGTGCGGCGCGCGGTGGCCTTGGGCGAGCCGCTGGTGGCAACCGACGTCGTCGACGACGAGACGTTCGAGCGCGGCCTCGAAGAGGTCGAGGAGCTCGCCCGTGACACGGCCCGGCGACTGCGCGCGGGCGAGCTGACCCCCAATCCGGATTCGTGTGCCTTCCGCGGCGGGTGCGCGCACCCGGGCATCTGCCGGAGCGTGGGCGCATGATCGACGAGTCGCGGGGGCCGGGCGGGATCCCGCTCACCCCGGAGCAGCGCGCCGTCGTGGACCAGCGCGAGGGCCCGCTGCTCGTGGCGGCGGGCGCCGGCAGCGGCAAGACCCTCGTCCTGGTCGAGCGCTTCGTACGCGGCGTCCTGCTCGACGGCGTCGAGGTCTCCGCGATCCTCGCCATCACGTTCACCGACAAGGCGGCGGCGGAGCTGCGCGACCGGGTCCGCCGCCGCTTCCTCGAGCTCGGCGCGGTCGAGCGCGCGCGCGAGGCCGAGGACGCCTCTATCGCCACCATCCACGGATTCTGCGCTCGGCTGCTCCGCGGCGGCGCCCTGCGTGCGGGCCTGGATCCGCGCTTCGCGGTGGCCGATCAGGAGGAGGCCGACCGCCTCACCCGCAGGGCGTTCGACGATGCGCTGGAGCGCGTGCTCGAGGAGGGCGGCGCGCGCGCCCTGGACGAGCTCGCCGCGTATCCGACCCCCGCGCTGCGCGACATGGTGGTCGCCGCTCATGGGCTGCTGCGGACTCGCGGCGAGGCGCGACCCGAACTGCCTCCGGCCACACCCCGCGACGCCGCCGAGGGGTTCGTGGTGCTGACGGCCGCGTGCGCGGAGCTGGCTCCGCAGCTGTGCGCCGAGGGGCGCGAGGCGGCCGCGGCCGAGGTTCTGGTCGCCTGCCGGGCCTGGATGGAGGAGCGCCCGGGCACATCGGCGCGGCTGGACGCGCCCCCGGACGACCTGGAGCTCCCGGGCCGCTACACCGACGCGCTGCGTTCCCCGGCGGCCGAGCGCTACCGGGACGGGCTCGCGACCCTGCGGGGCGCCGCCGTCGACCGCGAGCTGATTCCTCTCTACGAGCGCCTGCGCACGCTCCACGCCGCCTTCCGCGACCGCTACGCCGAACTGAAGGCGACGCGCTCCGTCCTCGACTTCGCCGACCTCGAGCTCGAGGCTCTCGCCCTGCTGGAGGGGGACCCGGCGATCCGCGCCGCACACCGCGCCCGCTACCGCCACGTCATGGTCGACGAGTTCCAGGACACCAATCCGCTCCAGGTGCGCCTGCTCGACGCGCTGGTCGGCGACGCCGGAAGCCTCTTCACCGTTGGCGACGCCCTCCAGGCCATCTACCGGTTCCGTCATGCCGACGTGCGCCTGTTCGAGGAGCTGCAGGCCAACCGGGAGCGCGCCGGGCTGGCCCGCGGGCTGGCGCAGAACTTCCGCAGCGGGCGCGAGCTGGTGGCCGCGCTCAACATCGCCTGGGCCGAGGAGCTCTTCCCCGACGGCGCCTCGCCTCTGCTGCCGCGCGATCCCGACGAACCGACGTCGCCGGAACCGCCGGTGGAGCTGCTGATCACCGTCAAGGGCGACTGGGACGCGGCGTCGCTCGGCGAGCCCGTGGCACGCTCGACCGCATGGCGCCTGGCCGAGGCGCGGCTGCTCGCGCAGCGGGTGCGCGAGCTGATCGACGGCGGACGCGCGCCGCGGGACATCGTGGTGCTGCTGCGCGCCACCACCCACATGGCCCTGTACGAGCGCGCGCTGGAGGAGGCGCGGGTACCGACCTACCTGATCGGCGGGCGCGGGTTCTGGTCGGGCCGCCAGGTCCAGGACCTCGTGGCCTACCTCGCGGTCCTGGCCAACCCCCGCGACGACCTGCGCCTGTTCGAGGTCCTGGCATCGCCGCTCGTCGGGGTGAGCTCGGACGCGCTGGTCCTGCTGGCGGACGCGAGCGGGGACGCGCCGGCATGCGTCGCCCTGGAGCGAGCCTTCGAGGCCGGCGGTGACCCCGCGGTGCTCGACGACTTCGACGCGAAGGACCGCGCGGCGCTCCTGCACTTCGCCGAGCGTCTCCGCGGCCACCGTACGCTCGCTCCCCGCGTCGCGCTGGACGCCCTGATCGAGCGCATCGTGGCCGAGACCGGCTACGACCTCGCCGTGCTCCGCATGCCCGGGGCCGTCCGGCGGATGGCCAACGTGCGCAAGCTCGTGCGCCTTGCGCGTGAGTTCGAGGCCCGCGAGGGCCGCGACCTGCGAGGCCTGGTCGACCGCGTGGCCGAGCTGGCGGGCGAGGGCCTCGCCGAGGACCGCGAGGGGGAGGCGCCCGTCGAGGGCGAGGCGCTCGAGGCGGTGCGGATCATGACCATGCACCGCGCGAAGGGCCTCCAGTTCCCGGTCGTCTGCGTGGCCGACCTCGGTCGCGAACCGTTCACGCGCGGGCGCGAGCACCTGCGCATCGGGCCCGAGGGCGAGGTGGGGATGCGCATCCCGCGCGGGGGGGACAACGGCAACGGATCTCAGAAGGCGTTCGCCTGGGAGGCGATCGGCCTCGCGGAGGCCGAGGCGGATGAGGCCGAGGAGCGGCGGCTGCATTACGTCGCCATGACGCGAGCCGAGGAGCTGCTGGTGCTCAGCGGCGCGGTGACCGAGGACAGGTGGCGCGGCGGTCAGCGGCGCGAGGCGATGAGCTGGATCGCCGACGGGTTCGCTCCCGCGCTCGCCTCCGAGCTGACCGACGCGGCGCCGCGGTGGGAGGGCGAGGTCGCGCGCGGCGAATGGTCCGCGCGAGTCCGAGCCGTCCTGAGCACACCCTCGGGCGACGTGCTCCCGACGGCGGCCCGGCGGCCGGAGCAGGTCCCGGCAGAGCCGACGGGTGAAGGAGAGAGCGTGGTCGAGGTCACCCGCGACCCGGCGCCCCCCGCGCCGGCGCCCGGTCTGCCCGTGCACCACCTCAGCTACTCGGCGCTGGAGGCCTACGGGCGTTGCGGCTATCGCTTCTACCTGCGTCGGGTGCTCGAGCTGCCGGAGGTGCCGGTGACGGAGGTCGCAGGTGCCGGCCTGAGCGCGACGACCCGCGGCTCGATCGTGCACGCGCTCCTCGAGGACGTGGACTTCGCGATGCCGGCGCCCGTGGCCGCCGACGAGGTTCGCGCGCTCGCGCGCGCGGAGGGGGCGCAGCCGACCGACGAGGAGGTCGAGGAGCTGATCGCGCTCGTCGAGCGCTTCGCCCGCAGCGACGTGGCCTACCGGCTGGGGCGCGCAGCCGACCTGCGGCGCGAGGAGCAGTTCACGTTCGTCGTCCATCCGCCCGGCGGGCAGCCGGTGCTGGTGACCGGCGTCGTGGACGCGATCGGCCGCGAGGACGCCGGGCGCCTGATCGTCGACTACAAGACCGACCGCGTGGCGGCGGATGACCTTGCCGCGCACGTCGAGCGCTCGTACGCCGGGCAGCGCCTGATCTATGCGCTCGCCGCGCTCCGTGACGGCGCGGCCAGGGTGGAGGTCGTCCATTGCTTCCTGGAGCACCCGGACCAGCCGGTCGCGGTGTCCTTCGAGGCGGGCGACGAACCGCGCCTGGCGGCCGACCTCGAAGGGCTCGCCGCGGGAATCGCCAACGGCGAGTTCCCCGTCACCGACCGCCCACACCGCTGGCTGTGCCAGGGCTGCCCCGGGCGGGCCGCGCTGTGCTCGCATCCCGAGGCACTGACACTTGCCGAGGAGCCTCCGAGCTGACCTCCGCGCGCACCGCGTCGATCTCGGCCCCGAAGAGCAGCGCCACGTTGGTGAGCCAGAGCCACACGAGCAGGATCACCGCGCCGGCGAAGGCGCCGTAGGTGGCGTTGTAGGAGCTGAAGTTCGCGACGTAGACGAAGAAGCCCGCCGAGGCGGCGAGCCAGATGGCGACGGCCACGGCGGCGCCGGACGAGATGAGCCGGAACTGCGCGCCGCGGCGGTCGGGAGCCGTCCAGTACACGAAGGAGAAGGTCGCCATGGCCACCACGACCGCCGTGGGCCAGCGCACCACGTTCCACACGTCCGCGGCCGTTGCGCCGAGGCCGAGCGCGCCGAACAGCTGGCGCGCCACGTTGCCGCCGAGGAACACGAGCAAAAGCGCGACGACCGCGAGCACGATCACGACGAGCGTGCAGGCGAGGTCCAGCGCCTTGCGGCGGACCATGCCCCGACCCTCGTCGACGCGCATCGCCCGGTTGAGCGCGCGCCCGGCCGCCCCGAAGGCACCCGCGGCGCCGTAGATGGACAACGCGATTCCGATGATCAGGCCGATGCCCGCCCCGCCGCGGCTCGACTGCGCCGTGCGCAGCGAGGAGCGGATCGCGTCGACCATCGACCGGTCCGCGCCGTGGCGGGTCAGGTAGCGCGTGATGTCGTCGATCGCGTGGGACTGCCCGAGCAGCCCGAAGAGCGATGCGCCCACGAGCAGCGCCGGGAAGAGCGACAGGAGGGCGTAGTACGTCAACGCCGCGGCGCTGTCCGGCATGTCGTCGGCGCGGAAGCGCGAGAACGCTTCACGCACGACGGCGACCGCGCCGCGGCGTGGCGCCACGTCAGGTCACCAACGGGCGCCGGTCCGACCGCCGAAGCGCGACCCGAATCCGAATCCCCCCGAGGGAATCCCGCCGAGCAGCACCAGGATCGCACCGACGATGGCGACGATCGCGGAACCCGTCAGCGCCGCGAGCAGCACGTAGACCAGGGCGGCGAACAGGACCGTGATGAGGATGCCGATCATTTGAATGCACTCCTTGCAGAGATGCTGGGACTGATTCCAAGGGGATTCCCCGGTTGTTGGCGCGGAAACACCGTCTATCTTCCGCCGGCATGTGGTGGGAAGACGCCGTCGTGTACCAGGTCTATCCGCGCTCGTTCCAGGACTCCGACGGCGACGGCGTCGGCGACCTGCCGGGGATCGTGGCGCGCCTGGACCACGTCGAGGCGCTCGGGGTGGACGCGCTGTGGCTGTCCCCGATCTATCCCTCGCCGCTGGCCGACTTCGGCTATGACATCACCGACCACACGGCGGTCGACCCGGTCTACGGAACGCTCGACGACCTCGACGCGCTCGTCGCGGCGGCGCACGGGCGCGGTCTGCGGTTGCTCATGGACCTCGTCCCGTGCCACACGTCGATCGAGCACCCGTGGTTTCGCGAGCATCCCGAGTACTACGTCTGGGCCGACGGCGACGAACCGCCCAACAACTGGATCGCGAGCTTCGGAGGTCCGGCGTGGACGCGCGACGAGCGCACCGGCCGCTGGTATCTGCACTCCTTCTATCCCGAACAGCCCGACCTGAACTGGCGCAACCCCGACGTGGTCGCGGCGATGCAGGGGGTGGTGCGCTTCTGGCTCGACCGCGGCGTCGACGGCTTTCGCATCGACGCCATCGACCGGCTGCTCAAGGACCCGGACCTGCGCGACGACCCGCCCGCCGGCGCGCCCCCGCCGCTGCCGCTGATGGACGAGTACGCGACGCTCGAGCACCTGTACTCGGTCAACGCGCCCGACATCGAGACGGCCCTGTCGGCGCTGCGCGAGGCGGCCGGCGATGCCTTCCTGGTCGGCGAGGTCTACCTGCCGACGGCCAGCCTCGCGCCCTACCTGCGCCACCTCGACGCCGCCTTCTGCTTCGAGCTGCTGCACGCCCCGCCGGACGTGCGGGCGCTGCGCGCGGTGCTCGAGGCCGCGCTCGAGCTGGACGGCTGCGCCTGGGTGCTCTCCAATCACGACTTCGGGCGCCTGGCCACGCACTTCGGGCGCGAGCGGGAGCGGGTGGCCATGCTGCTGCTGCTGACGCTGCCGGGCGTCTCGTTCCTCTACCAGGGCGACGAGATCGGGATGCGCGAGGGGCCCGGGCACGACCCGCCGCTGGACCGCGCGGGGCGCGACCGCACGCGCCACCCGATGCAGTGGGACGGGACGCCCATGGGCGGCTTCACGACGGGCGCGCCCTGGCTGCCGGTCGTCGACGCACCCGAGCGCAACGTCGCCGCCCAGTCCGGTGACCCCGCCTCGACGCTCGCTCTCGCCCGCGCGGCGATCGCGCTCCGCGGCGAGCTGGGGGGCGACGCGCGCTTCCTCGACGCGGCCGACGGCGTGCTCGCGTTCCAGCGCCGCTCGGGCCACGTGATCGCGCTCAACTTCACGGGCGAGCCGCGACCGGCGCCGCCGGCCGGCGAGCTGCGGTTGGCAACCCACGGCTCCGCCTCGGGAAGCGCGCCGGCGGAGCTCGCGCCGTACGCGGGCTTCGTCGCGCTCCCAGCTCGCTAGAGACTCCGTCCGCCAACCGTTTGCCGGACCGGACGCCCGGGTACGGAAATGCCGCCGAGCGATGTTCGGCAGAGGGAGAGGTTCCCCAGGCCTCGCGCCCGGGTCAGAGGGAGGAAATCGGCAATGACGCTGGTGAAGTTCGTCGCGTGTATAGCCGTCGCGGGCCTCTTGGTCGTGGCGGCCTCCGGCTGTGGCTCGAGCTCGTCGGGCGCCTCCAACAGCGTCGTCAAGTGGTACGTGTTCAACGAGCCGTCCGGCGGCTACAAGGAGGCCGCGGCGAACTGCTCCAAGGGCAAGCCCTACCGCGTTCAGGTGGTGTCGCTGCCCACCGATGCCAACCAGCAGCGCGAGCTCGTCGTCCGACGGCTCGCCGCCAAGGACTCCGACATCGACCTCATCGGCATGGACGTCATCTGGACGGCGGAGTTCGCCGAGGCGGGCTGGATCCGGCCGTGGACCGGCGCGAACGCTCAACGGGCGGTCCAGGGCGTCCTGCCCGGGCCGCTCGCCACCGCCAAGTTCAAGGGCCGGCTGTGGACCGCCCCGTTCACCAGCAACACCCAGCTGCTCTGGTATCGCAAGGACCTCGTGAAGAAGCCGCCGACGACCTGGGCCGAGATGCTGGCCCAGGCGAAGAAGTTGGGACCGACCGGGCGGATCGAGCTCCAGGCGGCGAAGTACGAGGGCCTGACCGTGTGGTTCAACTCGCTGATCGAGTCGGCCGGCGGCTCGATCCTCAACGCCAACGGCAAGCCCTCCCTCGGGCCGCCCGCGGTGCAGGCGGCACAGGTCATGAAGCAGGTGGCGACCGCGCCGAACCACGAGCCCTCGCTGTCGAACACCAAGGAGGACCAGGCGCGGCTGGCCTTCCAGACGGGCAAGGCGGCCTTCCAGATCAACTACTCCTTCATCTACGCCTCGGCCCAGACCGACGCCAAGGCCTTCGTGCCCAAGATCGGCTGGACGCGCTGGCCCGCGGTGGACGCCAACCGGCCCAGCCGGCCGCCCATCGGCGGGATCAACCTCGGCGTCTCGCGCTACTCCAAGCAGCCGGCGCGCGCGTTCGAGGCCGCCCTGTGCCTCGCGCGGCCTGAGAACCAGGTGATCGCCTCGCAGAAGGGCGGTCTGCCGCCGACCAACGCGGCGCTCTACAGCGACCCGCGGATCCTCAAGGCGTTCCCGTTCGCCAACTTCCTCAAGGTGAGCATCCGCGACGGCGCGCCGCGCCCGGCGACGCCGGCGTACAGCGACGTGTCGCTGGCGGTGCAGGACACCCTGCATCCCCCAGGCGGGATCGACCCGCCGAAGGTGCCCTCGGAGCTCAAGAGCAAGCTCAAGGCGGCGATCAAGGGGGACATCTTCTGATGGCCGAGGCTGCTGTCGAGCGGGGCCCCCAGGCCGCGACCGCGCCCACCAAGCGCCCAACGACCGACCGCGCGAAGGCGGAGCGCCG
>DASYIJ010000273.1:0-5738 GCA_035997675.1 Solirubrobacteraceae bacterium
CAGCCCGTTCGGCCTGGCGGCACGCGCGGGTTAGGCTGACGGCAGGACCCGACCCCACGCGGCGCCACCCAGAGGAGACCCCATGGCCGACCCGACACGCACCCCCGTTCTCGAGCTCGCCGACGCATTGCGCGACCGGGAGCTCTCGGCCACCGAGCTGCTCGACGCCTGCCTCGCCGAGGTCGACCGGCTCAACGACGACCTCAACGCGGTGGTGTGGCGGGACGACGACGCGGCGCGGGCGTCGGCGCGCGAGGCCGACGAGCGCCTCGCCGCGGGGGACGACGCGCCCTTCCTCGGAGTGCCCATGCCGATCAAGGACCTCACGGAGGTGCACGGGTGGCCGCTGAGCTACGGCTCGCGGGGCCGCACCGACGAGCCCTGGGAGGGCCCCAGCGAGGTGTGCGTGGACGCCTTCCAGCGCGCCGGCTTCGTCCTCGCGTGCAAGACGAACACGCCGGAGTTCGGCCACATCACCGCCACCGAGAATCTGCGCTTCGGGCCCTCGCGCAACCCGTGGGACCCGCAGCGCACGCCGGGCGGGTCGAGCGGCGGTGCCGCCGCGGCCACCGCCGGCGGGATGTTCCCGGCCGCCCACGCCAACGATGGCGGCGGGTCGATCCGCATCCCGGCGTCGTGCTGCGGCCTCGTCGGGCTCAAGCCCAGCCGGGGGCGCGTGCCGCGTCTGAGCCAGAGCTGGCTCGGCGCCGTCGTCGAGGGCACGGTGAACCGCACGGTCGCGGACGCCGCCGCGATGCTCGACGCCCTGTCTGAGCCGGACCCGCACGCCTGGTACAACGCGCCGCCCGCCGCCCGCCCGTTCCGCGACGAGGTCGGCGCCGACGCGGGCAAGCTGCGGATCGCCCTGATGGACCGCGGGCCGTTCGGCATGCCGACCGACCCGGCGTGCACGGAGGCGGCCCGGCTGACCGCCCAGGCGCTCGAGGACCTCGGCCACTCGGTCGAGCCCGTCGAGCTCCCCACGATCTCCGAGGAGCTCGTCGAGCCCTTCAACCTGATGGTCGCCGGCTCCCTCGGCGAGCATCTGGACGAGCTGGATTGGGAGCAGGTCGAACCGCACATCGCCTACCAGCACGCCGCCGCCAACGAGGTCCCCACGTTCGAGTACGTCTTCGCGATGAAGCAGATGGAGCGCATGAGCCGCCAGCTGATCGAGCCGTGGATCAGCGATTTCGACGTCCTCGTGACTCCGACGATGGCGATCACGCCGCCGACGGCCGGCTCGGTCCTCGAGACGACACACGCCAATCCCGAGGCCCCGGCCGAGGCGGTCATCGGGATGGTGGCCTTCTGCGCGTTCGCGAACGTCACCGGACAGCCCGCCATCTCGCTCCCCGTCCATTCGACGGAGGACGGCATCCCGGTCGGGGCCCAGCTCGTCGGGGGCCCCTGGGACGAGGCGACGATCCTGCGCCTCGCCGGCGCCGTCGAGCAGGCGCTGCCGTGGGCCGACCGTGCGCCGGCGCTCGCCGCCGGCTGACGGCGCCGAGGTCGGCGGAGTGACAAGTCCCCGCGGAGGACCGCCGCCGTCCTGACATACTGGCGCCGCGCATGGAGGCCAGCCCATGAGGACGCGACGGACCGCTGCCGCGATTTCGGCGATCGCCGCCGCGCTGGTGCTGCTCGTAGTCGCACCAGCCGCCCTGGCGGCACCGTGCGGTTCGGCGGAGATGGAAAGCGTGAGGCCGCCCGTCCAGGTGGACGGCGAGCAGATCGGCAAGGTGGAGCATGCCCTCGTCGTCGGCAAGCGCTACCGCGTCGAGACGGTGATCGAACTGGCGATCGGGCAGAACTACCCGACCGGCAGCCCATACCGGCAAAGCGAGGCCAAGCCGGGCAGCATCGCCGTGACCGGCCCGCCGGGCATCGGACTCACGCCGCTCCCCGAGAGCGACAGCTTCCGCGGCGGCTACGGGTTCACGGCCCCGCGCGCGAGCTCGCTCACGCTCACCGTCAGCTGGGTGCAGCAGCTGACGGACCAGTCCGGCAGACCCGCCGGCGAGTGCAGCGCGTCGGCGGCGATCACGCGGCCGGTCTTCAGCTACAAGCTCGCGTCCGTGTCCAGGGCACGGTACGTGCGCCACATTGCGCGGAAGCTCCTGATCAACGACGACGAGTTCCGCATCCGGGTGACCCCCGCGTCGGATCCCGCGGATCCCACCCCCATCTACGTCGTCCTGCGCCTCCGCGGCGGCAGCACGTCGCCGCCGTCCCTGCGCGCCCGCCCGGTCATGCGGCGTCGACTGACCTCGAACCTCGGGTTCCGCGGCAAGGGCATGGACCTCTCAAATGACGGCATCAGCAGCAACCAGAACGGCACCGTCGAGGAGATCGTCGTGAGCCTCGACCCGTTCGTCACCCGCACCGTGCGCTTTGCGTTCTCGATCGAGATCCTCCAGGGCACGAAACGTCTGGGCGGGATGCGATCCGGCGCCATCTGCAGCATCCGCTTTTCCTCGCGCGCGCATCGCCATTACCGCGGTTGCACGCCCGTCGGCTTCAAGAATCACGCCTAGCGCCGCCGTCGGTCCGGCGCTCACCGCCGGCGGCGATGCGGGTCAGCCCGGCCGGTTGGGATCCCGATGCAGCGCCCGCGCGAGGCGCACCGCGCTGGCGGCGCGCGCGGCGGCGGGGTCGAGCTCGGGGTCGGCCTTCGCTCCCCGTACGCGGGCGGCGAACTCGCGCGTGCTCTCGTCGTCGGCGGCGATCCCCGGCGCGAGATCGTTGACGACATCGCCGCGGTCCAGTTCGATCACGCGGCGGCGCAGCTTGCCGACCAGCTCGCGGTCGCGCGTCGCGACCAGCACGGTCGTCCCGGTGCGGTTGATGCGGTAGAGCAGTCGCAGGATCCCGATGCTCGTCTCGTGATCCAGCTCCCGTGTCGGCTCGTCGGCGAGCAGGAGCGGCGGCCGGCCGGCGAAGGCCCGGGCGATGCACACGCGACGGTACTCGCCGGGCGTGAGCTCGTCGGGAAGGCTGTCGGCCCGCCGCGGCAGACCGGTGAGCTGCAAGATCTCGCCCGCCCAACCGGCGCGCTCGCTGCGTGAGGCGCCCGTCAGGCGGAGTGCGTCGACGATCTGGTCCTGGACGCTGCGGTCCGACATGAGCGTCGAGTCGTGGCGGACCAGGCCGAGGTTTCGCCGGTAGGCCGACAGCGCATCGCGCGCGATCAGGCTCAGGTCGCGCCCGGCGACCAGGACGGTGCCGCCCGAGGGCGTGAACTCCCTGGTGAGCAGGCGCATGACGGTGGACTTGCCGGCTCCCGCGCGTCCGGCCAGGAAGGCGAGCTCGCCCCGGCCGATGGCGAAGGTCGCGCGATCCAGCCCCAGGGCGCCGCTGCGGTGGACCATCGACACACCGCGAAAGTCGATCACGGGCGCAGCCGGCCGCGGCGCCGCCGGGACCGGGCGCTTGAGAGTCACCGCACGCTGAAGCGTGCGCCCCCGCCGGAAACGGGGCTTACGCTTGGACACGAGCTTCCATCGGCGCGGAGCTTAGCGCGGCCCGGGGTCGGCGTTGTGCACGCAAATCTCCTGCATCGCCGGAGTCCGGCGCCGCGACAGCCGGAGTCGCCGTTACGACGGCGGACGCAGGAATTCCGGCGCCCACGGGGAAGGGCATGCGTTCTGCGACCGCTGCGAAGGAGGCCAAGATGAGCCACAGCGACACGATCGGTGGCGACCGTCCCGCGGGTGGCGAGCCCAACGGCTTGGCCGCGCGGCTGAGCCGGATCTTCTCGCCCGTGAAGTCGACCGAGGACCCGATGCAGGAGACCGTCGAATTCACCCCGGACGACGTCCTGCCGGACGAGCCGGCCTGGACCCCACGCTTCGCGACCGTCTGGCGCGGCTATGACCGCGGGGCGGTCGAGGACCACATCGCCGCGCTGGAGGACGAGCTCGCCGCCGTGCGGGCGCAGCGCATCCCCGAGCACGCCATCCAGGAGGAGATCGACCGCCTCGGCAGTGACACGTCGGCGATCCTGCGCGTCGCGCGCGAGAAGGCGGACGCGATCTCCAGCCGGGCGCACGCCCAGGCGGACATGCTGATGGCCGACGCCCAGGCTCAGGCGGAGGCCACCACGCGCGACGCCGAGGCGCGCCGGCGCACGCTGGACGCCGACGCCGACCTCATCTGGCGCGAGCGGACCCGTCTGATCGACGACACCCGCCAGCTGGCCGACTGCATGCTCTCGGTGGCCGACGATGCGGTCGAGCGGTTCCCGCCCGAGCCCGTCGCGCCCGCCGCGCCGGTGCAGACCGCCACGCCGGTGGAGCCCGTCGCGCCCCCGGAACCGGTGGAGCCGCCCGTCGCGCCCCCCGAGCCCGTCACGCCCCCCGAGGCTTCGAACGGGCAGCCCGCCGCGGCGCCCGCTCCCGCGGACGTCCAGCCGCCGGTCGAACCCGGCGAGCCGGGCGAGCCGCCGTTCTAGCCCGGCGGCCCGGGAAGATTCAGCAGCTGCACGATCGACACGACGAGCAGCGCCGAGGCGAGCGCGATCAACCCGTAGCGCCCGGAGTGGCGCGGGAAGTGGCTGCTGATGCCGACCAGGAAGAGCACGGTCGCCAGGAATACGGTGATGCGGATGTACTTGTCCGAGGTGCTCCCGGCGTGCTCGCCGTCCTTGAAGTGCCGGTCGGCCAGGGCTTCGAGGGTGCGTCCCTCCTGCTCCTGCGCGATCCGGTACTGCGGCATGTAGGCCGGCCCCGGCGGCGCGTTGGGGTTCGTCAGGGGGTGCGTGGCCATCCAGGCGTCGAACGCGGGGCGATAGCCCGGCCGCAGCCGCTTGACGGCGAGGCGCAACGCGTTGGAGTCCTTCGCGACGAGCGCGGCGAACGCGGCGTTGAACGACACCGAATCCAGCGTGCGAATCTGGTTGCCCTCGAGCTCGGCTCGGTTGGCCTTGGTCCGGGTCGAGGACGCCTCGGCCAGCCTGACCGAGGACTCCGTGCTCCACTTGGCCGCCGAGAACCCGGACCACGCGGCGATCACCGCGACGACCGACAGCATCACCGCCTCGGTGATGGAGAGCCACCGGTCGCGGCGCTCGTGGCTCTCCGCGGCGTGCTGCCTGTGGTCGCCGATCTCCTTGGCCACCTCCGCCGGCCCGAGCCCCTCCGGCACGAGAGCTACTCGCCCGCGGCCTGACTCGAGCCGAGCGCTCCGCGAATCTCCTCGATCGCGGCCGCCTCGGCCGGGCTCACCGCGCTGTCACCACCCTCGCGGTGGGCGTTGGCGACCTTCTCGGCCAGCGTCACGACGAAGCGGCGGTACTCGTCGACCTCCTCGGGCGTCGCCTTGCCCTCGAGCAGCGCGATCGCGTCGCGGATGTGCTGCAGGCCCGCCGTCTTGAGCTCCTCGGGCGAGCCGTAGCGGGTGTGGTCGACCTGCGGCTTCGTCGAGGCGATCTCGTCGAGCAGCTCGCTGGCGCCATGGTCCTGGCGCGCCTCGGTGTAGGCCTTGGCCATGGAGATCGTCTCGCGGAAGGTGCCGCCGCGCTGCGCCGTGATGACGATCAGCCCGGCGCTCGGCGGGCCCTCCAGCACGACCTTCCATTCCTCGGGGGTGAAATCGGAACTGCCGGTCATCGCGTCTCCTGTCGTTCGATCTGGGATGCCTATCTTCACGCACCGGCGCCTACCCTCAATGCCCATGCCCCGCCGCTCGGACATCCGCAACGTGGCCATCATCGCCCATGTCGACCACGGCAAGACGAC
>DASYIJ010000054.1:0-4316 GCA_035997675.1 Solirubrobacteraceae bacterium
CGCAGCCGGGCCCGTTGTCGGAGAGCTCCCAGACGACGCGCTCGCCGACGCGGCCCAATCGCTGGGCTCGAGCACCCTGGCCGTGGGTCTGGGCGTTCGCGAACACCTCCATGGCCGCCGGGAGCAGGGCGTCGGCCGCCCCGCCGTTGCCGTGGGCGGCATTCAGCTCGCCGCGCAGACGATCTGCGAACGCCGCCCGGTCATCGTCGACAGAAACCTCGCAAAGGTCCGGTAGCGGCTCGGGCGCGACCGTCGTCGCCTCGACGATCTGCGCCGGGTCCTCGTAGCGCGGGTTGTCCGCGGCCGTATCGGCCAGGACAGTCGGGTGGGTGTGCCAGGCCCCCGCGACCACGTCCTCCGAGTGCTCACGCAGGTCGTAGCCGCACACGATCGTCACCGGGCACTGCGCAAACACCGGGTTCAGGAGGGCCTCGTAGCGGATCCACGTGTCGCGCTGCTCGGGCGTCTCGCACCTCGGCAGCTCACCGTAGAGCCGGACGGCGGGTGCACCCTCGTCCACCGTCCGGCGCAGCAGGGCATCGTAGGTCGCCAGGGTTTCCTCAGGACGGGTGTAGGCCTCGTCGCGGTTGGCATACGCGACATGCGGAGCACCGTCACCCAGCCCCTCGCACAGCATGTCCCATTTCGCCCGGTCCACCACGGCGAGGGACGCGTCCCCCAGCTCGGCTCCGCGACCCAGGAACGCAGCGATACGCTCGACGAACTTCCCCTCGTCGTCGTACGGGAAGAGACTGTGTGCAGCGGCCGTGCTCATGGCCCATCAGACGTGGTAGGCCGGCGGCGACCCGCGACAACCGGGGCCGGTGCAACTGAGCGCTCATGATCCCACGGCTTGCAGGGGTTTCTCGCCCTGACGCCCGCTGTACTGTGGAAGGGTGCCCGAGCTTCCCGAGGTCGAGATCACCGCGCGCCGACTCGACGCCGCGCTGCGAGGCGCGGTCGTGGAGTCCGCCGCGGCGCCCGGGATCAATGCGCTGAAGACATTCGACCCGCCGCTGTCCGCGCTCGAGGCCGCGACCATCGGCGGCGTGCGACGCCGCGGCAAGCACCTGATCGTGGACGTCGACGCCGGCGAGCCGCTCGTGCTGTTGGTGCATCTCATGTCGGCCGGACGGCTGCAGCTGTTCGAAAAGCGCGCCGGTCCGCGCGACCGTACGTCGCGGCTCCTCGTGCGCGTGGAGGGCGGCCGCGAGCTGCGCCTGCGGGAATTCGGGACCAAGCAGCGGGCATGGGTCAAGCTGCTGCGCGCCGGCGAGCTCGACGACGACGATGCCCTAGCGGCGCTCGGCCCGGAGGCGTGGCCGGAGCCGCCGCCGTTCGAGGAGCTGCTGACCGAGCCGCGGCCGCTGCACTCCCTCCTGCGCGACCAGCACGTGCTCACCGGGATCGGCCGTTCGTGGGTGGACGAGATCCTCTGGAGCGCACAGCTGTCGCCGTTCAAGCGAGCCGATGACCTGGTGCCCCTCGAGGCGCAGCGCCTGCGCGAGGCCACGGTGGAGCGGCTCGGCGGCGCGCTCGAGCACTACGAGGACGCGGTTCACCTGCCGATCCCCGACAAGCTTCCGATGCCGCTGCTCGTCCACCGCCACCAGGGCGAGCCGTGCCCGCGCTGCGGCACGACGCTCGAGGCCGTGCACTACGAGGACTACGTGATGACGTACTGCCCCCGGTGCCAGACCGAGGGGCGAGTTCTCAAGGACCGGCGCCTCTCCCGGCTGTTGAAGTGACCCGCAGCGAAAGGACAGCCCGATGATCGAGCCCGGCCAGGCCGCTCCCGACTTCACCCTTCCCGACCAGCACGGCGACCCGGTCACGCTGTCGCAGCTGCGGGGGAAGACCGTGGTCCTCTACTTCTATCCCAAGGCGGACACGCCGGGCTGCACGGCGCAGGCGTGCGGCGTCCGCGACCACTCGACGGAATACGACGCGGCGGGCGCGGTCGTGCTCGGGGTCTCGCGGGACCCCGTCTCGCGGCTGCGCGCGTTCGCCGAGAAGTACGAGCTCGCCTTCCCGCTGCTCGCCGACCAGGACCATGCCGTGGCCGAGGCCTACGGCGTGTGGGTCGAGAAGTCGATGTACGGCCGCAAGTTCTTCGGCAACGAGCGCACGACCTTCGTCATCGACGCGGAGGGCGTCGTGCGCGAGGTCCTGCGGAAGGTCAGGCCCGCGCAGCACGACGAGCTCGTTCTCGGCGCGCTGGCCGCCGCGTAGCGTCTGGCGGCGGGGCTCTCTACGGGCAGCGCGGCCGGTCGCGCCCGGCGGCGTCGCGGAGGCTCCGATACGTGTCGGCGTGGAGGAGGATGAACTGGTCGGGCTGGTCGTCGGGCATCCGGCGCCGGGCGAGGAAGGCGAGGTAGGGAGGGCCGGAGTAGGCGAGCCCGCGCGGGCAGGCGCGCGCGAGGGCGACGCGACGGTGCACGGCGCCGGGTCCGAGCTCCCGGCCCGGTGCGCGCTTCGCGAGGGGACGCCCGTACAGCACCGGATCGCCCGGCGAGGCGAGCAGCGAACCGATCTCGACGACGCCGAGGACCGCGCCGACGGCGGCCGCCGCCAGGGCGACGCGCACCCGCGCCTCCCACAGCGCGACCGCGCCGAACGCCGCCAGGCTCAGCGCCGGTGGCTCGGCGACGACGAGCACGTTGAGATAGCTGCCCTGCTTGAGCAGCGTGCCCAGCACGAGCAGGGCGCCGGCCAGCGCCCCCAGCAGTGAGCGCAGAAGTGCCGGATCCGCCGCGCGCCGACGCAGGGCGATCGCGGCGATCGCGGGCACGGCGAACGGCAGCAGGTTCCAGACGGCCTGGGCCCAGAGACCGGCCACGTCCCCGAGCGCCGCGAACCCGGTCTGCGCCTGGGCGGTCACGGTGCCGTGCACGAGCGGCGAGCCGAACACGATCAGGGCGAAGGCGCCCAGAACGCCGGCGGCCGCCAGCAGCGCGGTCAGGTAGGCGCGGCGGCGGACCGCGACGGCGATCCCGATCGCCGGAAGCGCGTAGGCGAGCTTGCAGGCCGCGGCGAGCGCGCCCAGGGCGCCGCCGACCGCGGCGGCGCGACCGGGCCGGGCGCCCAGCAGCGCGGCGGCCATCACGAGCGGCGCCGCCAGCGTCTCGGGCGTGAGCAGAGCGTGGTCGTGCAGCGCCAGCGGCGTCAGGAGCGCGAGCAGTCCGGCCGCGACGGCCGGCCCGCGCCGCGCGGTCAGCCGCCAGGTGGCGGCGAGCACAAGTGCCCCGGTCGCGAGGTCGACCGCGCTCAGGCCGATGCGGAGGGCGTCGAGCGAGTCGCTCACCGCGAGCACCACGGCGCCGGCGTAGAAGACCGGAGGCGGCTGGGCCGCGGCGACCTCGCGGTAGAGGTCGTGGCCATGAAGGACGAGCCGCGCTGTGAGCGCGTAGACCCCGTCGGAGTAGCTCCAGTACGCGTCGCCCTGCCAGACCCGCAGCGCCGCGAGGAGCGCGATCCCGCCGAGCAGAAAGACGGCGACCGCGCGCCAGCCGAGCCCCTTCATGGCCGCGGGATGATAGGGCGGCCGCCTCGCGTACCGTATGACGCGTGGCCCTCACGCCCCCATTCGCCGCGTCGTTCGTCAACTCCGTCGAGGAATTCTTCGGGCAGTTCGCCCAGGTCGGCTGGTTCTCGCTGCTGCTCGGCTGCGCCTTCTTCGGGGGCTTTCTGACGCTGCGCTCGCGGGCCTGCTTCAACGTGCTGCGGGCCGCCTACCCGACGGAACGCTTCCAGTGGCGCAACATCTGGGGCGCCTACGTCGCGGCCTACGGGGTCAACATGGTGTTCCCGGCGCGCTTCGGGAACATCGTCCGCCTCTTCCTCACGAAGACGTCGATCCCGAATTCGTCCTACCCCGCGGTGGCGTCCAGCTTCATCGTGGACACGGTCTTCGACCTGTCCGTGGCCGTTCCCATCCTCATCTTCGCCTTTACGCAGGGCGTCTTCCCCAAGCCGCCGGACTTCTCGAAGCTCAACGCGTTCGACCTCTCCTACCTCGCCGCCCATCCGCAGTTCACGCTCTTCCTGCTCACCATCCTGGCGGTGCTCCTCCTGGTCCTGTTCGCCTTTCTCTCGGTGCGCGTTCGGGCCTTCTGGGCGCGCGTGCGCCAGGGCGTGACGATCCTGACCGACCGGCGCCGCTACTTCCGCGAGGTCTGGTCGGTGCAGGCCGTGGCGTGGTTCTCGCGCTTCGGCGCCTTCTGGTGCTTCCTCGATGCCTTCCACGTCGGCGGCTCGGTGCGCAACGTGCTGCTGGTCTACGGCGTCGCGGCCGTGTCGTCGCTGATTCCGCTCAC
>DASYIJ010000055.1:0-8897 GCA_035997675.1 Solirubrobacteraceae bacterium
GTCGGCGAACATCGCGAAGAACTGCTTCACCCCGTCGCGGCCGGGCGGCAGGCCCGGTGGCATCGTGTGGCTGACGAAGTCCTCGGCGAAGAGCGCGTCGACCGCGGCGAGGTCGCGGCCGCCCAGCAGCTCGCGGTGCAACCGCTCGACCACCCCGCGCGGGGTCGTCGCGTCCGACGTGCTCACCTAACCCTCCTCGAGCCGCACGGGAACCCGGTCGGGCGTGGCGCTGACGACCGCGCCGTCCTCGGCCTCGTCGACGCGCGCGCCGGCGCGCTCCAGCCGCTCGCGCGCGGCGGCGAGCCCCGGGTCGCCGGCCACGGTCAGGACGATCTCGTCGAGCCCCGGGCCCTCGCGCGGCTCGGGCTCGGCGCCCGCCGACATCCAGGTATTGGCGCCGATGTCGTGGTGGTAGCCCTCGGTCGAGAGGAACGCGGCCTGGGAGCCCAGCTGCACCATCAGCTCGTGGCCCAGCGCGTTGGTCCACCACCGGATGGCGTCGTCCACGGTTGCGACCTTGAGGTGCACATGCCCGACGTCCATCCCGGTGGCGGGTTCGTCGTCGGGCTCGGGCTCCTCCAGCACGCTCTCGAGATCCAGCGGGAGGGTGTCCATCGCCACCTTGAAGCCCGGCTGCGGCGCGGGCCATTCGCCGCGCGGCCGGTCCCGGTAGAGCTCGATGCCCAGCCCGTCGGGGTCGTCGAGGTACAGCGCCTCGGACACGAGGTGGTCGCTGGCCCCGGTGAGCGGCGCCCGTTGGCGCAGGAGCTCGCGCAGGGTGGCGCCGAGCTGCTCCCGCGTCGGGTAGCGAAACGCCGTGTGAAACAGACCGGTGGCGCGCCGCGGCGCCGGGCCGGGACGCTCGGCGCGGCGCAGCTCGAGCAGGACGGGGCCCTCGTGCGGTGCCGCCAGCGTCGCCCGATCGGCGTCCTCCTCGCCGACCCGGAAGCCGCCGATGCGCCGGTAGAAATCGGCCGACCGGCCGACGTCGGAGACGCGGAGGGCGACGCGGGCCGGGTGCACGCGCGGCTCGGCCATCACGCGCGGACGGGGTCGATGAGCACGCCGGGGTTGAGCAGCCCGCGCGGGTCCACCGCGGCCTTCGCGCCGCGCAGCGCGGCCGCGAAGGGATCCGGACGCTGGCGGTCGTACCAGGGCCGGTGGTCGCGGCCCACGGCGTGGTGGTGGGTGATCGTGCCGCCGGCGGCGATCACGGCGTCGGAGGCGGCGGCCTTGACCTGCGCCCAGCGCTCGAGCTCCTCGCCCCGGACCGCCGGCGCGAGGATGGTGAAGTACGGCGCCGGGCCGTCGGGGTACACGTGGGTGAACCGGCAGCTGACCGATCCCGCGCCGCACACCTCGCGCACGGCCTCGCGGGCGGCGCCGATGGCCGACTCGTGGAATTCGGGGAAGCGGTCCCACGTGATCGAGGTCTCGAAGGTCTCCGAGAGGATCCCCATCGCCACGAACGTGTCGCGCAGGTAGGGGGCCCGCAGGAACGCCTCCCGCCACGCGCCCGCCGCGCCGCCGCGGCCCTCTCCACGCGGAGCGTCCCACTCGCCACCGTGCTCACGGCACAGCTCCAGCGCGCGGTCCATCCACGGGTCGAGCTCGTGGTCGGCCGACTCGAAGCCGAGCACGAGCAGCGCGTGCTCGCCGTCGCCGCCGGTCGTGAGCTTCGCCTCGGCGGGATCGATCAGGCGGCAGTTGGCCGGGTATAGCCCAGCCTGGGCGATCGCCCGGACCGCCTCGGCGCCGGCGGCGAACGAGGCGAAGCGCACGCTGGTCGAGGCGCGGTGGGTCGGCTTGGCCTGGAGGCGCACCCACGCCTCGGTGATCAGCCCCAGTGTTCCCTCGGAGCCGATGAGCATGCGGTCGGGGGACGGGCCGGCGCCCGAACCGGGCAGCCGCCGCGACTCCCACGCCCCGGCGAGCGTGATCGCCCGCACCGACTCGACGAGGTCGTCGATGTGCGTGTACAGCGTCGCGAAGTGCCCGCCGGCGCGCGTGGCGATCCAGCCGCCGAGCGTCGAGAACTGGAAGGACTGCGGAAAGTGGCGCAGCGTCAGCCCGTGCTCGGCGAGCTGTGCCTCCAGTCCGGGGCCGGTCGCGCCGGCCTGGATGCGCGCGGCGCGGGAGACCGGATCGACCTCGAGCACACGGTCCATCGCCTTGAGGTCGATCGCGACCGCACCGTCGTAGCCGTCGCCGACGCGCGCCTCGACGCCGCCGACGACGCTCGTGCCGCCGCCGAACGGGATGACGGCGGCGTTCGCGTCCTGGCACCACTCGAGCACGGCCTCGAGCTCGACTTCGTCGCGGGGGTGGGCCACGGCGTCCGGCGGGTGGTCGAAGCGGCCCCGGAAGGCGCGCACGATGTCGCGGTAGGACTTGCCGTAGGCGTGCGCCGCCCGCTCGTAGCTGTCCGTGGCGCAGAGCTCGGCCAGGTCGGCCGGCGGATCGATGCGCGGCGGCGGGAGCTCGACCTCCTCCAGCGGCACGGGGCGCTCGGGCTCGGTGTCCCCGAAGCCCAGCACCGGCGCCATGGCCGCGGCCGCCGCGCGAACATCGTCGTGGGGCGGCTGCTCGTCCTCATAGCCCCAGCCCCAATGCTTGCGGCGACGCTGCGCGGCGGTGGCCATCGCTCGAGTCTAGATCGACACGATATTTCCGGATCTCACGATGTTCTTACCGCCCCTTAGGTTTGAGTTCAGGCCGGAGGGCGACCATGGCTTCCGTCAACGAGCCACCGGACGGGAAGGAACGTCATGCCGTACTTCCACTTCTGCCTGAGCTGTCGGGAACGGCTGTACAGCACCTCGCGCATGAGCATCGACAACCGCTGTGAGCAGTGCGGGGGCCGTCTGATGCCCTACCACCTCGTGCGTGCCCCGGGCCCGACCCGCAAGCGCCGCGGGCGTTCCTACCTGTCGTTGGCGGACTTCTACAACGGCGATCCCCGCCGCATCTCCTCACCGGAGCGCGACGTCGGGCTGTGGTGGCGAGACGGCGACGGCGAGCCGCTGCACCGCGCGGCCTGGGTGGAGGACACCGGCGAGCTGTACATCGTGCGCGCCGAAGACGGCGAGGACGGAGGCGGCCGGGTCGAGGTGCTGGCGCGGTCGCGCGACTGGGGGCGGTTGGCCCGCAGCCTGACCGGCTGGCGCGACGTCTGCGGCGAGCGCGACTCGCTCGCGTGGCTGCGCCGGCAGATGGGCTCGTTGGGCCCGCCGGCCGGCGGCGCCGCCGTGAGCGCGTAGCCTTTCCGGCATGCCCCCGGCCCCCGGCCTGCTCGCCCGCGGACCGTGGCGGCCCAACCAGGTCGCCGCGCGCTGGCGCGACGAGGAGTTCGTGCCCGGGGACGCCGAGGCGGCGGCCGCCGACGCGGCGATCGCCGAGCTGCGCGACCGCGGCTCGCCCAGCCACGACGGATTGAGCGCGCGACTGGCGGACTACCAGGCCGCCGATGCGCGTCTCGAGCTCGAGCTCCAGCCGATGCGCTGGTCTCTTCGCCTCGGCGAGGACGCGTCCCACGCGCTCGCGTCGCTGTGCGTCACGCGGGCGGCGGACGGGCGCTGGCTCGCCGGCCGGCGCGCGCCCTGGGTCGCGTCGTGGGCCGGCCGCTGGGCGCTCGGCGCGGGCGGGGCGGTGGAGGTGGGGGAGAACCCGGCGGACACCCTCGCGCGCGAGCTGTACGAGGAGTGGTCGGTCGCGCCGGAGCGCCTGTCGGCCGAGGCGCTCGTGCGCATCCCCAGCGGGCTGGTCCTGTTCGTCGGCGTCGCCTGGCTGCCCGATGGCGCCGAGGTCACCCCCGACCACGAGCACGACGCCTTCGCCTGGTGGCCCGCCGAGGTCGAGCGCTGGCCGGACGAGGCCGACGCACCGCTTCGGGCCATGGCCGCGCTGCTCGCCGCCGCGTAGACATGGCGAGCGACCCCACCGCCCACGGGCACTCGCACGGCCTGGTCGACGACAGCATCAAGCGCTCCCGCGAGGGCGTCCGCGCGGTCGGTCTTTCGCTCGCGGTGCTCGGCGGCGCCGCGATCGCCCAGACGGCGATCTACGTCGCCACCGGGAGCGTCGCTCTCCTCGCCGACCTCGTGCACAACTTCGGCGATGCCGCGACCGCGTTCCCGCTCGGCGCCGCGTTCCTGCTGCGCTCCCAACGCGCCGAGCGGACCGCGGGCCTCGCCGTGGTGGCGGCGATCTTCGTCTCGGCGTGCGTCGCCGGGGTGGAGGCGGTCTCGCGGCTCGTCCATCCGAGCACGCCGACCCATCTCGCGGCCCTCGCGGGAGCCGGTGTCATCGGCTTCGTCGCCAACGCGGTCGCGGCCGGCATCCGGACCCGGGCCGGCCACCGTCTGCGCAGCCCGGCGCTCGTGGCCGACGGCGCCCACGCGCGCGCCGATGCCTACGTCAGCCTGGCGGTGGTAGCGAGCGCCGGAATGATCGCGCTCGGCGTCCCGGTCGCCGACCCGCTGATCGGCCTGGCGATCACGCTGGTCATCCTGCGCATCACCTGGGTCTCCTGGCAGACGGTGCGCGGTTCACACGCGCACTAGCCGTCGAGCTCGGCGACCAGCGCCCGGACCCGTCGGCCGATGTCGTCGCGGATCGCGCGGACCTCGTCGACCGGGAGCCCGCTGGGGTCGGGCAGGTCCCAGTCGACGTAGCGCGTGCCGGGGATGTACGGGCAGGAATCGCCGCAGCCCATCGTCACCACGAGGTCGGCCCACTCGGCGAGGCCCGTGTCGAGCTCGCGAGGCGTGCGATCCGAGAGGTCCATGCCGAGCTCGCGCATGACCTCGACGACCTCGGGGTGCACGCGGTCGCCCGGCGACGTGCCCGCGGACCGGCTGTCGTGCCGGCCGTCGGCGGCCGCCGCGAACAGCGCCTGGCTCATCTGCGAACGCCCGGCGTTGTGCAGGCAGACGAAGAGGACGTTGGCCATCAGGCCGCGCTCGCCGGTTGTGGATGCTCGCCGCGCACGAGCTGGTAGGCGAGCGCCCCGGCCGCGGCGCCGACCACGGGCCCGACGACGTAGACCCAGAAGTCGCGCCACTCGCCCGACACGAGCGCCGGCCCGAACGAGCGGGCCGGGTTCATCGACGCGCCGGTCACGGGCCCGCCGAAGAGCGCGTCGAGCCCGATGGTCCCGCCGATGGCGATGGCGGCCGCGGCGCCGACGGCCCGCGTGTCGGTGGCCACGGCCATGATCACGAACATGAGGAAGGCGGTGAGCAGCGCCTCGTAGAGCAACGCGCTGCCCGCGCCGACCGTGGGGATGGTGGCGCCGAGATGCGCCGGCTTGTCGCTCCACACGCCGATCAGGACGAGCGCGGCCACGGTCGCCCCCGCGACCTGCGCACCGACGTAGGCGGCGGCCTCGCGGGCGGGGAAGTGGCGGGTGAGCGTGAAGGCGATGGTCACCGCGGGGTTGATGTGGGCCCCGGAGAGATGGCCGGTTGCGTAGACCATGACCATGATGACCAGGCCGAAGACCAGCGCGACGCCGACCACTCCGAGGGCCCCGCCGTAGCGCTGGTTGGCGACGATTGCGCCGCAGCCGGCGAACACCAGGGCGAACGCCGCGAGGCCCTCGGCCGCCGCGCGCCGAGTCAGCGAGACCCGTCGGTCCATCGGCCCAGACTAAGCATTGACAAACATCATTTCAATCGGTATTTGTAAATAGATGGCAGTCGATCTGGAGCTCGCCCCCAAGCAGAAGCGCGCCGCCGGCGAGCCCTGCTGCGAGCCGGTCGTGTACCCGGACGTCGAGCGCGAGGCCGCGCAGCGGATGGCCGCCATCGCGAAGGCGCTCGGCGATCCCGTGCGCGTCCAGCTCGTCGACGTGCTGCGCAAGCACGCGGGCAAGGTGTGCGTGTGCGAGTTGGTGCCGCTCTTCGACCTCTCCCAGCCGACCGTCTCCCACCACCTCAAGGTGCTGCGCGACGCCGGCATAGTGGGTTCCGAGCGCCGCGGCCTGTGGGCCTACTACTACGTCGTCCCCGACGCCCTGGAGGAGCTCCGCGGGTGGCTGGCCTGACCCCGGCAGCCTGCCGCCTGGACGCGACCGGCCGGCGGGAGCAGGCCGCGCGCTATCGCCGACTGAGCGCGAGCGTGGCCGACGTGACCCGCCGCGACGACGCCCTCGACGTGACCTTCGCCGCCGGAGTCGACCTGGCCCTGCTCGAAGCGGCGGTCGACGTCGAGCGGGCGTGCTGTCCCTTCTTCGACCTCCGGCTCGACGATCGGGCGCGGACCCTGCACGTGGCCGTGTCCGACCGTCATGAGCGGCCCGCCCTCGACGCGCTGGCGGCAGCGATGCATCCGGAAGGAGACGCACATGGCTAAATCGACAGACATCCGCGAGACCCACCGCGTGCACGAGCACGCCGCCGCCGCCACCATCCGGGCACGCAAGCCGTGACGGGAACCACCGACGTCCACATCAACGATCCCCAGACGCTCTACCGCCACTGGGAGGGCGAGCAGTGGAGCCCGTGGGACGTCGCGCTGGAGACGGATCGCGAGCAGTGGCGGGACTCGCTCAGCGAGCAGGACAGGGCGCTCATGTACTGGGCGCTGTCCTCGCTCATGGTCGCCGAAGAGCGCATCACGACGAAGTTCGCGGGGCTCGTGATGGCCGCCGACTCCGAGGAGGAGACCACCTTCCTCGCCACCCAGCAGGTCGACGAGGCGCGCCACATGCAGTTCTACGCGCGCTTCCGTGACGAGGTGATCGCCGAGCCGAAGACGATCGCGGATCACGTGAGCCGCTCACGCGAGGAGCTGGGCGACTCGTTCGAGGTGATCTTCGACCGGGCGCTCGTGCAGGCGCACGAGCGCGTCGCGGCCGATCCCCGCGATGCCGGCGCGAAGGTCGAGTTCGTGACGATCTATCACCTGCTCATCGAGGCCACCCTTGGCCTCACCGCGTTCGAGTTCATCACGCGGTACCTACGCGACAACGACCTCCTCCCGGGCTTCGTCGAGGGCTACGGCAACATCCACCACGACGAGCAGCGCCACATCGGCTACGGGATCTGGTTCCTCCGGAAGGCGGTCGCCCGGGACCCCGAGCTGGGCGAGCGCGTGCGGCACACGCTGCGCGAGCTGCTTCCCTCGGTCGCCGCCGCGCTGGCGCCGCCGGACCGGGAGGGCACCGACTGGGAGGCGCTCGGCGCCGGCGGCGACGAGATCCGCGATTTCGCGCTGAACGGGCTCACCCGCCGACTGAACATCGTGGGCGTACCGCTCACGAGCCTCTGACGCAGGCCCCCCGGGTCGCGACAATACGGCGATGGGCCTGTTCGAGCTCCTCCGTGCGCTGTCGTTCCTGAACTCGACCGTGTTCACGTTCCTCCTGTTCTTCTGGCTCGCCCCGGGCTACGAGACGGCGACGGCGGTGTGCGGCTGGTGCCACGGCTGCCTGTGGATCGGGCTGTCGCTGCTGTCGATCGTGGCGGTGCGGCGGCGCGTGATCCCGTTCTGGCTGGCCGTCGTGGTGGCGGTGATCGGCGGCGTCGGGCCCTATGCCGGATCGATCGGCTTCGTGATCGAGGGCCGTCGCCGCCACACCGGCCGAGCGGTCGTCTAGCCTCGACGCTTCGATGGCGGACTGGGCCACGATCGCGTCCGTGGGTACGGCGGCCGGCACGATGGTGCTCGGGGTGGCCACCTTCGCCTCGGTTCGCTCGGCGCAGCGGGCCGCGCGGGTCGCCGAGCGGTCGCTCCTCGTCGGTCTGCGGCCGGTGCTCATGCCCAGCCGGTCGAGCGACCCCGTCGAGCCGGCGATCTGGGGCGACGGGTTCTCGATCACCCTCGATCCGGGGACGGCGCGGATCGAGGACCACGATGGCGTCATCTACCTCGCGATGGGCCTGCGCAACGTGGGCCCGGGACTCGCGGTGCTCCGCGGTTGGCACATGGGTCCCCTCGCCGGCTGGGCGGCCACGCAGGCCCACGAGGAACCGGAGTCGTTTCGCATGCTGGCGCGCGACCTCTACATCTCCTCGGGCGACACCGGCGTCTGGCAGGGCGTCGTCCGCGCTGCCGAGGGCCCGCTTCGTCAGCAGGTCCTCGAGTCGATGGCCGGCGACCGCCTCAAGCTCGAGCTTCTGTACGGAGACCACGAGGGCGGCCAGCCCACGATCAGCCGGTTCTTCATCGAGCGCCACGAGGGCGGCGAGGGCTGGTCCGCATCGGCCTCACGGCACTGGATCCTCGAGCCCGACGCGGCCAGGTTCCTCCAGCGCTGACGGCCTTAACGCGACTGAAACCGACCTCCCGCGCACGCGCGACGGCCTCGCTAGAGTCCTTGACAGATGGCGGTCAACACGACGGTCCAGGTCACGATGCCCCAGATGGGCGATTCCGTTACGGAAGGCACGGTGCTGGAGTGGCACAAGCAGGAGGGTGAGGCCGTCGCGGCCGACGAGACGATCGTCGAGATCTCGACCGACAAGGTCGACGCCGAGGTCCCCGCGCCGGCGGCGGGCACGATCACGAAGATCGTCGCCGCCGAGGGCGACACCGTGGCGGTCGGCGCTGTCCTCGCCGAGATTGCGACGAACGGCGCGGTGCCCGCGACCGCCGAGGCGGCCGTCTCCGACGAGGGCGACCCGGTTGCCGGCACCCCGGCCGCCGAGGCCGCCGCCGACGAGGAGGCCGACCAGGTCGACGCTCAGGGCAACGGCTCCGGCGCACAGGCCGAGGCTGCCCCCGCCCAGGCGCCTCCCGCCGAGGCGCCGACGATCGACATCGTCGCGCCGCCCGCCGGCGAGTCCTTCACCGAGGGCACGATTCTCGAGTGGACCAAGCAGCCCGGCGATGCGGTCCAGGCGGACGAGACGATCGTCGAGATCTCGACCGACAAAGTGGACATGGAGCTTCCG
>DASYIJ010000061.1:0-5157 GCA_035997675.1 Solirubrobacteraceae bacterium
GCGCCACGATCGCCGCGTCGTCGAGCAGCTCGACGCGGTCCTCTCCGGCGTCGGCGCGCAGCCGCACGACGGTTCCGCGGGGCAAGCGGCGGACCGCGGCCCACAGCGGATCGCCCGCCGGCGACCAGCCGCCGCCGAGCAGGCCGGCCAGGGCAAGCGGGTCGAGCTCGCGCGCCCCGGTCAGGGACGCCAGCGCCGCCGGGGCGTTGGAAAACCAGATCGTCCCGTGCGCCTCGGCGGCGAACAACGGATACGCCCCGAGCGCGTCGGATCCGACCTCGAGCTCATGGGCCGTGTCGTCGTAGCGCGCGGCCGCCCAGCGCCCGTCCAGCGCGTCGCGCCAGCCCGCGGAGGGCTCGAGATACGTACGCGGGTCCAGCGGCCCGGCGCCGTCCGCCTCGCCTCCGGCGGCGTCCCAGCGCACCGGGCGCCCCGCGAACAGCGCGAGGCGGTTCTCGTCCGCGTGCACGTACTCGACTCCGCCGAGCTGCGCCGGATCGTGGGCGACCCAGGCGACCGCGGCGTGTCCTCCGGGCGAGCGCCACCGCCGCAGACGCGCGGGGTCCAGGAACCCCTCGCGCGCGCTGACGCCGGCGAGCGCGTCCGCGGCCGGGTCGGCGTCGACTCCGCCGGCCGCCCGCCATCCCAGGACGAACTGGATCATCGGAGCGGGAGGGTGACAGGTCGCCGGTACGCTTCCGCCCGATGATCCAGCGCCACGCGGCGATCGAGGTCGAGCGCCTCGAGAAGACGTTCCGCGTCCCCAAGCAGCACATCCATACGATCAAGGAGCGGGCGCTGCATCCGTTCCGACGGACCGAGTACGACGTCTACGACGTGCTCCGCGGCGTGTCGTTCGACATCAAATCCGGAGAGTTCTTCGGCATCGTCGGCCGCAACGGCTCGGGCAAGAGCACGCTGCTGAAGTGCCTGGCGGGGATCTACAAGGCCGACACGGGGAAGATCCGCATCGCCGGCCGGCTCGCCCCCTTCATCGAGCTCGGCGTCGGCTTCAACCCCGACCTCACCGCGCTCGACAACGTCGTGCTCAACGCCGTGATGATGGGCCTCAGCCCGAAGGAGGCCCGCGAACGCTTCGACGCCGTCATGGCGTTCGCCGAGCTCGAGGACTTCCTCGACATGAAGCTCAAGAACTACTCGTCGGGGATGCAGGTGCGACTGGCGTTCTCGGTGATGGTCCAGGTGGACGCCGATGTGCTGCTGATCGACGAGGTGCTGGCCGTGGGCGATGCCGCGTTCCAGCAGAAGTGCTTCGACGTCTTCTACCGGCTGCGCGATGAGGGCCGCACGATCGTGCTCGTCACGCACCAGATGCCGATCGTCGAGCAGTTCTCCCACCGGGCGCTGCTCCTCAACGACGGGAAGATCGACGTCATCGGCGATCCCGGCGAGGTCGCCCGCCGCTACCTCGATCTCAACTTCGCGCACATGGAGACCGAGCCGGCGATGTCGCGGGCGACCGTGGCACGGCCGGTCGGCGCCTGGGCGTCCGACGTCGCGGGCACGCGGCTGGACACCGTCACGGCCGGTGAGACGCTCGTGCTCAACCTCGAGGTCGACGTTCGCGAACGCGTTGAGTCGCCGGACCTCGGGATCTGGCTGCAGACCCGCGACGGGACGCGGATGTTCTACACGAGCACGGAGCACGCGGGCCGGCGGCCCGACGCGTTCGAGCCCGGCGAGCGCCTGCACCTGCGCGTGCGCGCCGACACGCCGCTGCGGGCCGGGCGCTACTTCATCGGCGCCACCCTGAAGCGCGGCGGCGGGCACGACGACCTGCTGTTCGCCGAGCCGCACGTCGGCGACTTCACGATCGTCGGCGACGCGGACTACGGGCTGCTGACGGTCGAGCACGAGCTCGAGCTCGAGCGCGGCCTGGAGCGGGCGCCGCAATGAGCGCGCAGGGCGGTGCCTTGGCCGCGCCCGCCCCGCGGGAGATCCGTGGGCCCTCGGCGTTGGGCGGCGATTGGCGGCGCTTCCTGCACCTCACGTGGTTGATCGCCGTGACCGAATTCCGCCTGACCTACTTCGGGTCGGTGCTCGGCTACCTGTGGTCGCTGATGCGGCCGCTGCTGTTCTTCGGCGTCCTCTACCTCGTGTTCGCCGAGATCGCGAACTTCGGCGCGAAGATCCCCTACTACCCCGTCCTCCTGCTGGCCAACATCGTGCTGATCAGCTTCTTCCAGGAGGCGACGGGGGCGGCGGTGACGGCCGTGGTCAACCGCGAGAACCTTGTGCGGAAGATGCACTTCCCGCGGATGGTCATCCCGCTCTCGATCGTCCTCACCTCGACGATGAACCTGGGCCTGAACCTGATCGCCGTGTTCGCGTTCATCCTGATCTACGGCGTGCCGGTCCAGGCGACGTGGCTGCTGCTCCCCGTGCTCCTGGTGCCGTTGGTGATGTTCACCGCCGGCGTCTCGATGCTGCTGTCCTCGCTGTACGTGCGCTTCCGCGACGTGCAGCCGATCTGGTCGGTGATCTCGCAGCTGCTGTTCTACGGGTCGCCGGTGCTCTACACCGTGCAGAGCATCGGCGATTCCCAGCTCGAGCACCTCTACATGTTCAACCCGCTCGCCTGCATCCTGACGCAGATGCGCCAGTGGATCATCGATCCGTCGGCGCCGAGCTGGATCGACGCCGCCGGCGGGTTCCCGCTGGCCCTCGTGCCGGTGGCGATCTTCGTGACCGTGTGCGTGCTCGGCTGGTGGGTGTTCGATCACGAGGCACCGCGGATCGCTGAGCTGCTCTAGAGCTAGCTGAACCCCTCGCCCCGCTTCGTCATCGCGGCGTGGATGCGCTCGACCTGGTCCTCCCAGCGGACCGCGAGCACCTGCTCGCGGGCGGTGGCGGCGAGGCGCTCGCGCAGGGATGCGTCCTCCACGAGCTGGGCGATGGCCTCGGCGATCGTGCTCGGGAGTGCGTCGGCGAGCACGGCGGTCTCGCCGTCTCGCAGCAGCCACTCGGTGTGGGGATTGCGGTTCGCGACCGTGGCGACGCCGCAGGCCGCGAACTCGAGCGGCTGGTAGGACGGATGCGGGGTGAGCTGGAGCGCGAGACCCACGTGGCTGGCGCGGTACAGGTCGGCGACGTCGTCGAGGTCGGAGAGCGCGCCCCGGTTCTCGAGCACGTCGGCCGCGCCGAACTGGCCGGGGTTCCAGTCCTCGCCGGCCGCCACGATCCGGACGCCGTCGCCGAAGCGGCGCTTGACGTCGGCGAGCGCGGCGAGGCCGAGCGCGAAGGCGTTGCGGGGGGTGGAGGGCCTTCCGTAGAACACGATCTGCACGGGCGACGTCGGTCGCGGTTGCGCCGGCGGGTGGTACACGTCGGCGTCGACCGCCGGCGTGAACGCGATCGCCGGGCTGCCGTGGGCGCGGTAGACGTCCGCCAGGCCCGGGGTGTTGACGATCCCCGGGAGCCCGAGCCGCGCCGCTTCCATGAGCACAGCGGAGACCGCCCCCGCCGGGAAGAACGCCGGCTCGTAGTCCTGGACGAAGAAGAACTTCGCCCGCGCCCCGCCGTAGCGCGCGAGCGGGAACGCGCTCGGCCAGGTCGTGGCCACCGCGGCGCCGCAGGGCGGCAGGTGGGTGCTCGCGCGGTCGCCGGGCCGAGCGGTCGTGACGCTGGCTCCCCGCAGCGCGGGGAAGGCGGCGCCCATCTTGACCGGGATGTCGCCCGCCCCGTCGCCCGTGCGGTCGTAGACGTGGAAGCGGCTCTCCACACCGTGCTTCTCGGCGAGGTCCGCGGCCACGCGGAGGATGGTGCGCACGCCCCCGCCGTGGGGGTTGTGGAACCAGGGCACGAACCACTGGAGCGTGTGCAGCTCGAGCTCCACGGCCTGGGCGTAGGCGGCAAGGACCCGCGCGTTCGCGGCTCGCTCCTCCGCATTCAGATCCAGAACGCCGTCGAGGATGAGCCGGTCCAGCTTCGTCAGGACGCCGTCCTCGTCGGCGACGTTGCGAGCGCGGCGGCGGGCGCGGAAGAAGGCGTACCCCGCCTCGGTCGGGCCGCGGCGCAGGATTCCCGCGACGTACGTGCGTCGTCGGCCGGGCCGGCTCACGTGGGGATCTCCTCGTCGGGGGTCCGCAGCGCGCAATCCGTAGCGGCCAGGGTGAGCGCCGGGCTGTAGAAGGGATCGCCGACGGTGCGGAACGCGCCGTAGCGCTCGCGCGAGCGCGCGAAGTCGCCGGCCGGGATGTCGTGCGGGTCGCGGGAGGCCGACTCGTCGTGGACCACCCGCGCGTGCGCCAGGCACAGCGAGCGCCGGCCGGCGGCCGTCAACCGCAGCCCGAGGTCGACGTCCTGGCCGGCGACGACGAAGCCCTCGTCGAAGCCGCCGACCTCGAGGAACTTGCCGCGCTCCACCACCAGGCACGCCGCCGTGACCGCCAGCCAGTTGCGCGTCCCGTCGGCGGCCGCGCCGAACGGCGTGGTCCGTTCGGGTGCCAATCCGGCGAACGGGTGGCCGGCGTAGCCGTGCAGACCGAGCGCGGCCCCGGCGTGCTGGACGCGTCCGTCGGGCCGCACCAGCAACGGGGCGACGGCGCCGACCTCGGGGCGCAGCGCGTGCTCGAGCAGCGCCTCGAGCCAGCCCTCCTCCACGACCTCGGTGTCGTTGTTGAGGAAGACGAGGACGTCGGCGTCCGACCCGGCCGCGGCCGCATTGTTGAGCGCGGCGAAGTTGAACGGCCGCTCGTCCCGCGAGGCGGCGACGCGATCATCGCCCGCCAGCTCCTCGACCAGCCGGGTGGTCGCGGGGCTCTCACTCGCGTTGTCGACGAGGTGCACGCGCAATCGGTCCCAGGCCGTGACGTCGAGCAGCGAGCGCACGGAGCGGCGCAGCAGGTCGGGTCGGTCGCGGAAGCACACGACGACCTCGACCTCGGGCTCGCGGCCGAGCGGATGGCGCACCGCCGTGGGAACCGTCGGATCCGGGTCGCGCGCCGCGTGACGGAGGATCAGCGGCACGTGGGCCTGGCCGGCGCCGTCGGGCCCGGCGAGCGCGCGCGCCAGCGCGTGGCGCTCGCCGTCCACACCGGCCGCCAGCGCGGCCTCGCGGGCCACCACGAACGCGCGTCCGGCGACGTCGCGCTCGGCCAGCGCGTCCGGCGAGGGGCCGGGCCGGATCACGGGATC
>DASYIJ010000070.1:0-6515 GCA_035997675.1 Solirubrobacteraceae bacterium
CACCTGCTGGAGCACCTGCTCTTCCGCGGGACGGCCTCGTACTCGTCGCTGGAGATCGATCAGCTGTTCGACACCATGGGCGCCGAGCTCAACGCCGGCACCGGCAAGGAGACGACGTCGGTGTACGCGCGCGTGCTCGACCGGCACCTGCCGCGCGCCTTCGACGTGGTCGCCGACATGGTGTGGCGGCCGCTGATCGCCGACGTGGACATCGAGCGCGAGGTGATCCTTCAGGAGATCGCGATGTACGAGGACGACCCGCAGGACAAGGTGTTCGACGTGCTCGGGCGCGCGGTGTTCGGCGACCATCCGCTCGGGCGCGCCGTGATCGGCCGCGCCGAGGTGATCCGCCGCGCCCAGCGCCAGGAGATCGCCGACTTCCACGACGCGCGCTACGTGCCGGGCAACGTCGTCATCGCCGCCGCCGGCTCGGTGGATCACGACGCGCTGGTCGCGATGGCCCGTGACAGCGGGCCGTCCGCCGGCGGGGAGGCCCCTTCGCCGGGCGGCCCACCGGAGCCGGGTGCGCCCACCGTGCTGTTCGAGCGCAAGGACACCGAGCAGTACCACGTCTGCCTGGGGGCACCGGGCGTCTCGCGCCACGACGACAGGCGCTTCGCGCTGCGCGTGCTCGACGCCATCATCGGCGGGACGTCGTCCTCGCGGCTGTTCCAGGAGGTGCGCGAGAAGCGTGGTCTGGCGTATGCGGTCTACTCGTTCTCGACCCAATACGCCGACACCGGCCAGGTCGGCGTCTACCTCGGGACCGGCCCCGACCAGCTTGCCGAGGCAATGCGCGTGCTCGCCGCCGAGCTCGATCGGATGCGCGACGACCCCGCCTCGGAGGAGGAGCTGGAGCGGGCCAAGGAGAACGCGAAGGGCCGGCTCGTGCTCTCGCTCGAGTCCACGTCCACGCGCATGAATCGGCTCGGCGCCTCCATCCTCACCGGGGTGCCGCTGCTCTCGGTCGACGAGCTCGTCGACCGCGTCGACGCTGTCACGATCGACGACGTGCGCGAACTCGTCGACACCCTGTACGGCCGCGAGCGCCTCTCGGCGGTGGGCATCGGCCCCGACGACGACGCGTTCCGCACGGCGCTCGAACCGCTCGGGGCGGTCGCCGCGGAGGCGGCGTGATCCACGTCGCCGTGGCCGGCGCCGCCGGCCGCATGGGCGAGGCGGTGTGCGCGGCGGTCGAGGGCGCCGACGACCTGGAGCTGAGCGGCCGCGCCGACCCCCGGCTCGACACCGCAGTGGCCGACGTGCTCGATTCGGCGGATGTCCTCGTCGACTTCACGCAGCCCGACACCGCGCTCGCCAACGTGCGGGAGGCGCTCGGGGCCGGTGTCCACGCGGTCGTCGGCACGACCGGCTTCGAGATCGACGAGCTCCGGGGCCTGCGCGGCGCCAACGTTTTCGTCGCCCCGAACTTCGCCATCGGCGCCGTGCTGTTGATGCGCTTCGCCGCCGAGGCGTCCAGGCACATGGCCAAGGCCGAGATCATCGAGCTCCACCACGACCGCAAGGTCGACGCGCCCAGCGGGACAGCGGCGCGGACGGCCGAGCTGATGGACGGGGAGGTTCCGATCCACTCGGTCCGCCTCCCCGGCCTCGTGGCGCACCAGGAGGTCATCCTCGGCGACGTCGGCCAGACGCTGACGATCCGCCACGACTCGATCGACCGCGAGTCCTTCATGCCGGGTGTGCTGCTGGCGGTGCGCAAGGTCGGCGAGCTGCCGGAGTCGCCCGTCGTGGGTCTCGAGCACCTGCTGTTCTGAACGCGTCGTTGCCCGGCGCCGGTGGCAGCGCTACCGTGACTGGCGATGGCGTTCAAGCACTGCATCCTCGTCGTGGCGAACCGCACGGCCGATTCCGACGAGCTCGACGATGCGCTGCGTGCGCGCGCCGAGCAGGGGCCGGTGGCCTACACCCTCGTCGTCCCCCCGATGGCGGCCGGGCCGGACCCGCGGGCGGCGGCGGAGGGCAAGCTGGCCGCGGCGCTCTCGCGGCTGCGCGAGGCCGGGCTGGAGATCGAGGGGAACCTCGGACCTCCCGACCCAATCGACGCCGTTCACGCGGTGTGGGACCCGCGCGAGTTCGACGAGGTCATCGTGTCAACGCTGCCCGGCCAGGCCTCGAAGTGGATGCTCATGGACCTCCCGCACCGCATCGCCCGGTTCACGGGCGTGCGGGTGATCCACGTCGTCGGCTCCGACGAGAAGGTCAAGCTCGAGTCCGTGCCGGCGCCGCCGCGGGCGAAGCCTGGCATGCTCGCTCCGCTGTCCGTCCTCTCCTGGGGCGGGCGCCCGCCGGCCCCGACGCGAGGCGCGGAACCGGCCGGCGAGCCGCCCGACGACGCGGCCTGAGCGCGCGTCCAGAGCCGGCGGACGCCCGGCTTGCGGGCCTCTGGTCAAGCTGCTTGACTGGACCCGACCCCACCGGAACTAGGAGAGAAGCGCATGGGATTCATGGACAAGGCCAAGCAGATGGCCGAGCAGGCCCAGCAAAAGATCGACGAGGCGCAGAAGAAGTTCAACGAGTCCCAGCAGCAGCGCACGGACCAGGCCGGGGAGGGCACCGCCGTCGAGTATGACAAGCACGGGCGTCCGATTCAGGCGGACGCGCCGCCCGCGGGCGCCGCACCCCCGCCGTCGGCAGAGCCCGCCCCCGCGGCTCCACCGGCACCGGCTCCGCCGGCTCCAGCGGCTGAGCCGGCAGCCACCGCCGCGACCGCCGCGCAGCCGCCGGCCTCCGAAGGCGTGCCCCAGCCCGACCAGCCGACGGCGGAGATGCCGCCGCAGCCGGCCGCCGAGGAGCCCAAGCCGGCTCCCGGACCGCCCCCGGCCGCGCCTCCGACGCCGCCGAAGGACGCCGAGGAGAAGGACTCCAACGACCCGCCGACGATGACGAGCGGCGATCCTCTCGCCGGGTAGTCAACCCTGAGATAATCCCCGGCCATGCCTGAGCTGGGGTCCATTCTCACCGCCATCGTCACGCCGTTCGACGAGCAGCTGCGCGTCGACGAAGACGCGTACGTGCGCCTGCTCAACCACGTCGTCGACCACGGCTCGGATGGCGTCGTGGCGGCCGCCACGACCGGCGAGGCGCCGACGCTCACCGATGACGAGCAGCTGCGAGTGATCGAGCTCGCGGTGCAGGAGATCGGCGATCGGGCCACGGTCGTCGCGGGCACCGGCTCCAACGAGACGCGCCACGCCGTCCATCTGACCGAGCGCGCGACCGAGCTCGGCGCCGACGCCACGCTGTCGGTCACGCCGTACTACAACAAGCCCAACCGGCGCGGGATCGTGCGCCACTTCGAGGAGGTCGCGCGGGGCACAGATCGACCCGTTCTCCTCTACAACATCCCGCAGCGCACCGGCGTGGACATGCCCAACGACCTGCTCGCCGAGCTCGCGCAGATCGAGCACATCGACGGCGTCAAGCAGGCGAACCCGGACGACCTCGCGCTCGTCGACGGGCTGGACCTCTACGCCGGCAACGACGACATGCTCTGCGACGTTCTCGAGCTCGGCGGCGCCGGAGGCGTCCTCGTGGGCGCCCAGCTGGTGGGCGACGAGATGCGCCGGATGGTGGACGAGCCCGATCGCCGCAGGGAGATCGATGCGGGTCTCGCCGACGTCTACGAGGCCCTCTCGGTCACCACCAACCCGATCCCCGTGAAGGCGGCGCTCAACCTGCTGGGGCACGAGGTCGGCGGCCTGCGGCTCCCGCTCGTCGAGGCGACCGAGGACGAGGTCGCGGCAATCCGGTCCGTGCTCGACCGGCACGGGCTCCTCGCCGCCACGACCACGTGACCGCGCCGGCCGTGCGCGTCCTGCCGCTCGGCGGCCTGGGCGAGATCGGGAAGAACATGACGGTGGTCGAGTGCGACGGGCGCATCCTGGTCGTCGACGTCGGCCTGCGCTTTCCCAGCGCCGACATGCTCGGCATCGACCTCGTGCTGCCCGATTTCGCCTACCTGCGCGATCGCAAGGACGACATCGAGGGGATCGTCGTCACGCACGGCCACGAGGACCATCTCGGCTCGCTGCCGTGGGTCCTGCGCGAGCTGGGCGAGGACAGCGTGCCGGTCGTGCACGGCGGCGCCCTGACCATGGCGATGGCGCGCTCCAAGCTCGATGAGCACCGCCTGAGCGAGACCCCGCTCGAGAAGCTGGACACGGGGGAGACGGTCGAGCTCGGGCCCTTCGGCGTGGAGCTGATCCACATGACGCACTCGATCCCGGATTCGTGCGCCGTCGCGATCACGACGGAGCTGGGCACGATCCTCGTCACCGGGGACTACAAGTTCGACCAGACCCCGGTGGACGGCGAGCCCGCCGACGTCTCGCGGCTCGCCGAGCTGGGGCGCGACGGCCTGCTGCTGCTCTGCGGCGACTCGACCAACGCCGACCGGCCGGGGTTCTCCCCGTCGGAGTCGGGGGTGGGACCGCATCTCGAGGAGGTCTTCGCACGCTGCGAAGGGCGGATCGTCGTCACGAGCTTCGCCTCGAACATCCACCGGGTACAGCAGGTGTGCGACGCGGCCGCCGCGCTCGGCCGCAAGGTCGCGCTCGTCGGCCGCTCGATGCGCAAGAACGTGAACATCGGACGCTCGCTCGGGCATATCCAGGTCGAGGAGGGCCAGTTCGTGCCGGTGCGCGAGGTCGACGACTATCCCGACCACAAGCTGGTGATCGTGTCCACCGGATCGCAGGGCGAGCCGCTGTCGGCGCTGCGGCGCATGGCTCACCGCGATCACCCGCAGGTCGAGCTGCACAACGGGGACACGGTCGTGTTCTCCGCCACGCCGGTCCCCGGCAACGAGCGCGCGGTCAACGACACGATCGACCGGCTCTACCACATCGGCTGCGACGTGATCACGACGAGCGATGCCCCCGTGCACGCCTCGGGACACGGGTACGCCGAGGAGATCAAGCTCATGCTCAACCTCACCAAGCCGCGCCACGTGTTCCCGTTCCACGGGGACTACAAGCGCATTCAGCTGCATGCCGACCTGGCCGAGGCGGTGGGCATTTCGCCCGACGACATCTTCAAGGGCGAGAACGGGCTGCCGCTGGAGCTGAACGAGCGCGGCGCCCGCTTCGGCTCGCGCGAGCAGTCCGGGATGATCTTCGTCGACGGCGTCGACATCGGCGATCCCTCCGACGTCGCACTGCGCGACCGGCGGATGCTCTCGGCCGACGGGATCTTCATCGTCGTCGCCACGGTGTCCGAGCAGGACGGAACCTCGGTGGCCGAGCCGGAGGTGATCTTCCGCGGTGTTCCGTTCGTCGAGGAGGCCGACCGGCTGGTCGACGAGATCCGCGACGAGGTCGAGGCCTCGCTGGACCGCGCGGCGAAGGAGGAGATCAAGGAGATCGACCTGCTCCAGGAGGTGCTCCACGACGACCTCGCCGAGTGGGTGTACGAGCGCCTGCGCCGCCGGCCGATGGTGCTGCCCGTCGTGGTCGAGGTGTGAGCCGAGCACTCGGCGTGCGACGGATCGCCGCCGGCGCCGCCCTCTCCGCCGCCGCGGCGGCGCTCGCCGTGGCCGCGCCTCCCGCCGGGGCGCTCACCTTCACCCGCTGCGCGACCGGGTCGGCCTTCCGCTGCGCCCACCTCGACGTGCCGCTCGACCGCTCGGGCGCTGTGCCGGGCACGATCGGCCTCTTCGTCGCGCGCCGCCCGCCCACGAGCGGCACCACCCGGGGCACGGTGCTCGCGCTCGCCGGGGGCCCCGGCCAGGCCGCGACGCCGGTGGCCGGCGACTTCGCGACGCTGCTCGGCCCCGCGCTGCGCAGCCGTGACCTGATCGTGCTCGACCAGCGCGGGACGGGCAAATCGGGCCTGCTGCGCTGCTCCGGTCTCGAGCGCCTCAACGCGCATCCCGAGGCGTCGCCCGCCGAGGTGGCCGCGGCCGGCGAGGCGTGCGCGAACGCCCTCGGGCCCGCGCGCGCGCACTACACCACGATCGACTCGGTGGAGGACGTCGAGGCCGTGCGCCAGGCGCTCGGCGTGGCGCGCCTGACGCTCTACGGCACCTCGTACGGCACCAAGGTGGCCGAGGCCTATGCGAAGCGCTACCCGGCCCAGGTGGACGGCCTGATCCTCGACTCGGTCGTGCTCCCCGACGCGGGGGACCCGCTGACGCGCAGCACCCTCGCCGCCCTGCCGCGAGTCCTGGGGGCGCTGTGTGCGGGAGGGGCGTGCGCGCGCTTCGGGCTGGACCCGCTGCCGGACCTGCGCCGCCTGTCGGCGCGGTTCGACGCCGCCCCGGGATCGGGCACCGCCTACGACGGGCGCGGCCGGCGCCGGAAGATGCTCCTGGACGCCTCGGCGCTGGCGCAGATCGCGGTCTCCGGCGATTTCGACCCGGTGCTGCGCGCGGACACGCCCGCGGCGGTTCGCGCGGCGCTGCGGGGCGACCGTGCCCCGCTGGCGCGCGCCGTGCTGCGAGCCGCCACGGTGGAGGCGGCCAAGCCGGCCGAGCAGAGCGACGCTCTCTTCGC
>DASYIJ010000098.1:0-28032 GCA_035997675.1 Solirubrobacteraceae bacterium
CTGGTCGGTGCAGGCCGTGGCGTGGTTCTCGCGCTTCGGCGCCTTCTGGTGCTTCCTCGATGCCTTCCACGTCGGCGGCTCGGTGCGCAACGTGCTGCTGGTCTACGGCGTCGCGGCCGTGTCGTCGCTGATTCCGCTCACCCCGGGTGGCGCGGGCGTGCAGCAGGCGCTGCTCGTCAAGGTGTTCGCGGGCTCGGCGACCGGCGCGACCGTCGCCGCCTACTCGGTCGGCCAGCAGATCGCCATCGCGGCGTTCAGTGCCGGCCTCGGCTTCGTCGCGCTCGCCCTCGTGTTCCGGATGCGCTCCTTCCGGGAGGTCATCCGGCTCGGCCGCGAGGACCGCGATCGCCAGCAGACGGCCGAGGCCGCGACGTAGCGTCGCCCTCGGCTTCCGGCGCTACTGCAGACCCTGACGGGCCTCGCGCACGAGCGTGACCGCCTCGGGGAAGACGATCGCCATCACCGAGCGGATCTGTTGGGCCTGCTGCTCGACGTCGCCCTCGAGGTGGACGCGATTCACCGCGGCGACCGTGAGCTCGACCGCGAGCTTGATCGCGTTGTCGGCCCAGGCGAGCTTCTGCTGACCCTGCATCTGCTCCGCGAACTCGGCCAACCGCCGCTGCATCTCCTCCGGGTCACCGAACATGCCACCGAAGCCTTCCATGCCTCGTAGGCTAGCGCCCATGGCCATCGTGGAAGGCGCGGGCGTGCCGCTGGCCTGCTTCGAGCAGGGGTCCGGCCCAGCGGTCCTGCTCGTGCACGGCATGGCCGACCGCGCCGCGGGCTGGGAGGCGACGGCGGCCGACCTCGCCCAGGATGCGCGCGCGATCGCCTACGACCGCCGCGGATACGGGGAGTCCGGCGCGCCCGAGCCCTACGAGCGCACGACCGCCGAGGAGCAGGCCGAGGACGCGGCCGCGCTCCTGATCTCCCTCGACGCCGCCCCGGCCGTGGTGTGCGGCCGCGATTTCGGCGCGCTCGTGTGCCTGGACCTCTGCAAGCGGCACGCCGGGCTCGTGCGCGCGGCCGTCCTGCTCGACGCGCCCGTGCTGCAGTTCTCGGCCGCCGCCGCCGAGAGCTTGTCCGACGAGCGGGTCGCGCTCGAGGAGGCGCTACGCGACGGCGGTCCGCAGCGCGGCGTGGACGCGTGGCTGGACGCCCGCGGCGAACCGGCCGACAGCCCGCGGCGCACGTGGGCGCGCGCCGACCACGCGGCGTTCTTCGCCGATTACGGCGGGCTGGCGAGCTGGCCGGTCACCCGCGCCGAGCTGCGCGCGCTGGCCATGCCTCTGGTCGTCCTCACGTCACCCGGCGCCTCGGGGCCCGTCCGCGAGGCGGCCGACGCGCTCGCGGGCCTGGTGCCGGTCGTGCGTCGCGAGGAGGGCGCCGACGGCGTCGCGGCGATCCGGGCGCAGCTCGCGGACGCGCCGTGAGACGCGCGGCGGCGCTGCTCGCCGTCGTCGCGCTCGCCGGCTGCGGCGGCGGCGGCGGCGGAGGCGGTGGTGGCGCGGCCGGCACACAGGTTCGGCCGACCACTCCGGCCGGGGAGATCGCCCCGCCGCCGGCGCGGCGCCCGACGCGCCCGGTCCTGATCGCGGCGCTCGGCGACTCGATCACGGCGGGATCGCCGCTGTGGGATCCCGACCCGCGCGTCCGCGCCCAAGCGCCGGACCAGCTCAACGACCAGAGCCAGTACGAGTACTGGGCACAGCGCCGCCTCGGCCGCAATGCGCGCTTTCGCAACTGCGGTGTGTTCGGCGAGCGGACCGACCAGATCGCGCGCCGCCTCGATCGGTGCACGCGCCGCGCCCAGGTGCTGATCGTCCAGGGTGGGATCAACGACATCGCCCAGGGGCGTCCGGTGCGCGCGGCCGCGGACGGCCTGCGCACCATGGTCCGCCGTGGCAAGGCGCGCGGCCTGCGCGTCGCGCTCACGGACGTGCTGCCGTGGAACAACGGCCATCCGCGATTCACGGCGCGCATCGACGAGCTCAACCGGCTGATCGCCCAGCTCGGACGCGACCAGCGGGTGCCGGTGCTCCCGTTCCACGACACGCTCGCCGACCCCTCGCGACCCGGCCGGATGCGGGCGCAGTTCACCGTCGACGGGAACCACCCCGACGTCTCCGGCTACCGGCTGCTGGGGAACGCGTTCAGCCTGCCCTGACGGCGGCCACGGCCACCGTTCCGCCACGGCGAGCCGCGCCGGCGGCGAGCTCGAGCCCGGCGGCCGCCGGCACGAGTGGGAGGGCCAGCAGGCTGACGGCCAGGTCCGCCGGAGCCGGGTTCGCGTTGCGCTTGAGGAGGTTGTAGAGATAGGACGGCGTCGTGGTCGCGCGATTGACGAGCGACTGCCACATCCCGAAGGCGTTGTGCTCGGCGAGGACGTGGTGGACGGAGACCGGCTCCAGGCCGGCGCGACGCAGGAGGGCAAGCAGGCCGGGCACGGTGAAGTGCGTGCGGTGCCGCGGGAGGTCGAGGTGATACCAACGCCGGCCGCCCGCGCGCGCCTGGAGGCTGCCGAGGTTCGGGACGCCGACGAGCAGCGCGCCGCCCGGGCGAAGCCAGCCCGCGATACGCGCCACGGGTGGGCCCGGCGCCTCGACGTGCTCGAGCACGTGCCACAGCGTCACGGCGTCGAGCGAGCCGGCGCCGACATCGGCGTCCTCGATGCCGCCGGGCGCGAGCCGCACGCCGTGCTCGTGCTCGGCGGCCCGCGCCCGGCCGGCCGACGGCTCGAGCCCGCTCGCGTCGTATCCGGCGGTCCGCGCGGCGGCTACGAAGCGCCCGCGGCCGGCGCCCACGTCGAGCAGGCGGCCCGGCGGCGGAGCGACCCGGGCCAGGAGCCGGAGCCGCGCGCGGTCGAACGCGTGCAGGACCGGCGCGGCGGCGCGCGCGAGGCGGGGCGGGGCGGCCGCGTACGCACCGCTGTCGTGCAACTCGGGGACCGGCGATCCGCCCGTCACGGCCGTGCCGCAGCCGTTGCAGCGCAGCAGGAGGAACGAGCCCGCGAGCGCCGGCTCGGAGGCGGGTGCCCGCCGCCAGGGCGCGAGCGCGCCGGCGCAGGCGGGGCAGATCGACCCCCGCAAACTCAGATCGCGGCGGCCTCCGCGACCCGGTCCAGCTCGTAGGTGAGCCCGTGGTCGCCGAGGTAGTCGAGGAAGGCCGTGGGCTCGAAGGCGCTCGCCGGGCTCAGCACTCCGGTCCGGTCGTAACCCTCGTCGGCGAGGAGCGATGCCGCCTGGACCGCGGAGGCGGCGGTGAGGCCGTAGACGTCGCCGCCGCTCACGACGCCCCGGCCCGTCGCGCCGCCCTCGCCGTGGGCGAGCACGGCGACGGTGAACCGCGACCGCCGCCTCTGCTCCTCGGAGGGCCCCTCCGGGAGGCGGTCGATGGCCGCATCCGCGAGGGCCCGCACGGGGGTGCGCAGGATGACGCCGAGTGCTGGGGTGAGCGCGGCCACCACGGGCGCGAGCGCGGGCACGGGCAGGATCGTCGTGGTCGTGATCAGCGTCGTCACCTTGCGGGTCCGGGTGTGGCGCGGCACGGTGAGGACCTCGCCGGCGGGGAACCTCGCGACCGGCTGGCGCCCGACCGGCTCGGGGAACGTGAAGGAGGCGCGCAACGGGCCCGGCCCGGCGCGGCGCCACTCCCCGTCCTCGTACGCCACGTCCCCGCCGCGCATGCCCTGCAGCGCGGAATGCAGAGTGCCGCGGGTCGCGGCGAAGCCCGTCACGGCGTAGGCCGCGACGAGCTCGCGCAGGGGCTCGTGGCCGGTGGCGGCCAGCCGCGAGATCAGGTCGCCCGGGAGGTAGTCGAAGCCCGCGGCCGGGACGACGGCGACCTCGGCCGCGCGCGCGGCATCGTCGTAGCGCTCGATCACGCGTTGCATGAACGGCTGCTCGCCGGTCGTGTCGACGTAGTGGGTGCCGGTCTCGACCGCGGCGCGCACGACCGGTTCGCCGAGCCGCGTGAAGGGACCGGCACAGTTGATCACCGCCGCGCAGTCGCCGAGCGCGTGGCGGAGCGCGTCGCGGTCGTCCAGCGCGGCGGCGCGAACCGGGACGTCGACTCCGAGCTCCCGGGCGACGGCGTGCAGGCGCCCGGCGTCCCGGCCGGACAGCACGATCGGCAGACCCCGCCGGGCGCCCTCGCGTGCGACGAGCCGGCCGGTGTACCCGGTGGCCCCGTAGACGGCGATCGCTCCCGCGAGGGCCAACGTCAGCCTCCCCGGTTGTGGAAGTAGAACTCGGGCAGGGCCGCGCGCGTGATCTGACTGGTCAGGTTGTGCATGAGCTCCGGGTCCCCGGTGCGGACGGCGAGGTCGTCGAGCGTCACGATCCCCGTGAGTCGCGTGCCGTCGAGCACGGGGAGCCGCCGGATTCCGTGCGAGATCATCAGCTCGGCGGCCTGGCGCACGTCCATCCCGACGGCCGCCGTGACGACCGGCGCCGACGCATGGTCGGACGCGTGGTCGCCGCCGTTGCGATCGTCGGCGAGCACGCTGACGGCCAGATCGCGGTCGGTGACGATGGCCGCCGGCGCGTCGTCCGCCAGGAGCACGACGGAGCCGACGTTGCGCTCGCGCATGAGCTCAGCCACCTCGCGCACCGAGCTGTCCGCCCCGGCGGTGACCACGGACTCGGTCATCACGTCGCGAATCAGCATGCGGGCCGAGTGTATCCCGCGGCCGGGGGCGCGGCTCGGAGCGCGTACAATCGCCCGCCCATGGCCGCGATGACGTCGGAACAGGAGCGCACGCGCGCTCGCGTGGAGGCCCTGATCTCCCTGATGGCGCCCGCGCTCGATCTCGTGCTCGTGGCGGGCAGCGGGCTGTCGCGCCTCGTCGACGGCCCCCACGATCCCGAGCCGCTCGCCGTTCACCCGCCCGATTACCAGCCGCCCCGGCTCGGCCCCGGCACGCGCTGATGTCACCCGCCGAGGTGCTCGCATTCGAGGCGCGCTGGCGCACGCGCGCGGCCATCGCCTCGGCGGCCGGGGCGGTACTCGTGCTGGCCGGCGGGATCGGCCTCGTCACCACGCTGTCGAGCTCGAAGACGAACGAGCTGACGTCCCAGCTCATCTTCTACGACCATCACTCCTCGTCGCTGCTGCTGGCGACGATCGTTGCGGGACTCGGCTCCGTCTGCATGATCGCGCCCCTCGTCTACCTGTTCCGGGCGACCAAGGCGCGACGGCCCCAGCTGCCCAACGTCGCCCTGATCGCGGCATGGTTCGGACCGATCGCCGCCGGCCTCGGCCAGATCGCGCTCCAGGTGGTGCTGCTCAGCAAGGCGCACACCTTCGTCACCAGCGGAGCCCAGACCTACACCGAGGCGAAGCACCTCACGGACGCGGGGATCCTCAAGGGGATGCAGGGGCTGGTGCTCGCCGGCCAGCTCTCGCTCGGCTTCGCGTTCGTGCTCATCTCGCTCAACGCCATGCGGGTCGGGCTGCTCACCCGGTTCATGGGTGTGCTGGGAATCATCGTCGGGGTGCTGTTCGTGATCCCGCTGGGCACGCTCCAGGTGGTCCAGCCCTTCTGGCTGCTGACGCTGACCGCGCTGTTCCTGGGCCGCTGGCCCAACGGGGTCCCACCCGCCTGGAAGACCGGCAAGGCGGAGCCATGGCCCACGCAGCAGGAAATGCGCGAGGAACGCGAGAAGACCAAGGCCGCCCGGGCCAAGGCGGCCGGCAACGGGGATGCCGAGGCCGAACCGGAGCCCGAGCCGGCAGCGGCGGTCGCATCCAGCGGCGCACGCCACTCCAGCTCGAAGAAGCGCAAGCGCAAGCGGCGCCGCTAGTTGTCAGTGGTCAGTTGTCAGTTGTCAGAGCGAGGGATCCTGCGCTACTGAGAACTGAGAACTCTCAGGCCGGCGCCGGCACGTCCGGCAACTGCTCGACCGCCGCTTCCATTTCCGCTTCCGAGAACTCCGGGTCCTCCAACGTTCCGGCCAGGTAGGCCTCGTAGGCCGCCAGGTCGAAGTGCCCGTGGCCGCACAGCCCGAAGAGGATGACCCGCGGCTCGCCGGCCTCGCGTGCCTCCTCGGCCTCGTCGATCACCGCGCGGATGGCGTGCGCCGGCTCGGGCGCCGGGATGATCCCCTCGGTCCGTGCGAAGCGCAGGGCGGCCTCGAAGGTCTCGTTCTGTCGGAAGGCGCGCGCCTCGATCGCGCCGGCCTTGACGAGTCCGCACAGCATCGGCGCGTCGCCGTGGTAGCGCAGGCCGCCCGCATGCACCGGCGGCGGCACGAAGTCGTGCCCGAGGGTGTACATCGGCATCAGCGGCGTCAGACCCACCGTGTCGCCGAAGTCGTAGCGGTACACGCCGCGCGTGAGCGTCGGGCACGCGGCGGGCTCGGCGGCCAGGAATCGGGTCTGCGCGTCGCCGCGCAGGACGCGGCGCACGTACGGGAAGGCGAGCCCGGCGAAGTTCGAACCGCCGCCGACGCAGCCCACCACCACGTCGGGCTCCTCGCCGGCCAGCGCCATCTGGCTCATCGCCTCCTGCCCGATCACGGTCTGGTGCAGCAGCACGTGGTTGAGCACCGAGCCGAGGGCGTAGTTGCACGACGGATCGGCGGCCGCGATCTCGACGGCCTCCGAGATCGCGATGCCGAGCGAGCCCGTGGGGTGGTCGGCCTGCGAGCGCCCGGCTTCGGTGAGATCGCTCGGCGACCGGTGCACGGTCGCGCCCCAGGTCTCCATCATCGTCCGGCGGTAGGGCTTCTGGTCGTAGGAGGAGCCCACCATGAACACCTCGCACTCCAAGCCGAACAGCTGGCAGGCGAAGGCCAGCGCCGAGCCCCACTGGCCGGCTCCGGTTTCCGTCGCCAGCTTCTTCACTCCCGCGCGCGCGTTCTCGTAAGCCTGCGCGACCGCCGTGTTCGGCTTGTGCGAGCCCGGCGGCGAGACGCCCTCGTACTTGTAGTAGATGTGGGCCGGCGTCTTGAGCGCCGCCTCCAGGCGGCGGGCGCGGTAGAGCGGCGTCGGCCGCCACAGCCGGTAGACGTCGCGCACCTCGGCGGGGATCTCGATCTCCGGCTCGGCTGAGACCTCCTGCTGGATCAGCCCCATGGGGAAGAGCGGCGCGAGATCGTCCGGGCCCGCGGGCTCCAGCGTGCCGGGATGAAGCGGGGGCAGCGGGTCGCCGGGCAGGTCGCCGAGCAGGTTGATCCAGTGCGTGGGGATCTCGCTCTCGGTGAGCTGGTACTTCGTCGCCTCGTCGGCCATCGCTCCTCCCTGGGGTCGGGAGGGCGATTCTATGCGCGCGGGACTAGTCGGGTGTCGTCGCGTCTGCGATTGCGGATCGCGCCAACGTGAGCGCCGATGACCGCATGATCTCGACCGCTCCGTCGCGCGACAGGCCGGCGATGTCGGTCAGCCACACGAGGGCCTCGATCCCCGTGGTCGCTCGGATCGCCAGTACGAGCCGCCGAAGGTCGGCTTCGGTCATGCGGTCGCGCAGCGGCGCGAGTGCGTCTTCGAACCAGCCGATTCCGCGCCCTTGGCGAAGCGGCAACGCTTCGGGTTGCGGCGGGTTGGTCTCGAGCGAGAGCCGCAGCTGTGCACGAAGCTCGGGTTCGTGGTCGACGATCTGGCCCAGGAAGTGGTCGACGACGGCCTCGAGCCTTGCGAGAGGATCAGCTGGCGCCGCCGCCCCCAGCAGCGACGGCTCCTCGAGGTCGGGATAGGTCGCGAGCACCAGAGCGCGCTGGTTCTGGAAGTAGCGGAAGGCGGTCGTGCGGGAAATCGCCGCTCGCTCCGCGGCTCGCTCCACGGTGGGTGTGATGCCATCCGCGAGCAGCGCGCGTGCGGCGGCGATCAGGACGTTGCGGGTGCGAGCCTTCTGCTCCGTGCGACCCGTCGACTCATACGGGATTGACATGACCGTAATGGTACTCTAGTGTCCATGGGCACCAGAGTCCCATGTTGTCAGCGGCGAGGAGCCCCGAATGAGCAACGCAGTTCCGGTGATCAGGCAGGATGACGAGGGCGAACGCTTCTGGTTCGCCGGCGGCGGGATATTCACGATGAAGGCCACCACGGCGGAGACGGGCGGTTCGTTCGCCATGTGGGAGGACCACGTGGTTCGCGGCAAGACGACGCCGCTGCACGTGCATCCCGATCTGGACGAGGCGATCTACATGCTCGAAGGCGAGATCCTCGTACACGTCGACGGCGAGGAGCATCGAGTGCGTGAACGCGGCCTCTTCGTGGCGCCGCGCGGGGTGCCCCACGCCTTCCTCGTCACCTCCGAGACCGCTCGCCTCCTAGCCGTGATGACGCCCGGCGCCGGGGAGGCCTTCTATCGCAGCGTAAGCGAGCCGGCGACCTCGCAAGCGGACGCGTCCCGCCCGCCCGATTTCGCGAGGCTGCGCGAGGCAGCCGAGCGCAGCGAGCACATCGAGCTCCTCGGCCCGCCGCCGTTCGACCCGGACCAACAGGCCGCACCCGCGGCCGAGGCCAACGCGTAGGCTCGAGACGTTAGGACGACACCAGCGCCTGCACCGCGTCGCGATGCGCGCTGGTCGTGAAGCAGCCGGGCTCGGCGAACTCTTCCAGGGTGATCGCCTGCTCCCAGGAAAGATCGACGGCGGCCCGGAGCAGCGGCTTCATCATCCGGGCGACGTGGTCGGGCAGCTCGTCGATGCGCGCGCACCAGGCCCGGGCCGCATCCAACAGCTCCTCGTGGTCGACCAGCTCGTTCGCGAGCCCCAGCTCGACCGCCTCCGCGCCGGAGAGGTGGCGGCCCGAGGCGAACAGCGCGTAGGCGCCCTGGTAGCCGAGCCGGCGCGTGAGCAGCCAGCTGTTGCCGACCTCGGGCAGCAGGCCGATGCGGCCGAAGGCGGGGACGATGCGGGCGCGCTCGGACACGAGGATCACGTCGCAGGCCAGCGCGAACGCGAGGCCGACGCCCGCGGCCGCGCCGTTGACGGCGGCGACGAACGTCTTGTCGGTTCGCGTGATGAGCCGCGCGATGCCGCCGAATTCGCCGCGGATCCAGCGCCACAGCGCCGGGGTGCCCTCCTCGGCGGCGTCGACGACCGGGTGGGCGTAGCCCTGCATGAGCTTGAGATCGCCGCCGGCCGAGAACGCGGGGTCGGCGCCGGTGAGCACGATCGTCCGGATTCGGGGCTCGCCGGCCAGCTCCCGTAGGGCGGCGTGGAGCTGGAGGGTGAGGGGCGCCGAGAGTGCGTTGAGGGACGGCGGGTCGTCGAGGCGCACGATCGCGTGGGTGTCCGCGCGCTCGATCGCGACGAGCGTGCGCTCGTCGGCGCGGGCGTGGGCGACGAAGTCGTCATAGGACGGGGCGGCGGTCATCGGGGCTCCTCGGTCGTCGTGAGTGCGTGCCAGGCGGCGGCGGCCAGGACGGCCTCCGCTCGCTCGGGCGTGGTCGTGGCGCGCCCCGCGAGCCAGTGGCGCGTGAATTCCTGGGCGGGCCCGAGCAGCAGGGACTCGAGCAGGTCGGGCGGAAGGTCGGGGAGCTCCGGATGGCCGGCGAGCCATTCGCCGACCGCCGCGAAGAACGCACGGTTGAGACGGCGCAGCACGCTCGTCGCCGCGCTCACCACCTCGGTCTCGCCGACGGCGAGCACGAAGCGCGCCACGTCAGGGTGGTCGCGCATCCAGGCCAGGTGATGGCGGACCAGCGCTTCGACGCCGGCGCGCGCGTCGTCATGCGCGCGCATGGTGGCGAGGAAGCCGGCCTGGTAGCCGGCCAGGCTGTCGACGTAGATGGCGGCGGCGATGCGGTCCTTGCCCCCGAAGTGGTGGTAGACGCTGCCGACGCTGGCGCCGGACTCCCGGCAGATGTCCTCGACCGTCGTCGCCGTGTAGCCCTGCCGCACGAAGCAGTCCAGCGCGGCGGTCAGGATCGCCTCCTTCCGGGGAGCGCTGGCGGATACGACGTCATTGACGGGAGGCATTGGAATGAGATTCTAGAAGATTATTCCAATCTGTTCGTACGCGAACACCCACCCGGTCGCCAAACGGGGCACGGGTAGATCGAGGGATGAGAGGAGTGCGTCCGGCCGGACGCCTCATCGACCCGGTCGGCACGCAAGTGGTTCATCCGACCGGAGGGAGCAACGATGGAAGCTGCAGGCGGCACACGCGGGGACCCGACAGCCGGTGGTCGTGAGGCGGCCGCGGAGGCCCGCGGAGGCTGGACGGTGGCCGACCCCGGGCCGCTGGGCCTTGCGGCGTTCGCGCTGACCACGTTCGTGCTGAGCATGTTCAACGCCGAGATCGTGAGCAAGGCCGGGGAGCCGGTCGTCCTCGGCCTGGCCCTGGCTTACGGCGGGCTCGCTCAGCTGCTCGCCGGCATGTGGGAGTTCCGCACGGGCAACACGTTCGGCGCCGTCGCGTTCACGTCGTTCGGCGCGTTCTGGCTCTCGTTCTGGGCCTACGGCGCGTTCTTCGCGAAGGAGATCCCGAACAAGGCGGACGCCAGCCACGCGGTCGGCCTCTTCCTCATTGCGTGGGGCATCTTCACCGCGTACATGTGGGTGGCGTCGCTTCGCACCACCGCGGCCATCAGCGTGGTGTTCGCGCTGCTGGCGGTGACGTTCTTCCTGCTGGGCATCGGGAATGCGGGCACCCACACGAGCATCGTCAAGCTGGGCGGGTGGTTCGGCCTGGCCACGGCGGTGGCCGCGTGGTACGCGTCGTTCGCGGCCGTGACGAACTCGACCTTCGGTCGAATCGTGCTCCCGGTGAAACCATTGAAGTGACATTGGCCCGCGCGGCCGGGCCGCAGTAGCGTTGTAGTCCGGCCCGGCCGCGTGCCCGCCGCTCTGAAACGACGTAGATCTGGAGGCTGCGCATGGCGACCGAGGAGAGGACCGGCAAGAGCTTGGAGGAGGAACTCGAGAAGCTGCTCGAGGTCGAGCGCTTCCCGCCGCCCGAGGACTTCCGCGCCAACGCGGTCGTACAGGACCCGGCGATCTACGAAGAGGCCGAGCGCGACCCGGAGGGCTTCTGGGCCGAGCAGGCAAAGCGGCTGGACTGGTTCGAGGAGTGGGACGAGGTCCTCGACTGGACGAACCCGCCGTTCGCGAAATGGTTCGTCGGCGGCAAGCTCAACGCCTCCTACAACTGTCTCGACCGCCACGTCGAGGCCGGGCTCGGCGATCGCATCGCGTTCCACTGGCGCGGCGAGGAGGGCGAGGAGCGCGACATCAGCTACGCCGACCTGCACCGCGACGTCCAGCGCTTCGCCAACGCGCTCAAGGACCAGGGCATCGGCAAGGGCGACATCGTCGGGATCTTCCTGCCGATGATCCCCGAGGTCGTCGTCGCGATGCTCGCCTGCGCGCGCATCGGCGCGCCGCACAACGTCGTGTTCGGCGGGTTCTCGGCCGAGTCGGTCAAGGAGCGCATGGAATTCTCCGACGCGAAGGCCCTGGTCACCGTCGACGGCGCACGGCGCAAGGGCAAGACGGCGCCGATCAAGCAGCAGGTCGACGAGGTCATGGGTGACGTCGCCACGCTGGAGACCATCTTCGTCGTCAAGCACACGGGTGAGGACTGCGAGATGCAGGACGGCCGCGACGTGTGGTTTGGCGAGGCCATGGACGCCGCCGAGGCCGAGTGCCCGGCCGAGCCGCTCGACGCCGAGCACCCGCTCTACGTGCTCTACACCTCGGGGTCGACGGCCAAGCCCAAGGGCATTTTGCATACGACCGGCGGCTACCTGACGGGCGCGGCCTACACCCACCAAATCGTCTTCGACCTCAAGCCCGAGTCCGACGTCTACTGGTGCGGGGCCGACGTCGGCTGGGTCACCGGCCACTCCTACATCGTCTACGGCCCGATGGCCAACGGCGCGACCAGCGTGATGTACGAGGGCGCGCCCGACTACCCCGACAAGGACATCTGGTGGGAGATCATCGAGCGCTACGGCGTCACGATCTTCTACACCGCGCCGACGGCGATCCGCGCCTGCATGAAATGGGGCCCGGAGTACCCCGGCCGGCACGACCTGTCCTCGCTGCGCCTGCTCGGGACGGTGGGCGAGCCCATCAACCCGAAGGCGTGGCTCTGGTACCACCTCGTCATCGGCGGCGAGCGCTGCCCGATCGTCGACACCTGGTGGCAGACCGAGACCGGCCACATCATGATCAGCCCGCTGCCCGGGATCACCGAGACCAAGCCCGGCTCGGCGACGTTCCCGCTGCCGGGCATCGCGGCCGCGGTGGTGGACGAACGCAGCGGGGAGGACGCCGGCACCAACCAGGGCCTGCTCGTACTGACCCGCCCCTGGCCGGGCATGCTGCGGACCCTCTACCGCGACGACGAGCGCTACGTCGAGACCTACTGGAGCCGGTTCGGCCCCGAGACCTACCTCGTGGGCGACGCCGCGCGCAAGGATAAGGACGGGTACTTCTGGATCATCGGGCGGATCGATGACGTGATCAACGTCTCGGGCCACCGCCTCTCGACGGCCGAGGTCGAGTCCGCGATCGTGTCGCACCCCAAGGTCGCCGAGTCAGCGGTGATCGGGCAGAGCGACGAGGACACGGGGCAGGCCATCTGCGCCTTCGTGACGTTGGAGGGCACCCAGTCCGAGGGCGACGAGGCCCTGGAAACGGAGATCCGCGAGCACGTCGCCGTGAAGATCGGCAAGCTCGCCCGGCCCAAGCGCATCATCTGGTCGGCCGACCTGCCCAAGACCCGCTCCGGCAAGATCATGCGCCGCCTGTTGCGCGACATCGGCGAGGGGCGTGAGCTGGGCGACGTGACCACCCTGCGCGACCCCGAGGTCGTGAAGGACCTCGAGTCCCAGTTCGGCAGCGAGGAGGGCTGACGTGGCAGCGATCGGGACGGGCGTGGCCTCCTACGAGGAGGCCCGCGCCCAGCACCGCTGGGACGTCCCCGATCGCTACAACATCGCGCGGGACGTGTGCGACAAGCATCCGCGCGACAAGCTCGCGATGGTGTGGGAGGACTGGGAGGGCAACGAGCGCCGCGTGAACTGGGGTGAGATGCAGTCGCTCGCCAACCGGGCGGCCAACGTCCTGGCCGCCCACGGCGTCCAACGGGGCGATCGCGTTGCCGTGGTCGCCCCGGCGACGCCCGAGACCGCCGCGGTGTTCCTCGGCACGTGGAAGCTGGGCGCGATTCTGCTCTCGATGTCGGTCCTCTACGGCGACGACGGGATCGAGCACCGGGTCCGCGACTCGCAGCCGCGCGTGCTGGTCACCGACGCCGCCAACGCGGAACGGATGCCCGCAGATCTGGTCGACGAGGTGCTGATCCTCTCGCCGGAGCTGCTGGCCGGCGCCGACGACCACTTCGAGACGCTGGACACCTCCGCCGACGATCCGGCCCAGCTGTACTACTCGTCGGGGACGACCGGCCTCGCGAAGGGGATCCTCCACGCCCATCGCTACGTGCTCGCCCACGAGGAGTTCGTCTACTGCCACGACGTGCGCGACGGCGAGCTGTTCCACGGCATGGGCGAGTGGGCGTGGGCGGCGGGCATCGCTCCGCTGCTGGGTCCGTGGCGCCTGGGAGCGACGCAGCTCGTGTTCCAGCGCCAGGGCGGCTTCGACCCCGAGCAGCAGCTCGCCGTGCTCGCCAAGCACGGCGCCACCAACGTGTTCACGACGCCCACCGCGATGCGGGCGATGATGGCCATCGAGGACGCCGGCGCGCGCTTCCCCCAGCGGTTCCGCATCGTGTGCTCCGCCGGCGAGCCGCTCAACCCGGAGGCGATCCGGTGGTTCCGCGACCAGTACGGGCTCACGGTGCTCGACTTCTACGGCCTGACCGAGTCCTACCCCCTGTGCGCGAACTTCCCGTTCATGGAGGTTCGCGAGGGGTCGATGGGCCGGCCGATGCCCGGCTGGGACGTGCAGATCCTCGACGAGGACGAGCAGCCGGTGACCCAGGGCGAGCGCGGCGAAATCTGCCTGCGCGCGCGGTCCAACCCGCACTACCCGCTCGGCTACTGGAACAACCCGGAGGCGAGCGAGGAGACGTTCGGCGGTGATTGGTTTCACACCAAGGACGCCGCTCGCCAGGACGAGGACGGCTACGTCTGGTACGAGGGTCGCGCCGACGACGTGATCATCTCCGCCGGGTACCGGATCGGCCCATTCGAGGTCGAGTCGGCTTGCATCGAGCACGCTGCGGTGCGCGAGGCGGCCGCCGTCGCCTCGCCGGACGAGCAGAAGGGGATGGTCGTCAAGGCGTTCATCGTGTTGGCCGAGGACCAGGAGCCCTCCGACGCGCTCGCCGACGACATCAAGGGCTTCGTCCGGGGCCACCTGTCGGCCTACGCCTACCCGCGCAGGATCGAGTTCGTCGACGACCTGCCCAAGACGCTCACCGGCAAGATCCGCCGGATCGAGCTGCGCCAGCAGGAACTCGAGGGCGGCTAGCCCGTCGTGTGGCGGATGCGGCCGCTGCTCACGACCTCGAACGCGCTGCCGGGAACGCCCTTGAGCTGGTTGAGGTCCTCGTCGTTCCAGCGGCGGTCGGACCCGCCAGTGATGTACCAGTCCGAGCCGTTGTCGGCGACCAGCATCCCGTAGCGCTTGAGTGCCGTGAGGATCACCCGCGCCTGCCCGTGGAAGCGACCGGTCGGGTAGGACGCCTTGAGCCGCAGCCGCAGCCCCATCGGCGGCAGGTTCGGGTCGGTCCGGCTCGAGGCGCGGTGGGTGGCCGGGTGGATGTAGCCGCCCTGGGAGTGCGACACCGTGAAGCGCAGCGCGTGGCGAATGGCGCCCGCGCGCACCTCGTCGTAGCGCGCGAGGCCGGCGATGATCGACAGGCCGGCGGCGTCGGCCGACGTGAACCCCTCGTGGCGCAGTCGGTTGGAGCGCATGTCGAACACCGCCCCCGAGCTGGCGTTCCAGCCGCGGCCGGACCGCTGTGCGTTGAAGAGCTCGAACATCCGGCACGTGCCGCGCTGGGCGATGAGCACGTGACGGTCCGAGCCCTCCTCGATCCGCGCGCCGGGCGGAATCGGGTAGGGACCGCGGTCGGACTCGGCGCCGTAATCGGTGAAGTGGATCGGGACCCTGGGCTGACTGCGCGAGGCGACGCCGTAGGGGATCCCATAATGGCCTCCGCCGCCGAAGTCGGCGTGCAGGAACTGGGGCCCGTGCGAGTTGATCGAAACGATGTAGGCGCTCGAGCGTGGGTCCAGGGGGTCATGGGAGACGTCGCGGTTCCACGCATTGGAGGCCGGGAAGACCGGGCAGCCTCCGATCACGGGGCCGCGCGAAGCCGCGGGGCGCGACGTGGGCCCGCCGGCCGCGAGCGTCAGCGTGGCCAGGGCGGCCAGGGCGCCGGCCGCGATGACGAGGGCTGTGGCGCGTCGGAGCTTCACCTCGGCTCTCCCGTGCCCGCGCGCGGACGACCTAGCGGTTGCGGCGCATGGCGGACTCGACCACCGCGTCGCCCAGCGGTTCGTCGAGGTCGATCGCGACGCTGTTCATCAGCCCGGCCAGCATCCGGTAGTAGCCGACGGTGACGATCAGCTCCACGATCTCGCGGTCCGACAGGCGCTCGCGAGCGGCCGCGAACGTGTTCTCGCGGATTCCGTCGTCGCGCAGCAGCTCGTCGGCGCAGCGCAGTACGAGGCGGTCGTCCTCGTCGAAGTCCTCGGCGTCCAGATCGCCCTGGCGGACGGCGGCGATCTGGGCCTCGGTCGCGCCCACGCCGCGCGCGATCGCCTCGTGCTGGATCCACTCGTATTCCGCGCCGGTGACAGCCGCGGTGCGCAGGATCGCCAGCTCGCGCCGCCGGGGGTCGAGCTCGCCCTGGCCGAGGATCGCGCCGCCGAGCTGAAGGCCCGGCCGGAAGGCCGCCTCGGCGTGCGCCAGCGTCCGGAAGATGTTCAGCGGCGGAAGGTTCTCGAGCGCCTCGCGGATCTCGGGCGGCGCGGACGCGGGCTCGACGTAGGGCAGGCGGGCCACGGCCGGGAGCCTAGCCCACCCCGGCGGCGGCGCGCTTCGCCTGGGTCCGCATCTCGGACAGCACGCGCTCGAGCCGCGGCTCGGTCTCGGTGTCGACGTGTGTCATCGCCGCGGCGACGAGCGGATGCACCCCGGCGATCTGGCGGTGCATCTCGTGGGCGACGGCCCGGTAGGTGGGATGGCCCTCGCGCCCGGAGCGCAGTTCGATCAGCTGCATCGCCTCGCGGGCGTTGAGGTCGAGCACGTAGCGGATCCGGTATCCGAGGCAGAGCGCATACGGCGCGGCGCCGCGAAGGCCGGCGTCGACCAGCCGTTCGTACTCGGCCCGCGAGCGCTCCAGCGCACGCCGGTACGCGTCGCCCTGTCCCGCCTCGTCGATCTCCTCGGGCACACCGGCGCCGAGGTCGGGCGTGAGCGCCTGCCATTGGGACGTGAGCATGCGATGGCGCTGGAGGTCGCGGAACGCGCCGTAGTCCGACACGATCTCGAAGCGGTAGCGCAGCGTCTCCAGGCCGCGGCCCGGCCGGTAGCGCCGGTTGCTCCGGTCGCCGACCAGGTCCTCCCACAACTTCTCGAGCTGGGCGCCCGACATACGGGCGATCGTCGCGCGGGTCTCCTTTTCGGACACGCCGGCGGCCTCGAACAGCAGCGCGGCCAGCATGTCCTCCTGCGTACCGTCGACGTGAAGCAGGCGCACCGAGGGTCCGCGGGCCGCCTCGGACTCGTCATCCCGGTCCAGCCCCAGGTGCGCGACCCAGCGGCGAGTGGCGGCCTCGCGATCGCGCAGGTAGCCGATCCACTCCCCGCCGCGATCCGGGCGCTCGACGCGCGCGACGAAGCTCGGCATCACCGCCTGCACCTCGCGCAGGATCATGTCGCCGTAGGCCCGCGCCTCGGGGAGGGGGTGGGCGAGCAGGTGCAGGATCAGCTGCTCGTAGGCCTGGCCGGTGGCGAAGATGCCCATGTGCGACAGCGACGCGGCGGGGAGCAGCCCGCGCAGGAGGTCGAGCGCCTTCGCGCGGATCGCGCGCCGGTGCGCGGCCTCGGGCTCGTCGGCGCCCCGCGGAAACCGCTCGTCGGCCCACTCGGCTACGGCGGGCAGCGCGGCGGCGTACGTGTCGAACAGCCCGTCCATGGCGGCTGTGTACTCGGGGCCGAGCTCGCCGTCGCGGTAGTAGCGGTAGCCGCCGGGCGGGTCCGGCATGGGCGCGTCGTAGGCGATGTAGCGGGTGGACTGCTCGAGGTACGCGGCCAGCCGCGGGCGCTGGAGCACCTTCGTGACCACGTTGGACACCCACTCGCAGGCGATATGGGCTCCGCCGAGCTGCGCCACGGAGTCGTCGCCGTAGCCGAGGAAGATGCGCTCGTAGAGCTGTGCGGCGCGGGTGCCCTCGGCGCCCTCGTACTCCGCCCGCGCGCCCGGGCCCTGCGGCAGGTCGCCGGCGAACTCGTCGAGGAACAATCGGCGCAGCGTCCCGGGATAGCGCGAGTAGCGGGCGAACAGGGCGCCCTTGACGGTCTCGGGCAGATTGACGAGCGCGAAGACGGGGCGGTCGAGGTTCGTGACGTACGGGCGCAGCCGGTCGCGCTCGGCGTCGGAGAGGGTCTCGACCGGGTAGTCCATCGGGCGGGCGATGCTAGCGCCCGCGGCGGCGCGCCTTCGTCAGGCGGCGGAGCGGCGGCTGCGGGTGGGCGGCGCGAGGAACAACCGCATCATCGGCCGGTTGAGCATGGCGTGCGCGACCGCACGCTCGTCCACCGCGTAGCGGCGGTCCTTGATCCGGTCGCGTAGACCGTCGAGATCCTGACGGGGATCGGACATCACGCTTTCCTTGTCGGCTCTGTTCACCATTTCCTTCCCTTTTTAGGAAGGCTCTCAACGACTTCGGACAGACATTGAATACCCGCAAGCCCGCCCCAACATGCGCCGACCGGGCCGGATTGGCCTCCGGCCCGGTCGGAAAAGCGGTGCCCGTGCGGTGATCTACGCGCCGCTGGGGCGGGCGTGGTCGCCCGAGCCGAGATGCAGCCCCACCCAGTCCAGCAGGCGGGGGACCATCAGCAGACCGGCCACGCCGACGACCGCATAGATCACGTCGACGACGGTCCCGTTGCTGAAGACCTCGGTGACAACGTTGGTGTGGAAGAAGCCGACCATCCCCCAGTTCAGTGCGCCGATCACGACGAGGAACAGGAACAGCGGCTCGAACCGCTTGAGGTAGTCCATCAAAGCCCTCCTTGGACTTGTAATAAACGTCACAAGTACACGCCACGGGGCGGAGGGTTACGGCGTTTTGCAGGGAGTTCTGCAGGTCCGGGTTTGTCGGTTCTCAGATCTCGGTTCTCAGGGCGGCCGACCGGCCGCTCAGTGGACGCGTCAGCCGCGGCCCTTCCAGCCGACCGTCTCGACCTGACCGGAGTTGACGATCGTCGGGACCCGGCCGGTGCCCTTGGAGTAGTCCATGAGCTCGGCGCGCCAGTCGTCGCGCGTCGTCGCATCCCGCTCCTCCCACTCCACGCCGTCCGCGGCGAGGGAGTCGCGCGCCTCCTGGCAATACGGACACGCCGGCTTGACGTACATCACGCGCATGGCAACGAGGGTAGCGCCGCCCACGAAGCGTCAGGCCGTCACTGAGAACTGGGAGCTCGGCTTGCTCGCTAGAGCAGGCCGAGCGCCCTCCCGGCGTCCTCGGCCACATGGAACAGCGGGCCGGGGATGATCCCGAAGACCAGGCTGGCGGCGCCGAACACGACCGCGACCGCCGTCGCCGGGATGTCGCGCTGGGCGTCGGCCTCGGGCGAGCCGCCGGCCATCACGGGCCGGGCGTCCGGCGGCGAGGCCTGGGTCGTCCGTGCCGGCATCCACATGGCGGCGAGCACCCGTAGGTAGTAGCCGAGGGAGATCATCGAGCCGATGACGATCATCACGCCGAGCCAGGTGTAGCCCCCGGCCACGGTGGCGTCGATCAGATAGAACTTGCCCACGAAGCCGGCGGTGGCCGGGATCCCGGCCAAGGACAGCATCGCGATCGTCATGGGCCACGCCAGCCACGGGCGGCTGGCGCCGATGCCCGACAGCGCCGCCATGTCGTCGCCGAGACCGGTCTCGCGCTCCCGCGCCGCGACCACGGCGAAGGCCGCGACGTTCATGAACGTGTAGACGGCGAGGTAGTAGACCGTCGCCTGGACCCCGAGCGTGGTGGCGACGACCACCCCGGCCAGCATGTAGCCCGCCTGCCCCACCCCGGACCACGCGAGCATTCGCTTGAGCGACGACTGCCCGAGCGCGCCGACGTTGCCCACGATGATCGTGATGGCGGAGATCGCGGCCAGCGCGGGCGCCCAGTCCAGCGAGGCGTCGATCAGTGCGACGTCGAAGAACCGCAGGAAGATCCCGAACGCCGCCGCCTTGGTGGCCACCGCCATGAAGGCGGTGATCGGTGTGGGGGCGCCCTCGTACACATCCGGCGTCCACTGGTGGAAGGGCGCGGCGGACGCCTTGAAGGCGAGTCCGGCGGCGACGAGCGCAATACCGGTCAGCAGCAGCGGGTCCGACACGACGCTTCCCTTGAGCGCGGCCGCGATGCCGCTGAAGTCCGTCGCACCGGTGGCGCCGTAGATCAGCGCGAGGCCGTACAGGAGGGTCGCCGACCCGACCGAGCCGATGACCAGGTACTTCAGCCCTGACTCCAGCGAGCGCTCGCGCCGCAGCTCGCTGGCGCACAGCACGTAGAGCGAGATCGACAGCAGCTCGAGCCCGAGGAAGAGGGTCACCAGATTCTGCGCCTCGACGAGGACGAGCATCCCGGCGACCGAGGAGAGCAGCAGCGCGTGGTACTCGCCGTGTCCGGCCTGCTCGGGCGCGGCGGCCCCCAGGGACAGCACGACGGCGGCGAGGGCGGCCGCGAGGAAGATGAGGCCGAGCGCGAGGCCGAGGTCGTCCACTCGGAGCGCGCCGGAGATGATCGACGTCCGGTCGTGCCACTGCCAGATCGTCATGCCCAGCGTGGCGCCGAGCGCGGCCATCGTGAGCGCGGGGACGCCGCGCTCGCGCACGGCGCGCCCGGGCAGCAGACCGACGAGGAGCACCACGAGCGCGCCGCCGATGAGCGCCACGAGCGGCGACAGCGCGGACCAGTCGATCGGCGGTCCCTTGGCGGTGAGCGCGATCATGGCGCCGGGGCCTGCTCCTGGGGCGGCAGCGTCCCCTGCGGGGCGTTCTGCTGGGTCGGCGGACCCACCAGGCCCGGACGCTGTGGCGGATTGGCGACCGCCTGCGCGGTTCTGACGCTCGACTTGGTCGCGGTCTCGGAGCGTCCGAGCGGAAGCTGCGGATAGACGGCGAGCGCCAGGATCACCAGCACGAGCGGCACCAGCACGAGCCCGTCGCGCAGCGAGATGTCGAAGGACTCGACCTTCGGCCCGACGCGGCCGTGCATCGTGCGGATGAAGGCGCGCAGCACGTAGACGCTCGCCAGCACGACCCCGGCGAAGGCGATGACCGCGATCGCCACCTTCGAGTTGAAGACGCCGAGCAGGATGTAGAACTCGCCGACGAAGTTGGCCGAGCCGGGCATCGCCAGCGTCGCCAGCGCCACGATCAGGAACAGCGCCGCGAGCACGGGCGCGCGGAAGGCGATCCCTCCCATGTCGCGGATGTCCTCGGAGCCGCCGGCACGGCGCGCGAGCAGGGCGATGATGAAGAACAGCGCCGCGGTGACCAGCCCGTGGTTGACCATCTGCAGGAGGGCGCCCTGGGCGCCCTGGGGATTCAGGGCGAAGATCCCCAGCGTGATGAACCCGAGCTGCGCAACGGACGAGTAGCCGACGACGAGCCGGGCGTCGGTCACGGTGAAGGCCATGATCGAGCCGTAGAGGATCGAGGCCAGCGCGATCAGCAGCAGGAGCGTCTGGAAGTGCACCGCCGCGTCCGGGTAGAGGGGGAGCACGATGCGCAGGAAGCCGTAGGCGCCGACCTTGGAGAGGACGGCCGAGAACACCGCCAGCACGGGCAGCGGCATCGCGCGATAGCCGTCGGGCATCCAGCCGTGCAGCGGGAAGGCGGGCATCTTGACCAGGAACGCGGCCGCGAAGAACAGGAAGATCCATTCCTGCGATCCCCGGCTCAGCGGCACCTTCTGGAGCTCGGAGAGCACGAAGGTGATGTGGTCCTGGCCGCCGGCCAGCACGCCGGTGGCGATCGCGGCGGCGAGCATGAACAGCGAGCCCACGAGCGTGTAGATGACGAGCTTCATCGTCGCGCGGACCCGGTCCGGACCGCCGCCCCACGCCCCGATCAGGAAGTAGAACGGGATCAGCATGAGGTCGAAGAAGACGACGAACAGCGCGAGGTCCTGGGCGCAGAAGGCGCCGAGCACGGCCGACTCGGCCAGCGCGAACTGGAAGTAGAAGAGCCGCGGCCGGTCCCACTCGCGCAGGTTCGCCGCGCCGATCCCCGCGGCGGAAAGCAGCGCGGCGAGCGCGACGAGGAAGAGGTTGAGGCCGTCCAGGCCGAGCTTGTAGTGGATGCCCAGTACGGAGATCCACGTCTCGTCGGTCAGGAACTGCAGACCGGTGGCATGCGGGTCGAAGGCGAAGAGGTAGTAGACGGCGAGCCCGAGCGTGATCAGGGAGCCCCCGAGCACGATCCGCGGCGTCAGGCGCGGAGACGCGAAGGCGCCGACGACGGCGAAGGCGAGCGGGCACCAGATGAGGATCGAAAGGGGCATGGCTAGGTCACGAGCTCGAGAGCAGGAAGTAGAGGGAGACGCCTGCCACACCGACGAGCAGCAGCGCGGCGTAGTAGCGCAGGAACCCGTTCTGCAGGCCGCGGACGGTGGCCGACCCGGCGCGCACCACGCTGGTCGTGCCGCCGACCAGGAGCCCGTCCACGACCACGCGCTCGAACGTCTGCTGCGCGAACTGCCCGGCGGCGGCGAGCGGCCGCACGATCACCGCGTCATAGGCCTCGTCCCAGTAGTACTTGTTCACCAGCACGCGGTAGGGGAGAGCGAACCGCTCGCGGATGCGGGCCGCCGTACCTGGGCGCTGCACCCAGATGCGGTAGGCCACGGCGATGCCGACGATGGACAGCACGCTCGACAGAGCGAGCCCGAAGATCAGCAGGCCGTCGGGCTCGGTCTCGCCGAAGTACCTGGATGCCTCGAAGCTCGGCTGCAGGAAATTCGACACGACGTTGTCCACGTGGGGGATCTGGATCAGGCCGTCGACCACGCAGCCCACCGCGAGCGCGTACATCGCCACCCTCATCGGCCGCTCCCGTTCCGCGATGTGGTGCTCGGGCCCCGGGAAGCCGACGTCCGTGTCCTCCTTCTCCCCGGTCTGCGGGTTGAACGGCTCGGCGTGCGCCAGGTGCCCCTGCTCGAGCTCCTTGGCCTCCTCGCATGGTTGGCCGAAGAAGGCGCGGAAGATCATCCGGAACGTGTAGATCGCGGTGAGCAGCGCGCCGATGTACCCGATCACGTACAGCGCCCAGTGCCAGCCGCCCAGGTTGCCGACGAACAGCAGGATCTCGTCCTTGGAGAAGAAGCCCGAGAACGGCGGCACCGCGGACAGGGCGAGGCCGCCGGTCATGAAGGACAGGAACGTGAACGGCAGCGCACGGCGCCAGCCGGACATCCGATCCAGCGACTGCTCGCCGGCCATCGCGCTGATCAGCGACCCGGCGGCCATGAAGAGCAGCGCCTTGAAGAACGCGTGCGTGAAGAGGTGGAACATGCCCGCGGAGTAGGCGCCCACGGACACGCCCATGATCATGTACCCGATCTGCGACATCGTCGAGTACGCGATCACCCGTTTGACGTCGGTCTGCGTGAGGGCGATCGTGGCCGCCATGATCAGGGTGGCGCAGCCGAAGATGGCCCCCACGTCCTCGGCCGACGGGGCCAGTTCGAACAGCGGCCACATGCGCGCGATCAGATAGACGCCCGCGGTCACCATCGTGGCGGCGTGGATCAGCGCCGACACCGGCGTCGGGCCCTCCATCGCGTCGGGCAACCAGGTGTGGAGCGGTATCTGCGCCGACTTGGCGAACGCGCCCACAAGCAGGAGCACACAGCCCGCGACGAGGTCGCCCTCGTTGCTGGAGAACACGTCGGGCGCCTTGTCGAACGTCTTGAGGAAGTCCAGCGTGCCCGTGTGCTTGAAGATGAAGTAGGTGCCGAGCACCAGCCCGACGTCGCCGATCACGTTGATCACGAACGCCTTGATGCCGGCCTCCGTTGCCGTGCCGCGGCGGTACCAGAACGAGATCAGCAGGTAGGACGCCGCGCCCACGCCGGCCCAGCCGACGATCAGGATCGCGAAGTTCCCCGCCTCGACCAGCAGGAGCATCGAGAACACGAAGTAGTTGAGGTACGCGAAGAAGCGCGCGTAGCCGCGGTCGGAGCCCAGGTAGCTGATCGAGTACAGGTGGATCAGCCCCGACACGCCGGTGACGATGAGCATCATCCAGATCGCCAGCGGGTCGATCAGGATGGTCAGCTTGATGTCGACGCCGACGGAGTTCGCGTAGTTGAACGCCGTCGAGGTGACCTGGCGGTCGGCGGGGACGCGGCCCTGGAGCGACACGAGGGCGCCGACCGCGGAGGCGAAGGCCAGCCAGATCGCGCTCGTCCCGATGTACCCGGCGGTGCGCCCCGGCAGCCGTCGCCAGGACAACGAGATGACGATCAGCCCGAGCAGGGGGAAGACCAGGACGAGCCAGCCCCACGTGGTCGGACTCACCCGCGCAGCTCCCGGAGCTCGTCGACGTCGATGGGCAGCCGGCGCCGATAGAGCGCCACGATCAGCCCGAGCCCGATGGTCACCTCACATGCGGCCACCACCATCACGATCAGCGCGAAGACCTGCCCGTCGGCGTTGCCGTGCATTCGCGAGAACGCGACCAGCGCCAGGTTGCCCGCGTTGAGCATCAGCTCGAGGCACAGCAGGATCACGAGCGGGTTGCGCCGCACGAGCACGCCGGCGGCGCCGGCGGAGAAGATCAGCGCCGAGACCGCGAGGTACCAGCCGACGTTCACCGACGCACTCCCTACCAGCCTCCGGTGGGCGTCGGCTCCTTGGGCTTCTCGCGCTCGCCCGGAGACGGGCTGAGCGACACGCCCCCGGCGCCCTCGGCCATCGATCCGGTGCCGGGGGGCGCCACGCTGGGGATCATGCGGCGTGCGGCGTCGGCCTCCTCCTCGTCGGCCTCGAGGCCGCGCCGGCGGCGCGCGAGGATCACCGCGCCGACCGCCGCTACGAGCAGCAGGATCGACGCCACCTCGAACACGAAGAGGAACTTGGTCAGCAGCAGCTGACCGATCTGCTGCGGCGTGCCGAAGTCCGCCGGGAGCGCCGCGCCGCGTGAGTCGATCGCCTTGAGCCCGGACCCGAGCATCGCGATGCACAGCTCCACGAACAGCGCGCCGGCGGCCAGCATCGCCGCACCCTTGAGCCCGGTCCCGGGCATGCCCAGGGGCTCGTCCTGGCCGCCGATGTAGGCGACCACGAAGACGTAGAGCACCATCACGGCGCCGGCGTACACGATCACCTGGGCCGCGGCCACGAACTGCGCCTCGAGCAGAAGGAAGAGGGCGGCCAGCGACAGCAGGTGCGCCACCAGGGCGAGCACCGTGTAGAAGGGGTTGCGCAGCGCGACCACGCCGATGGCGCCGGCGATCGCGCCGAGACCGCCGATGAAGAAGAAGACCGCGGACAACGCCTACTCGTCCTCCGTGCGCAGCGGGGTGCGCTCGAGCGACTCGACCAGCAGCATCTCCTTGGTGAAGATCAGGTCGCCGCGGTTGTAGTCCGAAAGCTCGTAGTCGTGGCCCATCGTGATCGCGTCGAACGGGCACGCGACCTCGCAGTAGCCGCAGAAGATGCAGCGGCTCATGTTGATCTCGTAGACCGCGGCGTAGCGCTCGCCGGCCGAGATGCGGTTCTCCGGCGTGTTCTCCGCGGCCACGACGCGGATGCAGTCCGCGGGGCAGGCCGCGGCGCAGAGTGAGCAGCCGACGCATTTCTCCAGGCCGGTGTCCTCGAAGCGATGGAGCTTGTGACGGCCGCGGAAGCGCGGGTACACCGGCACCTTCTCCTCCGGGTACTGGACGGTGACCGGCCCCTCGACGATGCGCATGAACGTCGTCTTGAGCCCACGCAGCGTCTCGCCGAACGCCCGATACGCGCCGCCGGCGCCACCCGGTTCGGGCCCACGCTGAACCTCGACGACGTCGTCGCCCGGAGACCAGGTCAAGAGTCCGACCTCTGAGAACCGAGAACTGAGAACTGACAACTCATCAGTGCGTCGCCACCACCAGGATCGCCGTGACGAGAGCGTTCAGCGTTGCCACGGGCAGGAGAATCTTCCACCCGAAGCTCATCAGCTGGTCGTAGCGCAGGCGGGGAAGGGTGGCTCGGATCCAGATGAACACGACCACGAAGAGGAACATCTTGAAGAGAACGACGAACGGGTCGACCCAGCCGGGCGGATCGATCCCGAAGGGCAGCAGCCAGCCGCCGAGGAACATCGTGGCGGCCACGCCCGAGACCACGAGCACGCTGAGGTACTCGGCGAAGTAGTAGGAGGCGAAGCGCCCTCCGCCGTACTCCGTGTTGTAGCCGCCGACGAGCTCGGCGTCGGCCTCGCTCAGGTCGAACGGCGTCCGGTTGGTCTCGGCGAACCCGGCCACGATGAAGACGAGGAAGCCGACGATCTGGGGCACGATGTACCACATGCCCGCCTGGGCTTCGACGATGCCCGTGAGCGACAGCGTGCCCGCGGTGAACACGACGCCGATGAGCGACAGGCCGAGCGACACCTCGTAGGACACGAGCTGGGCGGCCGAGCGCATCGCGCCCAGGAAGGAGTACTTCGAGCCCGACGCCCAGCCGCCGAGCATCAGCCCGTAGAAGGCGATGGCCCCGAAGGCGAACAGGTACAGCGGGCCGATGCTGACGTCGATCCCGTAGAGACCGACGGGTGTGCCGAAGATGTCCTGGACGTTCCCGAACGGGATGATCGCGAAGGTCGCTACGGCGGACATGATCGAGATCATCGGCGCGATCGCGAACAGGACCCCGGCGGACGTGCGCGGGCGGAACTGCTCCTTGCCCAGCAGCTTGGCGATGTCGGCGACCGGTTGCATGAGCCCGTACGGACCGACGCGGTTGGGGCCGTAGCGCGCCTGGAAGCGGCCGATCAGCTTGCGTTCGAGGATCAGGATCAGCGGCACGAGGCTGAGGCCGATCACGAAGATCACGATCCCCTTGATCACCTGGATCCACCAGGGCTCGAAGTAGCCGACGGTGGCGAAGACGTAGCTCACCGCCGGTGCACCTCCACCAGCCGCGGCTCGCCGTTGGTGAGCGCGTTGGCCGAGTCCGCCACCGTCCCGATCTCCAGCAGCGTGGTGCCGTGGGGCACGGCGGCGTGCACGAGCGCGGCGCCGCGCACCCGCACTCCGTCGTGGACCACCTCGACCGGGTCGCCGTTCGCGACACCGAGGCGCTGGGCGTCCTCTGGGGAGAGCTGCACGCGCTGCTCGGGGGCGAGGAACTTCAGCGCGGGGGAGGCCTCGACCTCCTTGGACGCCCAGATCGAACGGAACGTGGCGAGGCGCAGCGCGCCGTTGGGCGACGGCGCGGCCGGCGGGCGCTCGAGCTCGAACGGCCCCAGTTCGGCGTCGGGCAGGGCGCTCGCCGCCTCGCGCGCCTGCCAGTTCACGCCGCGGCCGCCGATCTCGTCGAGCGTCACGCCCGCGTAGAACGGGACGGCGTCGGCGAGTTGCGCGGTGGCCTCGCCGGCCGTGAGAACTCCGAGGGGATGCCCGATGCGCTCGGCGAGCTCGGCCAGGACCCGCCAGCCAGCGCGCACGCCCCCGGGATGCCCGATCGCCGGTCGCAGTCGCTGGAGGCGGCCGTCGGGATGGGTCAGCGTGCCCTCCTTCTCCGCGTAGGACTCGGCCGGGAAGACGACGTCGGCATGCTCGCGCACCGTCTCGGTCATGAGCGACTCGTGGGCGATCACCGTGGTGGCGCGGCGCAGCGCACGCTCCCACAGCGGGCGGTCCGGATGGGTGTCCAGCGGGTCGGCGTGCAGCAGATGCAGTGTGGTCAGCTCCCCCTCGGCGAGCGCGCCGGCGATCTGCTTGGCGGGACGTCCCGCGGCCGGCGCGTCGGCGTAGCCCGGCCCGGCGTTGGGCAGCACGCCGGCCTCGCGCAGGCCGCGGCCGTTCGTGCCGTCGGGCAGCTCGAGCAGGCCGCCGCCGGGCGTGTCGCCCAGCTCGAGGCGCGCCGCCACGTTGAGCAGCGCGCGGACGGCGTGCGCGGCGCGCGGGCCGCTGGCCAGCCGCTCGCCCCACACGATCGCGACCTCGCCGCCGGCGCTCGAGAGCAGGTCGGCGAGTGCGCGCACGTCCTCGACGGCCACGCCGGCCGCGGCGGCGAGGCCGTCGACGTCGCCGCTCGAGGCCAGGGCGGCATCGAGAGCGCCGAGCAGCGCCTCACCGGCCCCGGGGGCGATCCGGAGCGAGCGCTCGGCGTTGGGGTCCAGGGAGCTCGGGCGACTCGTGGCCACCGCGAGCCGCAGCCGGTGCCGGCGAACGGCCTTGCGCAGGCGCAGGTCGAGCACGGGCGCGTCGTCCACCGGCTCGCAGTCGAGCACGAGCACCGCCTGGGCCCATTCGAGGTCCGGCACCGTGGCCTGCAGCTCGGGCCGCGCGAGCGCCCGGTACAGCTCCACGGGCAGGACGCCGCCGGCGCGGCTGTCGACGTCCGGGGAGTCAAGGCCCTCGCGCAGCATGCGCGCCAGCAGGAGCCCCTCCTCGTTGGTGGTCTCGCCGCCGGCCAGCGCCGCGGCGCGGCCCTTCGCCTTCGACAGCGCTGAGGCGGCCGTCGTCATCGCGCGCTCCCAGCTCACGGGCCGCAGCACACCGCCGTCGCGCACGAGCGGCTCGGTGATGCGCTCGTCGACGTGGATGGACTGGTAGGCGAATCGCCCCTTGTCGCAGAGCCAGCCGTCGTCGACCCCCTCGTGATCGCGGGCGAGCACGCGCAGCACGCGCTCGTCGCGCACGGTGAACTCGACGTTGCACTG
>DASYIJ010000127.1:0-10658 GCA_035997675.1 Solirubrobacteraceae bacterium
CGAGCCGTGCGGCACCTTCCGTCCCGCCGGCCCCGACGGCCTCAAGCCGCCCCGCCAGCTCCGCTTCACGTTTCGCCAGGAGCAGCGCACGCACGCGGCCTGGGCGTTTCCGTCGGCGCAGGAACAGGCTGCGCTTCACACCTAGGAGTTGTCAGTTGTCAGTGGTCAGTTGTCAGGACCGAGGGCTCCGGCCGCGTTGGCGGGCGGCCGATCCTGAGCTTCTGACAACTGAAAACTGACAACTGACAACTGACAATTAGAGAAGGGCCAGTATCCGCGCCGGGCCCCCGCTCCCCCCCTTCAACGCCGGCGCGCCCACGAAGAGCGAGGCGCCGCTTGGCGGCAGCTGCTCCAGGTTCGCGAGGTTCTCGATCCCGTAGCGCCCGTCGGGCAGCCAGGCGACGTGGACGGGGTAGTCCTCGGAGGCGCCGATGTCGAGGCTCGCGGTGTCCAGGCCGATCGCGCGGACCTGCGGGCGCTCGGCGGCGAGGAACGCGGCGGCGTCGGCGCCGAAGCCGGGTGAGTGGAGCACCCCCGCCTCGTCCGCGTTGAGGTAGGTGGTGGCGTCGCCGGCGCGCTCGCCCCAGCCGGTCAGGGCCAGCACGGCGCAGCGGTCGGGCAGCGGGCCGTTGCGCGACTCCCAGGCCAGCAGGTCGTCGGGCTCCACGACCGCGTCGTGGTCGCGCGCCACCCGCTCGCGGATGTCCACGACGGCCGCCGTGAGGAGCAGCTCGGCGGGATCGATCTCGTCGACCGTGGTCCGCCCTCCGAAGTGCGCCGGGGCGTCGACGTGGGTGCCGCAATGCTCGTCGAACGACCACGCGCGCACGAAGAAGCCGTCCTTGGGCACGGTGAAGCGCTCCGCCACCTCGACCGGGTTGTAGATCGGGAACAGAGGGAAGTCGGGCGTCAGCGGGTGGCTGAGGTCCAGCACCCGCGAGGCTGCGATCAGCTCGTCGAGCGTCCTCGCCACGGCCCGTCGAGCATAGCCCGAATAGCCTCTGCCGCCGTGTCCGCTCCGACGACCGCGCGCCCCGCCACGATCCGCGACGGCATCCGCGCGGGGATGCCGTTCGGCGCCGCGGCGCTGCTGCTCGGCCTGTCCTTCGGCGTGGTCGCGCGGCGGGTGATCGGCCCCGAGGCGGCGATCGCGATGTCCGCCTTCGTGTTCGCGGGAGCGGCCCAGTTCGGCTCTACCGCCGTGCTGGCCGCCGGCGGGGGCGCCGCCGCGGCGATCGTCGCGGGCATCCTGCTCAACGCGCGCTTCCTGGCGATGGGCGTCGCCTACGCGCCGTCCCTGTCCGGCGGCCCGCTGCGCCGCGCCGCCGAGGGGCAGGCGGTGGTGGACGCGTCATGGGCCCTGGCCAATCGCGGCGGGGGCCGCTTCGACCGCAACCTGATGCTCGGGGCCACGCTCGCGCAGTACCCGGCCTGGGTGCTGGGGACCGCGCTCGGGGTCCTGTTCGGCGACGCGATCGGCGACCCGCGCGACCTCGGTCTGTACGCGATCTTCCCGGCGTTCTTTCTCGCCCTGCTCGTCGAGGAGGCGCGCACGACCCGGGCCCGCGCCGTGGCCCTCGGCGGGGCGGCGATCGCGCTCGCCCTCACTCCCGTGGCGCCCGGCCTGCCGATCATCGCGGCCTGCCTCGCGGCGGTCGCCGGGGCCTGGTGGCGCGCGTGAGCGCGGCCTGGATCACGATCGGCGCGCTGGTGTTGGCGACGGCGGCGATCAAGGCGGCGGGACCGGTGGCCCTCGGGGGGCGGCCCCTGCCGCCGCGGGTCACCGCGGTTGTCGTGCTGCTCGCGCCCGCGATCCTTGCGGCGCTCGTGATCACCGAGACTTTCGCGTCGGGCCGCAGCCTCGCGATCGACGAGCGCGCCGCGGGGCTGGTCGCGGCCTCGTTCGCGATCTGGCGGCGCGCGTCGCTGCCCGTGGTCGTGATCGTCGCGGCGGTCGCCGCCGCGGCGGCCCGGGCGATCGCCGGCTAGGACGCCGGGACCGCCGACGGCTCGCCCCCGGCGGACGGTGAGCCGCGCTCGCGCGCCTCGGCGCGGCGCGCGATCCAGTTCGCGCCCGGCGTGTCGGTCAGGCCGTGCGCGATGATCGAGGCGAACACGACGAGCGCCGCGAGGTTGAAGATCCGCTCGCCGTTGGGGATCTGCTTGCTGAGCACCAGGAGCGAGAACGTCATGGTGGCCACGCCCTTGGGGCCGAACCAGGCCATGAAGGCCTTTGTGGGCGTGTCCAGCCCGGTGCGTGCCAGCGCCGCGAACAGTGCCACGGGTCGCGCCACGAGCAGCGTGACGACGACGATCGCGACGGCCGCCCAACCGTCGCCGAACAGCCCGTCGAGGGTCAGCAGCGACCCGAAGACGACGAAGATCATGAGCTTGACGACCTCGATGATGTCCTCCGCGCGCTGCTCGAAGGCGGCGCGCACGTCCGGGCGCCGGATGCCGAGCGTGATGGCGCAGGTGAACACTCCGATGAAGGCGTTGCCATGCGGCTCGATTGCCGTGACGCCGTAGGTGGCGGCTGCGACACCGAGCGCGAACAGCGCCTTCTGGTGGGAGGTGAGGCCCGCGCGCAGGCCGGAACTGCGCGGCAGCAGGAACGACGCGAGCAGCCCCATACCGATCCCGAAAACGAGCCCGAGCGTCACGTCCTGAAGCACGAACTCCCACCAGACGAAGTCGCCATGCCCGCTCTCCAGCGCCGCCGAGAAGGCGATGACCGCCGGGAGCGCCAGCCCGTCGTTCATCCCTGACTCCAGGTTGAGCGAATGACGGATCAAGCGCGGCACGCGGGGGTTCGTCACCACGCTGGACGAAAGCACCGGGTCCGTCGGCGAGAGCAGCGCGCCGAGCAGGAACGCCTCCGTCCAATTCAGGTCCGTCAGCAGCTTCGCCGCGCCGGCGATGATGATCGCGGTCAAGGGCATGGCCAGAACGAGCGCGCGCAGCGGCACGTGCCAGGCCTTCTGGAGCATCTCCGCGTCGACCTCCAGACCGTCTCGGAAGAGGATGACGATGAGCGCCACCACCGCCAGGTCGTCGACGAACGTCGAGCGTGTGTTGAACTCGAGCACCCCGAGCCCGCCCTGCCCCAGCACGAAGCCCACGAGGACGAAGACCGCCGTCATCGAGAGGAAGCTGCGGTGCGCAATCCCGGCCAGCAATGCACCGGCGACGAGCAGGGCGCCGATGACGAGAGCGGTCTCGTCGAACTGCCCGGTGAGCGACGCGGCCGGCGTGACGAACTGCACAGTGGACTCCAGCACCGGGGTAGAGTCTCAGACAGAGAGCTGAGGGATTTTGAGGGTCACCGTATTGGGCAAGTCACCGTCCTGGCAGGATGCGGGCGGAGCGTGCAGTGGGTACCTCGTCGAGGACGACGGGACGACCGTGCTCGTCGACTGCGGGAACGGCGTGTTCTCCAAGCTGCGCATGTTCCGCGACTACGTCGACGTCGACGCCGTCGTGATCTCGCACCTGCACGCCGACCACTTCCTCGATCTCGTCCCCTACGCGTACGCCCTCACGTATGCCCCGCGCCAGCAGCCGGTTCCGGTCGACCGCTGGCCCGGGACCGACGAGCCGGCGCGGCCCCGACTGCATGCGCCGCTGGGTGCGGGCGCGACCTTCCGCCGCGTCGTCGGCGCGTGGGGCACCGAGGATCTGATCGAGAAGGCCTTCGACCTGCGCGAGTACGACGCGTCCGAGCCGGTCGTCGTCGGCTCGCTGAAGATCAACTTCCACGCCGTCCCGCATTACTGCACGACCCACGCGATCGACGTCGCCTCGACCAACGGGGGCGGGCGCTTCACCTTCGGGGCCGACTGCCGGCCCACCGACGAGCTGGTCGAGTTCGCGCGCGAGACCGACCTGCTGCTCGTCGAGGCCACGCTGCCGCGCCCGGAGCGCGACGGGGTTCGGGGACATCTGACACCCGCGGAGGCGGGCGACCACGCCCGGCGCGCCGGCGCGCGGCGTGTCGTGATCACGCACATCTCCGACGAGCTCGACGAGGGCCATGCGCGCGAGGAGGCGAGCCGCGGCTTCGGCGGCCCGGTCGAGGTCGCGCACGAAGGCGCCGTCTACACGGTCTGAGCGGATGCGGGGGCGCGGCCCTTGGGCGAACCCGGGATTCGCCTACTAAGCTCAGAGGACATGTCCCCCGAACGCGATCTGTTCGCCAACTTCGAGCGCATGCGGCGCGAGATGGACGAGCTCTTCGGCGACGTGTTCGAGCGCACCGGCCTCGCACGCCGGCGCGGCGGCTTCTCGCCGCCGATCGACGTCTACTACGCCGACGACCCGCCGCGCGTCGTCGTCCGCGCCGAGCTCGCCGGCATCGACCCCGATGAGCTGGCCCTGGAGATCCAGGGTCGCGAGCTGACGATCTCGGGCCACCGTCGGCCCGAGCACGGCGAGGGCCGCGTGTACCAGCAGCTGGAGATCGAGCACGGGGCGTTCCAGCGGACGATCCCGCTCGGCGCCGAGGTGCGAACCTCGGAGGCGAAGGCCGTCTACGAGGACGGCTTCCTGCAGGTCGAGCTCCCGATCGCGCTGAGCGAGGAGCGCCCCCGCAGCGTGCCGATCGAAGTACCCAAGAGCCCGGAGGAATAGTGGCCGACGTGGCCGAGCTCGACATCGACCATCTGCCCGGCGCCGACGGGGCGGTCGATCTCGCCGCGGTGCGCGAGCTGCCCGGCGCCCTGCCCGTGCTTCCGCTGCGCGAGACGGTCGCCTTCCCGGACACGCTCACGCCCCTCGCCGTCGGTCAGGAACGCTCGATAAAGCTCGTCAACGACGTGCTGGCGGGCAACCGCATGCTGGTGATGGTGGCCTCGAAGGATCCCGAGCTCGAGACGCCCGGCCCGGACCAGCTCTTCGACGTCGGCGTCGCGGGCGTGATCGCGCGCATGATCCGGGTGCCGGACGGCTCGCTGCGCGTGCTCGTCCAGGGCGCCCAGCGGGTGCGCATCGCGCGCTGGGCCGCCGAGCAGCCCTACCTCATCGCGGCGATCGAGGAGGCCCCGGACGTCGTCGTGGAGTCGATCGAGCTCACGGCGCTCATGCGCAACGTCCAGCAGACGTTCACGGCCATCGTCGAGGAGGTGCCGTACCTGCCGGAGGAGCTCCAGCTCGCGGTGGCCAACATCGACGACCCGTCGGCCCTCGCGAACCTGATCGCCGGCGCGCTGCGGTTGAAGATCGAGGAGAAGCAGGCGCTGCTCGAAGAGGTTGACGTGGGCAAGCGCCTGCGGCGGCTGTCGGAGATCCTGGCGCGCGAGCTGGACGTGATCTCGGTCGGGACGAAGATCCAGTCCCAGGTCCAGTCCGAGCTCGACAGCGCGCAGCGCGAGTACTTCCTGCGCCAGCAGCTCAAGGCGATCCAGGAGGAGCTCGGCGAGGCCGACGAGATGGTGGCCGAGGCGAACGAGCTGCGCGAGCAGCTCGACGCGATCGACCTCCCCGAGGAGGTCCGGCGCCAGGCCGACCGCGAGCTGCAGCGGCTCGAGCGCCTGCCCCCCGCGGCCGCCGAGCACGGCGTCATCCGCAGCTACCTGGAGTGGATCGCGTCGCTGCCCTGGGACAAGACCACCGAGGACAACCTCGATCTCGACCATGCCCGGAAGATCCTGGACGAGGATCATTACGACATCGAGAAGGTCAAGGACCGCATCCTCGAGTTCCTCGCGGTGCGCAAGCTCAAGCCCGACGCGCGCGGCTCGATCCTGTGCTTCGTCGGCCCGCCGGGCGTCGGCAAGACCTCGCTCGGCCGGTCGATCGCGCGGGCGCTCGGCCGGGCCTTCGAACGCATCAGCGTCGGCGGCGTACGCGACGAGGCGGAGATCCGCGGCCATCGCCGCACGTACGTCGGCGCAATGCCCGGGACGATCGTCCGCGCGCTCCGCGATGCGGGCTCGCGCAACCCCCTCTTCATGATCGACGAGATCGACAAGATGGGCGCCGACTACCGCGGCGATCCGGCCAGCGCGATGCTCGAGGTGCTGGACCCGGAGCAGAACTCGACCTTTCGCGATCACTACCTCGACGTCCCGTTCGACCTGTCCGCCGCGATGTTCGTGACCACCGCGAACACACTGGACACCGTCCCGGGGCCGCTGCGCGACCGCATGGAGGTCATCGAGCTCGCGGGCTACACCGAAGAGGAGAAGCTCGAGATCGCGAAGCGCTACCTCGTCCCGCGCCAGATCGAGCGCAACGGCCTGACGAAGGGGAAGATCGACTTCACCGACCCGGCCCTGCGCGCGATCATCGCCGACTACACGCGCGAGGCCGGCGTGCGCAACCTCGAACGCGAGATCGGCACGATCTGCCGCAAGGTCGCCCGCCTCGTCGCCGAGGGCCAGGTCACCAAGCGCTACAGCGTTTCCGAGAAGCGCGCCCGCGAGCTGCTGGGCAAGCGCCGGTTCTTCACCGAGACGCGGCGGCGCACCGCCGCCCCCGGCGTCGCCACCGGGCTCGCGTGGACGCCGGCCGGCGGCGATGTGCTGTTCGTCGAGGCCACCGCGATGCCCGGGTCGGGCAAGCTCACGATCACCGGCCAGCTCGGCGATGTCATGCGCGAGTCCGCGGAGGCGGCGCTGTCCTACGTGCGGGCGCACGCGGTTGAGGTCGCGCCCGACCTGCCAGCGAACTGGTTCGCCGAGCACGACATCCACGTGCACGTCCCCGCCGGCGCGATTCCCAAGGACGGGCCCAGCGCCGGCATCACGATGGCGACCGCCCTGGTGTCGTTGATCACCGCCCGCCGCGTGCGCGACGACGTCGCCATGACGGGTGAGATCACGCTCACCGGTCAGGTGCTGCCGATCGGCGGCCTGAAGGAGAAGGCACTGGCCGCGCAGCGCAGCGGGATCACGGAGGTGATCGCGCCCAAGCTCAACGAGGTTGACATCGACGAGATCCCCGCGCACCTGCGGCAAGACCTGACGTTCGTGTTCGTGGACCAGATCCGCGAGGTGCTCGACGAGGCGCTGGAGCCGGGTGCGCGCGACGGACGGGCGCCGCCGAGCGTGCGTCGCAAGCGTCCGCGCCGTGTGGCGGCGGCGGAGCGCAAGGCGGCGCGCCGCGCCGCGCGCTGAGCGGCGCCCTTCGTCCGACCCCTCTCCGGCAGGCATTCCGCCGCCGAGGCGGCCGTCCGGGCGCTACCTTCCGCGCGTGCGCCGACTGTCCCTCGCCCGTTCCTTCCAGTTCGCCCTGGTCGGCCTGACCCTTGTGCTGGCGGTGATCGCGGCGTTCGGGATCGCCGCCCTGTACGACGCCCGTCAGCGCTACGAGGATCGGCTCGCCGCGACCTACGAGCTGCAGTCGGCCGGCTCGCGGCTGCTGGCGGCCGGGGTCGTGGCCGAGGCGGCGCGGCGCACGCCGGACACGCTCGCGGGACGCGCCCAGCGCCGCCAGTCCGCGGCCGCGCTGGCGGCCGCGGGTGACGACGCGCGCCGGCTTGCGCGCGGCGACGCCGCCAGCGTCCGCCTCGTCGACCGGGCCCTGGCGAGCGGGGACGTGCGCTCGCTGGCCCCCGCGCTCGACGCCCGCCAGCGGACGCGGCGGGCCGTCGCCCGGGACGAGGCGGGCGCCGACACGCGCCGGGCGGTCCTGACGATCTCCATCGCGGGCGGCCTGGCGGTGCTCGCCGCGCTCGCGCTCGCCACGCTGCTCATCGGCGTGCTGCGCCGCCCGCTGGACCAGCTCGTACACGCGACGCGCCGGGTCGCGGGGGGCGACCTCGAGCCGCGCCTGGATCCCGACGGCCCGCGCGAGCTGCGCGAGCTGGGGGAGAGCTTCAACGCCATGGCGACCGACCTCGACGCCACGGGCCGTGCGCTCGAGGCCGAGCGCGAGCGGCTCGCCGTCACGGTCGAGAGCCTCGGCGACGCCCTCGTCTCCTGCGACGCCGACGGCGTCGTCACCGCGGTGAACCCGCGCGCGGAGGAGCTCGTCGGCGTTCTTCAGCCCGGCGTGCGCGCGGACGACCCGGCCTCCCCGCTTCCGGCGCTCGAGGACGCGCTCGCCGCCGAGGTCGTCGTCGAGCACAACGGCCGCGTGCTCGCGGTCACGGCGGCGCCGCTCGGGACGGGAGAGGCGGCCGGAGCGGTGTGGACGGTGCGGGACGTGTCCGAGCGCGCGCGCCTGGACCGACTCAAGAGCGAGTTCGTGGCCACCGCCTCGCACGAGCTCCGCAGCCCATTGACGTCGATCAAGGGCTTCGCCGAGCTGCTCGCCCGCTCGGACGGGCTGAACCCGCGCGAGCGCGAATTCGCCGAGATGATCCTGCTCGCGGCCGACCGCATGGTCGAGATGGCCAACGACCTGCTGGACGTCGCCAGCGTCGAGGCGGGCGAGGTCCGGCTGCGCCGCCGGCCGCTCGACGTCGCCGATGCCGTCGATGAGGTCGCGGCCCTCATGCGACCGCGCTTCGAGGAGAAGAGCCAGCGGCTGGACGTCGAGGTCGGGCCCGACCTCCCCCGCGCACTGGCCGACGCCGCCCGCGTGCGCCAGATCCTCGTGAACCTGCTGACGAACGCCCACCTGTACACGGGCGAGGGTGGGAACGTGGTCGTCACCGCCGAGGCCGAGGACCGGTTCGTGTCGCTGGTGGTGTCGGACACGGGCCAGGGCATGACGTCGGACGAGGTCGAGCAGGTCTTCGAGCGCTTCTACCGCGCCGGCGACGGCGGCGGCCCGGGCGGGACGGGACTCGGACTGTCGATCGTCCGCTCGCTGGTCGACCTGCACGGGGGGACCATCGAGGTCGAGAGCGAGCCCGGGCGGGGGACGGCCTTCCGCGTGCGCCTGCCGCGGGCGCTCGAGCCCGAGGCCGCCGCCGACGCGGCCGAGGCGATTCGCGGCAAGCGCGTGCTGGTGGTCGACGACGAGCCGGCGATCGCCGATCTGATCGTGGCCCAGCTCGCGCCGTTCGACGTCGACACGGTCGCCGTGCACAGCGGCGAGGCGGCGCTGGAGCGATTGCGCACCGAGTCCTTCGATGCGGTGACGCTGGACATCCTCATGCCGGGCATGAGCGGATTCGAGGTCCTGCGCGCGGTCCGTTCCGACCGCGAGCTCAGTCACCTGCCGGTGGTGATCGTCTCCGTGTTCACCGGGGGCCAGGCGCTGCATTCCGAGTGGGCGGTCTCCAAGCCGATCGACGCGGACGAGCTGACGTACGCGCTGGGATCGGCCGTGCTCGCGGGTCGCGTGCGCGTCCTCGTCGTCGGGCGCGCGGGAACGCGTCCGCAGCTCGAGCCGGAGCTCGAGCGGTTGGGGATCCCCTTCGCGTGGACGACGAACGCCACCGCGGCCGCGCGCGAATGCGAGGCGCACCGCTTCGAGGCCGCGCTGATCGACGCCGGCCTCTCCAACGCGCCGCACGTGCTGCGGTCGATCCACCTGCGCGGGCGGCGGCTCGCCCGCTCGGTGGTCGTCTTCGCCATGGGGGACGCCGTCCCCGGGCTGGCCAAGCTGGACCCCGAGCCGGTGCCCTTCGACGAGGCCGCGCGCGAGATCCTGCAGGCGCTCGAATACGGGGGAGACGAGTACGCTTGAGGCGCGTGGGGGTGAGCACGACCGAACTTGAGGCCGAGGTCGAGCGGCTGCGGGCCGAGCTCGTCGAGCACGAGCGGCGCGCGGGCGCGCAGACCGAGCAGCTCGAGCGCTACGCCGCGGACCTGCGCGACACCTTCAAGCGCGAACGCGAATCCGCGCAGGAGCTGCGGCGCTCCTACGTCGCCACCGTGCGCGCGCTGTCCAACGCGGTCGAGGCGCGGGATGCCTACACCGGGCATCACGCCGAACGCGTCGCCGCGTACGCTCTGGCGATCGCGGAGGCGACGGGGGCGGAGCTCACCGACCAGCCCGAGATCGAGTTCGGCTTCCTGCTGCACGACGTCGGCAAGGTCGCGATCCCCGACGCGATCCTGTACAAGCCCGAGCCGCTCGAGCCCGACGAGTTCCGGCTGATGGCGCGCCACCCGGTGATCGGGTGGGAGATCGTGCGCGACGTCGAGTTCCTCGGCGAGGCGCGCGACGTCGTGCGCTCGCACCACGAGCGCTGGGACGGAGCCGGGTATCCGGACGAGCTCGGCGGCGAGGACATCCCGCTCGCGGCTCGCGTCTTCGCGCTGGCCGACACGCTGGACGCGCTGACCACCGATCGGCCATACCGCAAGGCGAGCTCGTTCGTGGACGCACGGGCTGTCATCCGCGAGAACTCGGGGACGCAGTTCGATCCCGACATCGTGGCGGCCTTCGACCGCATCGAGGACGCCGAGCTCGAGCGCATCCGCGCGGAGATCGGTTAGTCGCCGCCCGTGCCCGCCGTCCTGATCGTCGACGACGACCCGATGATTCGCCATCTGGTCGCGACGACGCTAGAGGACGTGGCCGGTTTCGAGCTGACCCAGGCCGGCGACGGGGAGGAGGCGTTGGCGCTGGCCGAGCGCGACGCGCCGGCGCTGGTCTTCCTCGACATCGACATGCCGCGCATGAACGGCATGGAGGCCTGCAGGCGCCTGCGCGCGCTTCCGGCGACCGCCGAGGCGACGATCGTGATGCTCACGGCGTCCGCGGGTGGCGAATCCGAGCGCGAGGCCGCGGCGGCCGGCGCCGACCTCTTCCTGACCAAG
>DASYIJ010000128.1:0-17760 GCA_035997675.1 Solirubrobacteraceae bacterium
GTCGAGGCGCGCGACGCCTACACGGGACACCACGCCGAGCGTGTCGCGGCCTACGCGCTGGCGATCGGCGCCGCGGCCGGGACCGAGCTGACCGACAGGCCCGAGATCGAGTTCGGCTTCCTGCTCCACGACGTCGGCAAGGTCGCGATCCCCGACGCGATCCTCTACAAGCCCGAGCCGCTCGCGCCTCACGAGTTCCGGCTGATGGCGCGCCACCCCGTGATCGGGTGGGAGATCGTCCGGGACGTGGAGTTCCTCGGCGAGGCCCGCGACGTCGTGCGCTCGCACCACGAGCGCTGGGACGGGACGGGGTACCCCGACCAGCTCGCGGGCGAGGCGATTCCGCTGGCGGCCCGTGTCTTCGCGGTGGCTGACACGTTGGACGCGCTCACGACCGACCGGCCCTACCGCGCCGCGAGCTCGTTCTCGGACGCACGGAAGATCATCCGCGAGAACGCTGCGACGCAGTTCGACCCCAGCATCGTGGAGGTCTTCGACGGCATCCCGGACGCCGAGCTCGAGCGCCTCCGGACCGAGATCGGCTGAGGCCTGCCGTGCCCGGGGTCCTGATCGTCGACGACGACCCGCTGATCCGCCACCTGATCGCGACGACGCTGGAGGACGTGGCCGGTTTCGAGCTGACCCAGGCCGGCGACGGGGAGGAGGCGTTGGCGCTGGCCGAGCGCGACGCGCCGGCGCTGGTCTTCCTCGACATCGACATGCCGCGCCTGAACGGCATGGAGGCCTGCAGGCGCCTGCGCGCGCTTCCGGCGACCGCCGAGGCGACGATCGTGATGCTCACGGCGTCCGCGGGTGGCGAATCCGAGCGCGAGGCCGCGGCGGCCGGCGCCGACCTCTTCCTGACCAAGCCCTTCTCTCCGCTCGAGCTGCTCTCGCTGGTCGACTCGCTGGGCGCCGCGGAGTAGGGCGGCCTACCGGCCGGGGAGCACTCGACCGACCGCGCCCGTCACGGTGTCGACCACCTGGTCGGTGGTGGACCGCACGGGCTCGGGCAGCGGCGCCGCTAGGTCCTTGACGGTGTTGCCGACCTGGGTGAGCGGCGAGGGAGGGGCGGCCGGAGGAGCGGGAGCCGCGCCGCCGCCCGGGGCGTTACCGCCGCCACCGGCGCCGGGGAATCCGGTCGACGGCCCGCCGAGGGTCGGGCTTCCGCCGCCCTCGGTGCCGGGACCCGGCACCGGCCCGGTGCCGCCGCCCCCTGCACCGCCGCGTCCGCCCCGTCCGCCTCCGCCTCCGGCCGGCGCGCCGGCCGCGGCCGGAAGCGCGGAAAGCAGGGGAATGCGCACCGCGGAGGGCGGGGCGTTCGCCGCTGCCCGGTTGCTCGAGCCGGTGGACGACTCGGGCAGCGCCGGGCCCGATATGAGCTGCCCGAGGGAGCCAAGACCGCCGAGGCCGCCGCCGAGCGCGATCGCCGCCGCCGCCGCGACGATCGCCGCCGGTCCGAGCGCCGCCGCGCCGCCCGCGCGCAGCGTGCCCTGTCTCCACGCTTGCAGCACCTCCACGTCGCGAAATGCTACGCCGTTCCGGGTTGATCCTCGCCGGCCGGGTATGCTCCGACCACCAGTAATCGGTTCCGAGGAGAGCTATGGCAGCACGAGACAAAGCGGCCAAGGCCGGCAGCGCCTATCAGAGCGTGGCGAGCAGCCCGTACGTCCAGAGGATCATCCAGGACGATGAGCTGCGGCAGAACCTTCGTGATGCCTTCGACGTGTCGCGGCGTGCCTACGGGCGCCTGGCGAACGGCAAGGCTCCCTCGAAGGCGCTGATGGAGGACAAGAAGCTCCAGCGTGACCTGCGCGAGGCGGCCGTGTCGCTGCGCGAGGTCGGCGTGGCGCTGAAGGAGGGTCCCAAGAAGCGCAAGCGCAAGCGCCGTCTCGGTCGCAAGCTCCTGCTGCTCGCGGTGGGCGCCGGACTCGCGCTCGCCCTCAGCGAGGGGCTGCGCTCGAAGGTGCTCGACGCGCTGTTCGGGGCCGTGGAGGAGTGCGACTACACGTCGACCACCACACCGCCCGCGCCCGCGCCCGAAGCCGAGGCGACGCCGGCGGCCTGACGGACGCCGTCCGCTTCTCGTCGTACCGAGGGCGCCCCACGGGGCGCCTTCGTCGTTGGGAGCACCGAATCCGCCGTCCTCTGGCTGGCCGGCCAGCTAGCATCGGTGCATGGAGGCCGCCGCCAAGACCCGCCGGCTCACCGGGGAACGCGCGCAGCGCATCGTCGACGCGATGCGGGCGAGCGTCGCCCGGCGCGGCGCCGCCGGCTCGACGTTCGACCACGTCGCGCGCGAGGCGGGCGTGTCCCGCGGCCTGCTGCACTACTACTTCGGAACGAAGGAGCGCCTGCTGGTCGAGGTCGTGCGCCGGGACAGCGACATCCGCCTCGCCACACTCGACGAGGCGCTCGCCGACGCCCACACGGCCGACGACTTCATCGACGTGCTCGTGCGCTCCCTGGAGGACATGGTCCAGAACGACCCGGGCTTCGTGACCCTCGTGTTCGAGCTGTTCACCGCGGCTCGGCGCAACGACGAGATCGCCGTCGAGGTCGCCGAGCTCTACCGCCGCACGCGCGAGCACGTCGCGGGACTGCTCGAGGCCAAGCAGCGCGAGGGGGTCCTGACCCTGCACGACGAGCCGGAGGCGGTGGCGACGACGCTGCTCGCGCTCGGCGACGGCATGTCGATGCGCATGCTGATGGAGCCCGGTCTCGATTTCGCCGCCACGCTGCGCGCCGGGATCACGTGTGCGCGCGCGCTCCTGACCGACGGCGTGTGAGGCTCAGAGCGCCAGGAACTCGTTGATCAGGTTCGCCGCGGCCTGCGGGTACTGCGCCATGAACGCGTGGCCGCTCCCCGGGAACTGCGCCAGCCACGCGCCGGGAATCGCGTCGACGAGCGACCGGGCATTCGCGGACGGGATCACGCGGTCCTCAGTGCCGGTGAGCACGAACGCCGGAGAATCCAGCTCGCCCAATCGTTCGGCGACGCCGTCACGACCCCACCCGTCGATCGCCGCGACCTGGCGGTCGACCAGCTCGGGCGACAACTCGCTCCTGGCCTGGGCCACGACGTCGCCGAAGTCGCGGTAGATCGACTCGGCGACCTCGGCGGGGAAGAGCACGGCGAGCAGTCGCCGCGCCTGCTCGTGCGGGCTCCGGGACGTGTCGGTGAGCTGGTCCAGCACCGCGGCGTCGGCACGCGGGGCGTCCGCGCCCCCCGAGTCGGTCGACATCAGGACGAGCTTGTCGACGTCCGCCGGGTGCTCGACGGCCAGCGCCTGGGCGACGAATCCCCCCATCGACCAGCCGAGGACGGATGCCGGCGCCAGGTCCAGGGACTCGATCACGCGTGCCGCGTCACGCGCGAGCTTCGCGACGTCGAACGGCGCGCCGTCGTCGGTGGACGCGCCGATGCCGCGGCTGTCCGGCAGCACGAGCTCGTTCGCGCTTGCGAGGCGCTCGAGGAACGCCGGGTCCCAGTCGGCGTTGGTCGCCGCCAGGCCGTTGAGCACGAGCAGCGGCCGCCCGGACCCCATACGGCGGTAGGCGGTGCGCCCGCCCTCCACCGGAATCGTCGACATCGGCTCCGTCGCCATGGTCCGACAACGCTACTCGCGGCTAGTGCGCGGTGGGGGCCGGAGCCCGAGCCGTAGGCTGCCGCCATGCGGCGCATCTTCGCGGCGGCCATCGTCCTCGCTGTCCTCGTCGTCCTGGCGGTCGTCGCACAGCTGGTGCTGCCGGGGATCGCCGAGAATCGCATACGAGACCGGCTGGCACACGACGGCCGCGTCGAGAGCGTGCAGGTGTCGGCATTCCCGGCCGTCAAGCTGCTGTGGGGGCACGCGGATCGCGTGACGGTGCACATGGCCAACGTTCGCGCGGCCGTCGGCCGGCTGGGAAGCCTGATCGGCCGAACCGCCGACGCCGGTCGCGTCGACGCCGACACGCGCGAGCTCGACGTGCTGACCCTGCGCCTGCGCGACGCGCGGCTGCGCAAACGGGGGAACCGGCTCGTGGGCGAGGCGACGGTCACCGACGCCGATCTGCGCGCGGCGTTGCCGGCGGGCTTCGCCGTGCGGCCCGTCGCGTCGGCCGACGGCCGGCTCGTGCTGCGCGGCTCGGTGACCCTGTTCGGAACCACCATCTCGGCCAACGCCGTCCTGCTGGCCCAGGACGGCCGGCTCAAGATCGCTCCCGACGTGCCCTTCGGTGGCTTCGCCACGCTGACCGTCTTCGCCGATCCCCACGTTCACGTCGACGGGGTCGGCGCGCGCGCGGTGTCGGGCGGGTTCGTCGTGACCGCGCAGGGCCGCCTGACCGGCTGAAGGTCGTCCCACGGGCAACCGGCGTCAGACGTTCCGGCCTACCCTCTCGGACATGACCACGCGAGCGCGCATCCTCTGGTTCGGCCTGGCCGGGGCCCTGGTCGTCGCCGGCATCGCCTGCGCGGTGTTCGTTCCCGACGGCACCGGCGAGGTGCTCGTCCTGGCGCTGGCGGGAAGCGGTCTGATCGTCGCCACGAGCCTCGTGTTCCTCGAGGTGGGACTGAGCGAGGACCGCGAGCGCGCCCGAGAGTCCGAGCGCCGCCGGGCCGCGCCCGAGCACGTCGATCCGCCGCGCCTGTCGCGCGGGCGGCCGGACCGGCGCCGGCGCGGCCCGTAGGCCGGATTGCCGCGGCTCGTATCCTCAACGCAGACCGTACGCGCAACCGAGGGAGACGCGATGGCGAAGGTGCTCTACACGACGCAGGCTCACGTGACAGGCGGGCGGGCCGAGGGCCACGGTGCGACCACGGACGGGATGCTCGAGGTCGATCTGCGGATCCCGGAGGACCTGGGCGGCCCCGGCGGAGGCACGAACCCCGAGCAGCTGTTCGCGGTCGGCTACGCCGCGTGCTTCGAGAGCGCCCTGACCGTGATGGGCCGGCGAAAGGACCAGGACACGCAGGACGCCGAGATCGACTCCAGCGTCTCCCTGCTGCCCACCGGCGACGGTGGGTTCAAGCTCGCCGTGGCGCTCGACGTCACCCTTCCCTCGGTTGAGGACCCGGAGCTCGCCGCTGATCTTGTGCGGGCCGCCGAGAAGGTATGCCCCTATTCGAACGCCACGAGGGGCAATATCGAGCTGGCGCTCACCGCGAACGGCCGTGCCGTCGAGGAAGCCGCGGCCACGCCGGCCGGTCGGGACTAGCGCGAGAACAGGCTCCGCGCACGCCACAGCGTGCGGGGATTGCCGCGCGGGATCATGCGCCCGGTGGCGAGCATCCGCCGCGGGTCCGCGCGACCCATCGATGTGTCGACCCAGTCCTCGAAGCGGCAGCGGAAGGTGATGTCGGCCGACTCCAGCCGCCCGCGCGCGACCTCGCTCGAACCGTTGTCGATCTTCAGGTGCCAGGGCTCGGCGTCGCGGAAGTCCCATTGGAGCGTGACCGGTTCCGGCGCGTCGTAGGCCTGCGAGAGGCCGCGGCGGATCGAGTCGAAGTACATGTCGAGCAGCTCGGGATCCTGCGACGGCGGACCGTTCTTCTCGCCGAGGATGTTGCCGCGCAGGAAGGCGATGCCGCGCTTGGCGCGGTCTTCCGATGACAGATCGGATTCCAGCGGGACGCCGCCCGGAAGCTCCTCCGGCGGCAGGCCGGCGGCGCGCAGCTTGGCGTCGAGGGAGTTCGCCCCGACCTGGAAGACGTCGACCATGGTGGATCCGAAGCACGTTATGTAGCGCTCGTCCCAGTCCGGCGGAACGAACACCGCCGTCGCCCAGGGGATCACCTCGCGCAGCACCTCCGCCACGGCGGCCGGAACCTCAGGATCCTCGTCCTTGAGATCCGACAGGAGCTTGACGCCGAAGCCGATGTGGCGCTGCTCGTCGCGCGAGATGTTCTGCATCCCCGCGAAGAAGGCCGGGAGCACGCCGCGCTCGCCGAGGTAGTCCTCGATGAAGTGCTGGCCGGGCTGAGCGAGCGACGCCTCGACGATGAGGTGATAGAGCGTGACCGCGGCGGCCAGCTTGGGCCGAGAGCGGTCCTTGCGCAGTTCGTCGGCCATCCGGTCGAGGCGGCCGAAGACCTTCTTGAAGCCCCAGCTCAGTTCGGGCTGGGTGGTCGCGAGCGAGGCCGCGATCGAGTCGCCGGTGTCGACGACCTCGGCCATGAAGCGGGCGAAGAAGACGGCGTGGCGGGCCTCGTCGACCTGTTGCGTCGTGAGGAAGTACTTCTGCTCCTCGCGGGGTGCCGCGTCGATGTACGGAGTCAGGTTGGTGGCGACGCTGTCCTCGCCGTGGAAGAACATCGAGTAGTTCCACAGCGCGGCCCGGCGCTCGAGGTCGGAGAACTTCTCGTGCCAGTCCTCCCGGTCCTGGCCGAAGTCGAACTCGCCGGCCTTCCAGTTGCCCTGCTCCCAGCGCGAGTACAGGTCGTCGTAGGAGACCATCTCGGCCGCGGACATGCGGGTCGCCATCGTGTGAACCTCCCTCTCGTCGCCTCGAAGGCAGCGTAGCGCGCTGCTGAATCTCGTTCAACACTGTGTGATGGACGTCACATTGGAGACGCGCCGCACACGGTCAAGCGACCCTGGCGGCAGGCAGTCGCTGAATGTAGGCTCGCCCCACCTATGAGCTAGCGGGAGGGGAAGCGACATGTCAGTCGTGCTGGTCCATCAAGGCCCGAGTGTCACGCGGGAGAACTACGAGGCGACCGTCCAGAAGCTGACCGGCGGCAAGAGCGGCCTGGAGTCACCGTCCGATTGGCCCGTCGAGGGTCTCCTGGTGCACGTGGCAGGACAGAGCCCGCAGGGCTTTCGCGTGATCGATGTCTGGGAGTCGGAGGAGGCCTGCAACCGCTTCGGCGAGATCCTTCGGCCGATCCTGCAGGAGGTCGGCATCGTCGACCCGCCGGAGGTCTATCCGGCCGAGGTGTTCGTGTCGGCCTGACGCCTATCGCGGCCCACGTTCAGCGCCGGCGGCGCTGAACGGCGGGCAGCACGGTGAAGGTCTTGGTCTTCGCGCGCGAGGCGTTCCTGGCCGCGTCGATCGCCACGACGGTCAACAGGTACTTGCCGGGCTTCAGCGTCTTGCGGCGCGACAGGCGACCCTGGAACTTCAGACGGTGCTTGGCCGCGCTCGTGGTGTACGCGAGGCTTGGGCGCACGGTGATCAGGCGCGTGCATTTCCGGCGATTCCGTCGCGCTCGCGTGGGGGCGAGGCAGCGGCGGCCGACTCTCCGGCCGGGGAGCATCTGCGCGAAGGTGAACGTCGTCGTGGACTGCTCGTCGACCCGGAAGCTGAACGTGGTGCCGACGATCGGCGACCGCAGCGAGAAGCTCGGGAGGGCCGAACCGAGGTGCCACGTACTGTGGGATTGGGTCAGCGAGGACAGTACGGGCGGGGTCCTGTCGATCGGCAACGGACCGCCGCCACCGCCGGGCACCGGCGCCGAGACGCCCGTGATTCGCGCCACCTTCTTCGCCGTTTCGAGGCCGACCCACAGCGTGTTGCCCGGCCCCTTGGTGAGGTAGCGCGGGCCGGCCGCAGCGCTGAAACCGGTCAGCTTCGTCTGCTGGCCGCCGGGCGTCAGGCGCAGGAGGTCGTTGCCGCCGAAGCGCGTGAACCAGTACGCGGCGTCGTCGCCGAAAACGATGTCGGTCGGGTCACCGCTGCCGCCGAGCGCGACGATCCGTTTCGGCTGACCGCCCGGCGTGATGAGTCCGACCTCCTCGGGCTGCACGATGGGATCCGAGAACGCGATCTGGTTGCCCGGCCCGGCCGCGGTGCCCATGGGGCCGCCGGCGGGCGCGGTCTTGTAGTAGGTCGCCACCCCGGCCGTGGTGACGCGTGCGATGCGCTGGCCCCCGAAGTCGGCGACCCAGAGCTGCCCGTCGTTGCCGCGGGCGATCCCACGAGCACTGGTGACGACCGCGAAGAACTTGAACGCGCCGGGGTTGGCCGGCGGGATCCTGATCACGTTGGCGTCGCTGCCGGTCCACAGGTTGCCGTCCGGCCCCGTGGTGATGCCCTGGGTGCTGCCGATCTGGGCGATCGTCGTCGGCGTGTCGACCGTCGGATTGCTCGGTGAGATCTTGACCACGGCATTGCTCTGGGTCAGCCAGAGGTTGCCGTCGGGGCCCCGGGTGATGCCGCTGGGGTTGTTGAGGGCCGGAGCCGGGGTGTACTCGGTGACCGCGCCCGCCGGAGTGACCTTGGCGATCTTGTTGTTGTCCAGGACGACCCAGATGTTGCCGTCGGATCCCTGGGTCAAATGCTTCGGCGCCCCGCTGAGCGTCCCCGCGCCCGTTGGGAACTCGCCGCTCACAGCGGGGGCTGCGGACGCGGTCGCGGGGGCGAGCGCGAGCAGGGCAAGAGCGGCGAGTGGGAGGCGGCGCATGGATTCCTTTCGAGGCGATGGGGTGTCGTCGGCAATACGACAACCGCGCGGGTTCCTCAGCTTACGGCCCCGACGCCCGCGTGTGCGGTTTTGAGCGATCGGCGTTGAGGTTGCCTTGGGCCCGTCTCATCGATCCGGGGCCCATCGACGGCGAACTGGTGGAGCACGCACGTCGCGCGGTGGCCGCCTGCCTGCGCGTGGCGCTGATCCTCGAGGACGACGGGCGCGACGCCCGCTGACTCACGCCGCCGAGCCGTCCGCCGCGGCCTTCGGCGACCGCCACGGCGCCCGCAGGCGGCGCTCGAGCTCGTCCGCGAGCTCGTCGATCGCGATGCGCTCCTGCTCGAGCGAGTCCCGATCGCGCACGGTGACCGTGCGGTCTTCGAGCGTCTGGTGGTCGATCGTGACCGCGAACGGGGTGCCGATCTCGTCGTGGCGGCGGTACCGGCGGCCGATCGAGCCGCCCTCGTCGTATTCCGCGGTGAACCGCTCCCGCAGCGCCTCGTAGACCTCCCGCGCCACCTCGGGCTGGCCGTCCTTGCGCACCAGCGGCAGCACCGCCGCCTTCACCGGGGCCAGCAGCGGGTGCAGGCGAAGCAGCGTGCGCGTCTCGCCCTCCACCTCCTCCTCGTCGTAGGCGTCGACGAGGAAGGCCAGCGTGGCCCGGTCGGCCCCGGCGGAGGGCTCGATCACGTGCGGGACGTAGCGCTCGCCGGTCGCCTGGTCGAAGTACTCGAGCTTCTCGCCGGAGAACTCCGCGTGCTGGCGCAGGTCGAAGTCGCCGCGGTTGGCGATGCCCTCGAGCTCCTGCCAGTCGATGGGAAACAGGTACTCGATGTCGCTCGTCGCGCTGGAGTAGTGCGAGAGCTCGTCGGCGTCGTGCGGGCGCAGGCGCAGGTGGTCCGTGCGGATGCCGAGATCCGTGTACCAGCGCATGCGGGCCTCGCACCAGTACTCGAACCACCTGTCGGCGTCGTCGGGCGGCACGAAGTACTCGAGCTCCATCTGCTCGAACTCGCGGGTACGGAAGATGAAGTTCCCGGGCGTGATCTCGTTGCGGAATGACTTCCCGATCTGCGCGATCCCAAAGGGCGGCTTCTTGCGGGAGAACTGCAGGACGTTCTTGAAGTTCACGAAGATGCCCTGCGCCGTCTCCGGGCGCAGGTAGACGGTCGATCCCTCCTCCTTCACCGGCCCGACGGTGGTCTCGAACATGAGGTTGAACTCACGGGCCTCGGTGAGGTCGCACTCGGGCCCCTCGCCGGGATGGACGGATGGCTTGCGCGGACACTGCGCGTCCTCGAGCTTGTCGGCCCGGAAGCGCCGGCCACAGGTGCGGCAGTCCACGAGCGGGTCCGTGAAGCCCGACAGGTGGCCCGATGCCTCCCACGTACGCGGATGCATGATGATCGCGGCGTCGAGCGCCACGATGTCGTCGCGCTCGGCCAGCATCGCGTGCCACCAGCGCGCCTTGACGTTGTTCTTCAGCAGCACGCCGTAGTGGCCGTAGTCGTACGTCGAGCCGACCCCGCCGTAGATCTCCGACGAGGGGAAGATGAAGCCGCGCCGCTTGCACAGCGCGACGATCTTGTCCATGGTCACGGCGTCGTCGGGCACGGAGGCGGTGAGTGTAGTCGCGGCACGGCTCTATCCTTCGGCGCGATGCCGATCTACGAGTACCGCTGCGAGAACGGCCACACCTTCGAGGTCCTGCAGCGCATGACCGACGATCCCGTGAGCGTGTGCGAGGTCTGCGGAGCCCCGGTCCAGCGGGTCTTCCACCCGGTCGCCGTGCACTTCAAGGGCTCGGGCTTCTACAACACCGACTACGGCACCCGCAACCGCAAGCGCGAGCTGGACGCGTCCGCCAAGGAGGGCGCCGACAAGACCGAGGCCAAGGCCAAGGACAAGAAGGCGGACAAGGCCAAGGACTCCGGCGGCAGCGCCGCCAAGAAGGATTGACCCCGCGCCAGGCGGGACTGCTCGGCCTCCTCGCCGCCCTGTGGGGCGCGTCCTACCTCCTGATCAAGTACGGGCTCGACGACTTCTCGCCGGCCTGCGTCGTCTTCCTGCGCACGGCGATCGGCGCCCTGGTGCTGATCGGCGTGGTGCTCCTGCAGGGCGGCGAGGTGCGGCGCGCGCTCTCCGACGTGCGGCGCCGCCCGGGCCTCGCGCTGTTGCTCGGGCTGCTGGCCATCGCCGCGCCCTTCCTCCTCATCGCGTACGGCGAGCAGCGCATGCCCTCGGGGTTGACCGCGGTGCTGATCGCGCCGGCGCCGCTCTTCGTCGCGGTCCTCGCACCGCTGTTCGATCGCTCCGAGGCGATCCACGGCGCCCAGGCGGTGGGTCTCGTGGTGGGACTGGCCGGCGTGGCGCTGCTCGTCGGGCTGGAGACGCTCGGGACGTTCGCCCAGTTCGCCAGCGCCGTGGGCATCCTGGCGGCGGCCGCGTGCTACGCCCTGTCGGGGTTCATCGTGAAGAACGCCTACCGGGGCGTGCCCGCGGTGACGACGAGCTGCATCTCCGTCGGAGCGGGAGCCCTGCTCGCGCTGCCCTTTGCGATCACGTCCCCGCCCACGCACGCCCCGGGGCTGCGGTCGGTGCTGTCGCTGCTCGTCCTGGGCGCGCTGGGCACCGCGCTGGCCTTCGTCATCTTCTACCGCCTGATCGCCGAGGTCGGCGCCGGCCGCGCCGCACTCGTGACCTACCTCGTGCCGCCGCTGTCGTTGGCCTACGGCGCGCTGCTGCTCGGCGAGACGATCACCGCGGCATCCGTCGCCGGACTCCTGCTGATCCTGGGCGGCGTGGCGCTGGCGGCACGCAGGCCGGCGGCCCCCGCGGCGCCCGACTGACGGCCGGCTAGGCCACCACCAGCATCACGGTGGCCAGACCGATCAGCCAGACCGGCCGCTGGTCGTCGTCGCCACCGCGGAGCAGGCCGTGGAGCGCCGTCAGCACCGCTGCCATCGCGAGCAGGACGACGAGCAGGGCCGGCAGCAGGGCTCCGACGAGATCGGGTCCGATGGTGGGGCCGAGCGCGATCCGGGCGGCCGTGACGGCTCCGGCGAGCACGAACCCCAGGCCCATCACGACGGCGGCGGCGTGGAACAGCCACGCCGGCGCCTCGACGAGGCTGATGCGCGCGGCCGAGCGCACACCCGGCCAGACCGGCCTCGCACGAAGATCGGTCCAGACCTGGTCCGCGCCGTCGCGAAGCGCGCTCGAGCGGCCATTGGCCCAGGAACCGACCGTGCGGGCGTGCTCGGCGCCGAGGCCGACCAGCGCGAGCAGTGTCTGGGCTCGTTCGGAGGTGCGTGGGGAGTCGTTCCTACGGCGCCGGGCGGCCGCTCGCGACCGACGGCGTTCTGCGGCACGCCGCGCGGCCGCGGACTGAAGCGGCGGGGGGCGCGTGTCGCGAAGGGCCCGGGCGACGGCGGGCGGGCGTCGACGAGTCAGCGCGGGCTGCGTGGCCATCTCCACCCGCTACCCGGCGGCCCGGGCGGGAAACGGACGATGTTCCGGTCAGGCCTCGACGAGCGCCTCGGCCTCGATCTCGACCTTCCAGCGCGGGTCGAGCAGACCGGCGACGACGACCATCGTCGCGGCGGGCCGGATGTCGGCGAACACGGCGAGGTGGGCCCGGCCCACGGCATCCTGGTCGTCGCGGTCGACGATGAACATGCGGGTGCGCACGACGTGCTGCGGCCCGGCGCCGGCGTCGCGCAGCGCGGCGACGACGATCTCGAGGCAGCGGGCCGCCTGAACCTCGGGATCCGGGTCGCACGAGCCGTCGGGCCACACCGGCGCGGTGCCGGACACGATCACGCGCCCCCCGACCCGGACGGCGCGGCTGAAGCCCACCTTCGGTTCGAACGGGGAGCCCGAGCTGACCCGGCGTTCGCTCACGCGTCGCCCGCGACGGCGAAGAGTCGCCACTCGCCCGGGACGCCCTTGAGCTCGGTCGCGCCGCGGTCGGCGAACTCGATCCCCGAACCGACGACGAGGTCCTTGACGGTGCTCGACACGAGCACCTCCGACGGGGCGGCGGTCGAGCCGACGCGGGCGCCGATGTGCACCGCCATGCCGGCGACGTCGTCGCCGCGCAGCTCGCATTCGCCCGTGTGCAGGCCGGCGCGCACCTCGATCCCCAGCGGCTGCACCTCCTCGGCGATCGCCATGGCGCAGCGGATCCCGCGCGCCGGGCCGTCGAACGTCGCCAGGAAGCCGTCTCCCATGGTCTTCACCTCCCTGCCCTGGTGGCGGCGGAGCTGCCCGCGGACGAGCTCGTCGTGGCGCTCGAGCATGTCGCGCCATCGCGCGTCGCCCAGCTCTCCGGCCCGGCGCGTGGAGTCCACGATGTCGGTGAACAGCACGGTGGCCAGAACGCGATCGGGCTCGCGCTGCGGGCGCACTCCGGTGAGGAACTCCTCGGCCTCGTCGACCACCGCGTCGCTGTCGCCCGCGACGATCAGGTTCTCGTTGCCGGGCAGCCAGACGAGCTTGGCACCCTCGATGCGCTGGTGGAGGTACTCCGCGTGCTTGGGGTCGATGAACGGGTCGTCGCGGCGGTGCAGCAGCAGGGTCGGAACACGGATGGACGGCAGCACCTCGCGCACGTCGACATCGGCGACGCCGTCGATCAGCTGCCGAACGGTGCCGGGAGGAGCCGAGAGGCGTTCGAGCTGGGCGTACCACTCCTGGAAGCTCTCGTCGTCGTCGAGGCTCGGCGCGAGCCCGGCCCAGCGGCGGCCGTCACCCCAGTGCGCGAAGAAGGAGTCGACGCCGGCCGCGCGCTCCTCGGCCGTCCGGCACCAGGGCAGGTCGTCGTCGTACAGCGTGCGGGCGAACGTCGCGTACAGGAGGAGCGCGCTGGTGCGCTCGGGGTGGGTGGCCGCGAACAGCATCGCCATGGGTCCGCCCTCCATCTGGGCGAAGAGCGCCGCGCGCTCGGATCCGGCGGCGTCCATGACCGCCTTGACGTCGTCCATCTGGTCCTCGAGCGTGACGCCCTCGCCGATCGGGTCCGAGAGCCCGGAGCCACGCCGGTCGAACATGATGACCCGCGAGAACGAGGCGATGCGCTCGAAGAAGTGCTCCACCCTGGGATGCGCCCACAGGTGCTCGCACTGCGAGATCCAGGTCGGGACGTAGAGCACGTCCAGCGGCCCGTCGCCGGCCTGCAGCCAGGCGATGTGGGTCCCGTCGCTTGAGACCGCGTAGGAGACCGGCGGCGCCATCGGTCTCGTGAACGCTAGCGATCCGGCTCAGCCGCTCAGGAAGCGCTGCACGGCGCTGCGCTTCTGCTCCGGGGACACCGTCAGCCCGGTCCCGCCGTTGGGGAGCGTCTCGGCGCCCGACGGCTTGAGGACCTGGGGAGTGGGGGACCCGGTCGTGGCCATCGCCCCGAACAGCCCGAGCAGATAGAAGCCGTTCATGTCCGTGCGGATCGCCTTGGGCGCCTCCCAGGAGACCCAGGGCAGGCGGAAGAACGTGCCCGGCGAAACGACGCGGCTCTTGATCGCGCTGAGGATCTGCTGCTGGCGCTTGGCCCGGTCGAGGTCGTCCTCACCCGGCCGGCACTCGTTCTTGCGGGTCCGCGCGAGGGTGAGCGCCTGGCCGCCGTCGAGGTGGTGCGTACCCGTTGGCAGGACGAGGGTCGATCCTCCGTTGCTCTTTCCACCGCTGATGTTCGACCTCACGCACGGACCCGTGTAGTCGATGCCGCCGAGGGCGTTGATGAAGTCCGGGAAGTTCTGGAAGTTGACCTCGACTAGGTGATTGATCTTGATTCCGAGGTACTGCTTTACCGTGGTGATCGTCAGCGCCGGCCCGCCGATCGCGTAGGCGGCGTTGATCTTGTCGCGCCCGTGGCCGGGGATGTCGACGATCGTGTCCCGGGGGATCGAAAGCCGCGCGCTGTGCCCGGCGCCGACGCGCATCAGCATGATCGTGTCCGAACGCGGCGGGCCGCATCCGCTGGTCGGGCAGTCGCGCGCCTTGCCCGGGCGCGCGTCGGACCCCAGTACGAGGATGTTGCCGGCCGACGTGAGCGGGAAGCCGCCGTCGAGCGCGCTCTTGGCCTGGTCGGACACCTTGGACTGCTCGATCTGCGCGCTGATCAGGAACAGGAGGATCGACAGCCCGATCCAGGCGGCGATCCCGATCAGGATCCATTTGATGACGCGGCCCGGGGTGATGGGCTTGCGGGGGCGGGCATCGCGGTCGGCGCGGCGCGCCTCGCGCAGCTGCTCGAACCCGGGCTCGCCGGCTCGGCCGGGTGCCTTGAACCAGCGAGGGCGCGAGCGATAGAGCTTGTATTGGGGGGCGCCGGAGGGCTCTCCGGCTCCCTCTGGAGGGCGTGGATCGTCGGCCATGGGGCGGTGTATGGTGGCCGACATCGCGGCGGACTGCGTAATCGGCGTCGACCTCGGCGGCACGAAGGTGCTCGCCGGAGTGGTGGATGCCGGGCACCAGGTCCATCACCGCGCGCAGCGCACCGTCCTGGGGCTCGAGCAGGCGCCGCTGCTGGACGCGATCGCCGATGCGGTCGAGGAGGCGCATGCCGCCGCGCCGAACGCGGTCGACGCCGTCGGCTTCGGCATCCCGTCGCTGATCGACCAGGAGCACGGCACGGCGGTGCTGTCGGTGAACCTGCCCATCGCCGACATGCCGTTCCGGGACGTGATGTCAGAGCGGCTCGGCCTGCCCGTGTTCATCGACAACGACGGGAACGTCGCCGCGCTGGCCGAGCATCGCTACGGCGCCGCGCGGGGCAGCAGCACCTCGCTGATGCTCACGGTAGGCACCGGCATCGGCGGCGGACTCATCCTCGACGACGAGGTCTTCCGTGGCGCCACGGGCTCGGGCGCCGAGCTCGGGCACATGGTCATCGACCAGGACGGCCCGCCGTGCCAGGGCAACTGTCCCAACCACGGTTGCCTGGAGGCGGTCGCCTCCGGCACGGCGCTCGAGCGGGAGGCCAGGGCGCTGGCACCCGAGCGTCCCGGGTCGGGGATCGAGAAGGTGATCGCCGAGGGCCGCGAGTTGACCGGACCTCTGGTGACCGAGCTGGCGCACGACGGCGATGCGGCCGCTCGCGAGGTCATCACGCTGATCGGCACCCGCCTCGGGGTCGGCATCGCGAACTACATCAACATCTTCAACCCCGAGGTCGTCGTGGTCGGCGGCGGCGTGATCGCCGCGGGCGACCTGCTGCTCCAGCCGGCTCGCGACGAGGTGGCGGTGCGGGCGCTGCGGCCGAACAAGGACATCGCCAGGATCGTGCCGGCGCACTTCGGCAACGAGGCCGGAATGCTCGGCGCGGCCGCGTTGGCGTTCGACGGCATCGCGCATCGCGAGGCCGCCGAGAGGTGAGCGCCGCCGGCGCCGGGCGCCTGGTCGTCTGCCCGACGCCGATCGGCAATCTCGAGGACGTCACGCTGCGCGTGCTCGCCGCGCTGCGCGACGCCGACGTGGTCGCGTGCGAGGACACGCGCCGCACGCGCGTGCTGCTCGACCGCTACGGCGTGCAGGCGCGTCTCGTCTCCTATCACGAGCACAACGAGCGGGCGCGATCGGCGGAGCTGGTCGCACGCATGCGGGCGGGGGAGACGGTGGCTCTCGTGTCCGACGCGGGCATGCCGCTGGTGTCGGATCCCGGCTTCGTGCTCGTGCAGGCCTGCGTGGGGGCGGGGCTGGCCGTCGAGGTGCTGCCCGGGCCGTCGGCCGCGATCGCCGCCCTCGTCGCTTCGGCCCTGCCCGCCGAGCGCTGGCGCTTCACCGGCTTCCTGCCGCGCAAGAAGGGCGCGCTGCGGACGCTCCTGGCGGAGGCGACCGAGACGCTGGTTGCGTTCGAGTCGCCGCGGCGAGTCGCGGCGTCACTGGCGGTGCTGGCCGAACTCGACCCCGATCGACCCGTCGCGGTCTGCCGCGAGCTGACGAAGGTGCACGAGGAGGTGGTGCGCGGCAGCGCCGCCGAGCTCGCGCAGCGCTACGCCGACACCGCGCCGCGCGGCGAGATCGTGCTCGTCGTCGGCGGGGCCGAGGGCTCCGACGTCGAGGAGGATCGGGCGCAGGCCGCGGTGCGGCGCCTGGTGGACGCCGGCGCGAAGCCGCGCGAGGCGGCGCGCGTCGTCGCCGAGCTCACCGGCGCCTCGGCCAACGCGCTGTACCGCGCGCTGACCTGATCAGTTCGCGAGTCCGCCGAGGACGGTGTATGGGTGCATCTCGCGCCAGACCTCCTGGCCGTTCGGCTCGACGATGAGCTCGGTGTCGGGCGGAGCCTCGTCGCGGAGGCGCTGTGCCAGCGCGCGGGCGTCATCCTCGGTCTCGGCGCCGACGAGCAGGTAGCGCCAGCGGCGCGTGACGGGGATGCCCTCGCTCTCGAGCTTGTCGGCCAGCTCCCGGGCATCATGGTGGCTGGGCAGGCCGAGGCGGACCTCCCACTCGGGATAGCCCTGCTCGTGCGATTCCTCGCGTTCCTCGGCCTCCTCGCGCTCGTGCTCGCGGGCCGCCTCGTCGGGGGAGTCCTCCGGCATCGGCACGCTGGGCGCCTCCCAGTGCTCCTCCTCGGGATGCCAGCGCTGCAGCGTCACGGCGCTCTCGGGGATCCCGTGCTCGGTCAGAAGCGGCTGGAGCGCCGTCTGAGCGGCGCGCGCCTGCTCCTCGGAGTCGGCGTAGACGAACAGGTGGGGACCGTCGTGCGTCACGGCCACGCGGCCGCCGAGCGCCTCGCGCGCCTCGCGCTCGAGCCGATCGCGACCGATCGCCTCGACGAGGCGCTCCAGCGCGGGGCGCTCGCCGACCTCGATCATCAGTCGCCAGTCGTCGGACATCGGCGGGGATCGTCGCACACGGGCTCGAGCGGCCGCCCGCCCGCGAGCGGTTGGGCCTGGGCCGGACGCTCCGCCCCGCCCGGCCGCCGCCCGCCGCCCGCGCTCGCCCCGCAGCGCGCCCCGCCCCGCCGCCCGCCCCGGCCCGCGCTGCCGACGCGCCTGAACGCTTGACACCGCCATAGGGGGGCAAATCCTTCAATCGGCGCGCACTGGTCGATTTGGGTCCCCATGGGGTACCGAATCGACCACTCGGCACAGTCAGTGGTGGGAGCGACCCAGACGCGAATGGCGCCGGTTGTGACGGGACGGTGCCGCGGGTGTTCCAACCGGCACGCGCGATGCCGCACCCGGACCCGCCACCCGTACGGTGCAAAAACCGTGCCAGCACTCGTCGCGATCTCGCTTCTCCTCGGTGCGCTGTTCACGGCACCGCCGGCGCACGCCGCGACCTGGCGCTGGCCGCTGCGCGGCCCCATACAACAGGCCTTCGGCTACGCCCCCACAGCCCCATTCGCGCGCGGACAGCATCGCGGCATC
>DASYIJ010000142.1:0-1582 GCA_035997675.1 Solirubrobacteraceae bacterium
CTTGGGGTTCATGCGCACGCGGTTGAAGTACCGCGACAGCGCGCCGACGTTGGGCGCGATCGACATCCCGTTGTCGTTGAGCACGACGACCATCGGGGTGCCGAGGCCGCCGCCGAGGTGCAGGGCCTCGAAGGCGACGCCCCCGGTCATCGCGCCGTCGCCGATCACGGCGACCACCCGCCCGTCCTCGCCCTGGCCCTGGCGCATCGCCTCCTTGAGCCCGACGGCGTAGCCGATCGAGGTCGAGGCGTGGCCCGCGCCCATGATGTCGTGCTCGGACTCGGCGATCGAGCAGAACGGCGCGAGGCCGTCGTACTTGCGGATCGTGTCGAGCCGGTCGCGGCGGCCGGTGAGGATCTTGTGCGGGTAGGCCTGGTGGCCGACGTCCCAGAGGATCTTGTCGCGCGGGGAGTCCAGCAGCGAGTGCAACGCCACCGCCAGCTCGCACGCGCCGAGGTTGGCGCCGAAGTGACCGCCGATCTCGCCGATCGTGTCGATGACCTGCTCGCGAACCTCCTGCGCGACCTGGGCCAGCTCGTCTTCGGAGAGCTCGTGGAGGTCGGTGGGGCGCTCTATGCGGTCGAGGAGTCGGGTCACGATGTGCGGGTGTGGATGAAGTCGGCGATGTCCTCCAGCTCGCCGGAGCGCAGCTCGCCGGCCTCGGCCAGCGCCGCGCGGGCCTTCGCGTGGGACTCGCCCGAGAGCTCGCGCGCGCGATCGAGCCCGTGGGCGCTCACATAGGTGAGCTTGCCCAAGCGCTCGTCACTGCCGCTCATCTTTCCCAGGTCGGCGTCGGTTCCGGTCACGTCGAGAATGTCGTCCACGATTTGAAACAGCACACCCAGCTCGGAGGCGAAGGCGCGCAGCGCGATTGTCGCAGGTTGAGGGGTGCCCGCCAGGAGTAGTACGCACTCCACGGACGCTTCGATCAACCGGCCGGTCTTCAGCTCGTGCAATCGGCGCAGTGCCGCGACGTCGTCCTCGGTGGGGCCGCCCGGCTGCGAGACGTCGAGATACTGGCCGCCGACCATCCCCACCACGCCGGTCGCCGACGCGAGTTCGCGGGCGGCCGCGAGCAGCCGATCGGGCGCCCCGGCCTGATGCGCGAGCAGGTGGTGGAAGGCCTCGGCGTACAGGCCGTCGCCGGCGAGGATCGCGACGCCCTCGCCGTACACGACGTGGCAGGTCGGACGTCCGCGGCGCAGCTCGTCGTCGTCCATCGCCGGGAGGTCGTCGTGGATCAGCGAGTACGTGTGGATGAGCTCGAGGGCTCCGGCCAGCGGGAGGACGGCCTCCGTCGGCATCCCGATCGCGTGCGCCGTCGCGAGCGCGAGCACCGGGCGGATGCGCTTGCCGCCGGCCAGTAGCGAGTAGCGCATCGCCTCCTCGAGGCCGTCGGTCGCGGGCTCGGCGCTGAAGCGCAGCCCTTCGAGGTAGGCCTCGACGTCCGCGCTCAGGTGGTCCGGATACCCCAACGTCAGGACGACCCGAGCGCGAGCTGGCCCGCGGGCGCAGGCGCCGTCTCGGCGGCCCGGACCTGGCGGTCGAGCTCCGCCCCGGCCTCCGTCGCGATGCGTGCGCA
>DASYIJ010000146.1:0-2962 GCA_035997675.1 Solirubrobacteraceae bacterium
GAGCTGATCCGCACGACCGAGGGCGGGACGCGTGCGAGGTCATAGCCGTTGGTGCTCAAGACATCTGAACCGGGTCCGGTGCTCGTGGGCGTGGCGGCCGTGGGGCTCACTCTGGAGTCGTAGCCGCCGCCGGAGCAGACCTCTGAGCACGGCCCGGGGCTGCCGGGCGCGGCCAATGCCGGCGGCGCTGCGAGCGCCGTCAGCGCAAGTGTCAAGGCGGCGGCGTGTGTTATGCGTCGGTGATGGCAGATCATGTCGACTCCCTATTGGTGCCCGATCGCCGTTTGCGATCGGTCGTGGCGGCAGACGCTGGCGTCGGGCGGTTGGGCGCTGGTTGGCGGCGGTTGGACGCGGGTTGAGGGCCGGCCGGCCGGGGTGTGGATTGCGACGCTCGGGGGCGGTGTAGAGTCGGCGCGACGACGCTTGGGGGTTTGTCTTGCAGTTCCGCATCCTTGGCCCACTGGAGGTGACGGAGGGGGACGGGCCGCTGTCGTTGGGTGGGCCTAAGCAGCGAGCGGTGCTTGCGATCCTGTTGTTGCACCGCGGTGGGGTGATTTCGAGCGAGCGGCTGGTCAACGAATTGTGGGGCGAGCGGCCGCCCGCGACTGCCGCCAAGACGCTGCAGGGGTATGTGTTTCACCTGCGCCGGGCGCTGGGCGATGGCTTGTTGCACACCCGGCGGGCGGGGTATGAGCTCGCGCTTGCGGCCCATCAGCTCGACGCTGACGAGTTCGAGCGGTTGGCCTCCGAGGGCCGCGCTGCACTCAACGGCGGAGATCCCGCCGCCGCGGCCCGGTGTCTTCACGACGCGCTCGGGCTGTGGCGCGGTCCAGCCCTGGCCGACTTCGCCTACGAGTCGTTCGCTCAGGCTGAGATCGCAAGGCTAGAGGAGGCTCGCCTGACGGCGCTAGAGGACCGGATCGACGCCGATCTCGCGCTCGGCGGGCACGAGCAGCTGATCGGCGAGCTGGGCGCGTTGGTGCGCGAGTTCCCGCTGCGTGAGAGGCTGCGCTCGCATTTGATGGTCGCGCTGTACCGGTCGGGCCGTCAGGTCGAGTCGCTGGCCGTGTACCGCGAGGCGCGGGACACCCTCGTGCACGAGCTCGGGCTCGAGCCCGGACGATCGCTGCAGGAGCTCGAGCAGGCGATCCTGAGGCAGGATCCGCAGCTCGGCCCGTCGACCCGGCGGCTGCCGCGTCCGCGCGCGCCGCGTCGCGCTGGTTTGCTGATCGGGCTCAGTGGGCTGTTGCTGGCGTGCGCCGCGGTCGCCGCGGGGATCGCGGCGTTGACCGCAGGCGGCGGCCACGTCACCGTGATCGGCAGCGCCGTCGCCGCGATCGATTCGGGCACGGGCCGCCTGGCGTCGTTGACCGAGACCGTCACGGCCCCGAGCAACGTGGCCGTCGGCGAGGGGGCCGTCTGGGTGCTGAACACCGAGGACAGGACCATCTCGCGGATCGACCCGAAGACCAGGAAGGTCGTCAGGCGGTTTGAGATCGGCGGGGTGCCGAGCGACATCGCTGCCGGCGCGGGAGCGCTCTGGGTCGGGCACGGCGGCGGCGCGCAGAACAACGACACCGTCAGCATCTCTCGCGTCGACCCCCACTCCGGCCGGATCACGCGCACGGTGAGACTGCCCGACACCGGCAGCGGCAGCCCATGGCCGACCGGGGGCTTCCCCGGCATCGCGGTCGGAGCCGGCGCGGTCTGGGCGATCAACCCCGACCAAACGATCTCACGTATCGATCCCAAGACGGGCGGGAGGGTCGCCACGGTGAACGCCCGGGCCACTACGATCGCCGCGGGCGACGCAGGCGTCTGGTTCGTTGACGCTGATCGCTCCGCCGTAACCCGGATCGATCCCCTCACCAACCGGGTCGGCCAGACGATTCCCGTCGGCGCGAACGTCCTCCTCGGAATCGCCGTCGGCGCCGGGTCGGTCTGGGCGACCGGCGAGAACGAGGGGCTGGTGTGGCGCATCGGCCCGGGGCCACATCCGGTGACGAGGAGCATCGACACCGGCGTCGGCGTGAGCTTCATCTCGTTCGGCGACGCGATGGTCTGGGCGGCCAACTACGTTGACGGCAAGGTCTCACGGATCGACCCCCGCACCAACACGGTCACGGCAAAGCTCGCGATCGGAGCCTCACAGGCGATCGCGGCCGGCGAGGGGTCGGTGTGGGTGAGCGTCGCCGGTGCGGCGAGAAACGGCACCTTGCCGGCGTCCTCCTGCACGGACGTCGTCTCCGGCGGCAGGACACCGGATGTGCTCATCGCCTCGGACAACCCGCTCCAGGGCCCCAACAGCGGCGGCCCGCGCGCCATGACCGACGCGATCCGGCTGATCCTCACGCAGCACGGCTTCAGGGCAGGCAAGTACACCGTCGGCTATCAGTCCTGCGACGCCTCGACCCCACAGAGCAACACGTTCGAATTCCGCAAGTGCGCGGCAAACGCGAACGCGTACGCACGCGCGAAGCGACTCGTGGCCGTGATCGGCCCGTACAACTCGCAGTGCGCGACCGTGGAGATGCCGATCCTCAACCGTGCTCCCGGAGGGCCGCTGGCAGAGATCAGCCCGTCGAACAGCTACCCCGGCCTGACGCGCCCCGTCTCGCTACCGGCGGAATGGGGCGGCTACAGAAACGAGCCGAACACGTTTTACCCGACCGGCGTACGGCACTACGTCCGTCTCGCGGCCAACGACGACTACGAGGGCGTCGCCGACGCCATATTGGCCAAGCGGCTCGCGCTCAGCAGCGCCTACCTCCTCGACGACGGCCAGGGCGCGCAGGACGTGTGGATCACCAACGCGTTCCGCCGGACAGCCCGCAGGCTCGATATCAGGATCGCTGGAGCGCAGCGCTTCGACCCGGCGGCGAAGAGCTATGACGCGCTCGCCGAGAAGATCGCCCGCTCGGGCGCGCAGGCGGTGGTCATCGGCGGCGACGTCTTGCAGGGC
>DASYIJ010000170.1:0-3098 GCA_035997675.1 Solirubrobacteraceae bacterium
CGCCGCCGTGCCGTCCGGATCGAGCACGATCAGCGCGACGTTGTAGGGCCGGCGGTCGCCGATCACGCAGGCCTGGCCGATCAGCGGGCTGGCCGCCTTGAGCGCCGCCTCGATGTTGGCCGGCGACATGTTCTTGCCCGCGGCGTTGATGATGAGCTCCTTCTTGCGGTCGACGATCGTCAGATAGCCGTCGGCGTCGATGGTCCCGATGTCGCCGCTGTGCAGCCAGCCGTCGGCGTCGATGGTCTCCGCCGTGCGCTCGGGCTGGTTGCGGTAGCCGGGCATCACGATGGCGCCGCGGACGAGGACCTCGCCGTCCTCGGCGAGGCGCAGCTCGACGCCGGGCAGCGGCGGCCCGACCGTCCCGATCTTGATCCGGTCCGGCGGGTTGATGGTGGCCAGCGAACAGAGTTCTGACATGCCCCACGACTCGCAGATGCCGATGCCGATCGCGGCGAAGAACTCGAGCACGTCCGGCGGCGTCGGGGCGGCCCCGGCGACGAAGCGGTCGGCCTGGTCGAGCCCGAGGCTCTCGCGGAGCTTGGACAGCACGAGCTGGTCGGCACGCGCGTGCTCCTCGGCGAGGGCGTCGTCGACCGGTTCGCCCGCCTGCTCGGCGCGCACGCGGCGCAGGCCGACGTCGAGCGCCCAGTGCACCGCAGCGCGGCGACCGTCGTCGGCCTCGGCCTCGAACGCCGCCTCCAGCGCGGCCTTCGTCTTCTCCCAGATCCGCGGTACCGCGCCGAAGGTCGTGGGCCGAACCTCCGGCACGACCTCCATCACCCGGCGGGGGTCGGCGCAGCACGTCACCTCGTGGCCGAACAGCATGCTGCCGTAGTGGCTGGACCAGCGGTCGGCGATGTGCGCCGCGGGGAGAAACGAGATGAGCCGACCGTGCGGCGACACCGGCGAGCCGGCGTGCAGTGCGCGCCACTCGGCGAGCATGTTCGCGTGGGTGATCTGCACGCCCTTGGGCGGTCCGGTCGTGCCCGACGTGTAGATCAGCGTCAGCAGGTCCTCCGGCGCGATGGCTCGCACCGCCCCGTCGACGTCGAAGCCGGGCGCGCCGCGGGCCACGAGGTCGTCGAGCGTGAGCGTCGCCTCCTCACCGTCGCCGTCGACGACGATCACATGTTCCACGGCGGGAATGGCGGCGCGCGCCGCCAGCACGCGGTCGAGGAACACCCGCTCACAGATCACGACGCGGTTGCCGGCGTCGCCGAGCAGGTACTCGAGCTGCTCGGGAGAGGAGGTGTTGTACACCGAGAACGGAACGGCGCGCAGGTGCATGGCACCGCAGTCGACGAGGTGGAACTCCGGCCGGTTGGTCAGCATGATCGCGACCGGGTCCCCCGGGCCGATGCCGAGCCCCGACAGGCCGGCCGCGTAGTCGGCGGCGCGCGCGGCGTACTCGCGCCATGTCACCTCCACGTCCCCGCCGGGAGTGCGCAGCGCGACGGCATCGCCCCGCTCGGCCGCCGTGCGCCGGAAGGCCGCGCACAGCGTCGGCTCGTCCAGCGCGCGCGGCCGGCCGGTCGAAGCGGTGGCGGCGCCGGTCTCCACGCGGCTCACCATACGGCGCCGGTGCCCACCGCGTCGAGCGCGGCTACGAGGAGGCGGCCGCGGCCACCTCGGCCTCGACCTCGGCGTCGCGCTCGGCCTGCGCCCGGCGGCGCTCGGCATTCGACAGCGCGCGAACGTACGCGCGGCCGGCGGCCTCGATGATGTCCGTGGACACGCCCTGGCCCGAGGCCGTCACGTCGCCGAGCTCGAGCACCACCGACGTCTCGCCCAGTGCGTCCTGTCCACCGGTGACCGCGTCCACCCGAAACTCGCGCAGCTTCGCCTCACGGCCCGCCGCGGCGTTGATCGCCCGGAACACGGCGTCGATCGGGCCGTCGCCGGTGAACGTGCCCTCGGACTCCGTCCCGTCCGGAAGGCGAACGCCGACTCGCGCGTGCGGCGGCCGGCGCGAGGAGGCCTCGACGTCGAACCACAGCAGGCTGTAGGAGCCCATGTCGTCGCGCAGCTCGTCGGTCGCCAGCGCCTCGAGATCCATCGCGGTGACCTGCTTCTTCTTGTCCGCCAGCTCCTTGAAGCGCTTGAAGGCCTGATTCAGCGTCTGGCCGGAGACCTGGTAGCCGAGCTCCTCGAGCGCCTGCTGCAGAGCGTGGCGGCCGGAGTGCTTGCCGAGCACGATGGAGTTGGACTCGAGCCCGATCGTGCGGGCGTCCATGATCTCGTAGGTGGTGCGCTCCTTGAGCACGCCGTCCTGGTGGATGCCCGACTCGTGGGCGAACGCGTTGCGGCCGACCACGGCCTTGTTGGGCTGCACCGAATAGCCGGTCAGCCGCGACACCAGGCGGCTGGTCCGTGCGATCTCCGTCGTGACGATCTCCGTGTGCAGCCCCACGTGGGCCTGGCGGGTGTGCAGCAGCATGGCGATCTCCTCCAGCGAGGCGTTGCCCGCGCGCTCGCCGAGCCCGTTGATCGAGCACTCGACCTGCCGCGCGCCCGCCAGCACGCCGGCGAACGAGTTGGCCACCGCCAGCCCCAGGTCGTCGTGGCAGTGCACCGACACGACAACGTCGCGCAGGCCGGGCACCAGCTCGTAGAGGCGCTCGAGATAGGCGGTGAACTCCTGCGGCATCGTGTACCCGACCGTGTCGGGGATATTGATCGTGGTCGCGCCCTCCTCGAGCGCGATCGCGCAGACCTCGGCCGTGTACTCGACGTCGGCGCGAGTGGCGTCCATCGGTGAGAACTCCACGTCGTCGACGTAACCCCTCGCATGGGCCACGGCGGCGCGAGCCTGGCCCTTGACGTCCTCGCGCGTGCTCTGGAGCTGGTGCTCGATGTGGATGTCCGAGGTCGAGATGAACGTGTGGATGCGCGGGCGCTCGGCGTCCTTCACCGCCCCGTAGGCGGCATCGATGTCGCCGACGTGCGTCCGCGCCAGGCCCGTGATCACCGGGCCCTGGACGGTGCGCGCGATCGTCTCCACGGCCTCGAAGTCTCCGGGGGAGGTGACCGGGAACCCGGCCTCGATGACGTCGACGCCCAGGCGAGCGAGCTGCTGGGCGATCTCGAGCTTCTCG
>DASYIJ010000178.1:0-2620 GCA_035997675.1 Solirubrobacteraceae bacterium
CCGGTGGTCGCGGTGACCGGGACGAACGGCAAGTCGACGGTGGCGGCGCTGATCCACGCCGTCCTCCAGCGCACCGGGACCCGCAGCGCGCTCGTCGGGAACACGCGGTACGGGCCGCCGTTGAGCGCCGCGCCCAACTGGGCTTCGGCGCTGGTGTGCGAGGTGTCGAGCTACCAGCTCGAGGCCTGCCCCACGTTCGTGCCGGCGGTCGCCGTGTTCACCAACCTGTCCCGCGACCATCTCCATCGCCACGGCTCCATGGCGCGCTACGGCGACTGCAAGCGCGGCGTGTTCCGCCGGGGCGCTCGGGGCGTGCCGCTCGCCGTCATCAACGCCGACGATCCCTTCGGCCGTCGCCTGGCGCACGAGGTGCGCAGCGCCGGCGGCCGCTGCGTGCTCTACGGCCGGCACCCGAGCGCGGACTACCGCATCCGCTCGTGCACCTGGACCCTCACGGACAGCCACATCGAGATCGCAACGCCCCGGGGAGACCTCGCGCTGCGACCGAGCCTCCCCGGAGCCCACAATGCGAGCAACGTGGCCGCCGCCCTCGCGCTCGCCGGATCCCTCGGCGCGGGGGACGACGACGCGAAGGCCGGGCTCGAGGAGGCGCAGGCACCGCCCGGCCGCTTCGAGAGCGTCGTCGCCGGCCATCCCTTCGACGTCGTCGTCGACTACGCCCACACGCCGGACGGCTTCCGGCAGACACTCGCGACCGCGCGGCGGATCCTCGACGACCGTGGCCACGGCCGCCTGCGCGTCGTGGCCGGCACGGTCGGCGGTCACGACCCGGCGGAACAGCGTCAGTCGGGTCGGATCCTCTGCTCGAACGCCGACGATCTCGTGCTCACGTCCTCGAACCTGCGCGGCGAGCGGCCGCTCCCGATCGTGCAGGACATGCTCCGTGGGGCGCGCTCGGTGGACGGCGCGACCGTCCGCGTCGTGCTCGATCGCCGGGCGGCGATCGGCGAGGCCGTTACGGACGCCCGCGCCGGTGACCTGGTGCTGGTCCTGGGCCGCGGCGCGCTCACGAGGCAGATGCTCGACCGGTCGGGCATCTGGCACGACTTCGACGACCGCGCGGTCGTCCGAGCGCTGCTCAGTAGCCCTTGCCGGCCACCGGTTGCGGCGAGGAGAAGTGCACCGGGTCGCCCTCGGGTGCTCGCCACTGCAGCTGGCCCCGAACCGGAGACCCCGCCGCGTTGACGATGTTGTTGAAGTTCGGAGCGTCGTCGGGGATGTCGATGGCGCCGTCGGGCCACTGCGTCCCCTCGTGCCGCGATTGGCCGGGCGCGGCGGCGATGTCGGCGGTGGCGGCCACCGTCACCTGGTCGTTGTAGCTGCGGAACCCGTCGTACTGGACGAGATGGCCGTTCCAGCCGTGCGCGGCGGCGTAGTTGAGGATCGGGGCGATCCACGCGGCGACCGGCACGCCGTTGAAGTTCACGAGGCCCGCGGCCGAGAGCGCCTCGGTCGCGACGCCGGCGATCCGCGCGAGCTTCTCCCGCAGCCGGCGGCGCTGCGCGACCAGCTTGCGCTTGCGGCTGGCGAGCTGGTCGTACGCGCTCGCGATGCTCGCGCGGTCGTTGAGCAACGCCTGCACGGCGCGCACCTGGGTCGCCTCCAGCGTCCGCAGGTGCGCCTCCTCGCGCCGCACGGCGGTGCGATCGCGGCGGACGCGATCGAGGATCTGGGCGTTGCGGTGCGCCAGGCGCCGGCCGAAGTCGGCGCGTTCGAGGAGATCCGTGAACCCCTTCGAGCTCATGACCACGGTCACCCAATCCGGGTTTCCCGACTTGTAGAGCTCGACCAGCTCGCGCTGGAGGACGGCCTGGTCGCGGACCAGGGCGGCCTGGAGCTCGATGAGCCGCTGCCGCGCGAGCGCGAGTGAGTCCCGGGTCTCGGCCAGCCGGGCCTGCTGGTCGCCGATGTCGGCCTCGATGCGGTCGAGCTGGCCGCCGAGTCGGTCGATCCCGGGCTGGAGGGCGCCGATCTGCCGCGATTCCGCGGCGATCTGATCGCTCAGGCCGATCTGGAGCGGCTGGCTGGAGCCCAGCGTTCCGAGCGCGCTGTCGACCGACGCCGCGCGGGCCGACGCCGGGGAGCCGGCGGCCAGCAGGAGCAGCGCAGCCACCAGCAGCGCGACGGCCCAGGCCGCGATCCCGCTTTGTTCCCGGAGGGTCATCGAGCCGGCCACTGTAAGGCCGCCCCCGGGCAACCTTCAAGCTTTGGTTCAGACTTATGTCACGTGGATGGAGTCTTGCGTCACCCGGCGCCGGACCCACTCCCCGATCTCGGCGACCGCCACGTCAGCCTCGGGCATCCGGCCGGCGAAGATCGGGAACACATGTTGCATCTCCGGCTCGACGATCAGCGTCGTCCGCACCCCCTCCATGCCGGCCTTGCGCACCAGCCTGACCGAGTCGTCGAGCAGCGCCTCGTCGGCGCCGACAACGACCAGCAGCGGCGGCAGACCGGCCAGGTCGCCGTAGAGCGGTGAGGCGAGCGGTGTCCGCGGGTCGGCGCCGTCGAGGTACTCCTTCGCCTTGCGCTCGAGATCGGCCTTCGTGATCGTGAAGTCGCTGCCGGCCCGCGCCTCCAGGCTGTCGGCGGTCAGCGC
>DASYIJ010000208.1:0-22652 GCA_035997675.1 Solirubrobacteraceae bacterium
GAGGCGACCGCGGAGATGAGCGTTCCGACGGCCAGCATCACCAGCACGATGATCAGCAGGCGCTCCTTGCCGTACATGTCGCCGAGCCGCCCGATGATCGGAGTCGCCACCGAGGCGCTCAACAGGTAGGCGGTCAGTACCCAGCCGACGGCGCTCTCGGTCGTGTGCAGCGAGGTCTGGATCTGGGGCAGGGCCGGGACGACCAGCGACTGCAGGAGCGCGTAGGAGATCCCGCCGAGGGAGAGGACGGCGAGGATCATCCGAGGGCTCGAGTTGGCGCTCCGCTGCAAGATCGCATGACCCTAGCAGATCGTTGATGTACACAAAGGGTTGGCACATGCTAACGTTCGGTCTGTGCCAAAGAACACGAGAGAGAGCGCGCCGCCGGGGATCGCCCAGCGCTGGCCCACGCTGCTGATCATCAAGCTTGGCCGCATCACGCTTCACCGCTTCACCGAGGCGCTTGAGCCCTTCGGGATCCGACCGCGCCACGTCGCAGCTCTCATCGAGCTTCGTGACCGTGGCGAGCTGACCCAGCAGTCGTTGTGCGGGCAGCTCCATCTCGATCCCACCAACCTCGTGGCGATCCTCAACGACCTGGAGCAGCGGGGCTACGCGAAGCGGCGCCGCGACCCCGAGGATCGCCGCCGGCACCTCGTCGAGGTCTCGAGCAAGGGGCTCGCGGTCATCGAGAAGGTGTCCGAGGTGATGGACGGGGTGGAGGAGGACCTGCTCGACGGCTTGGAGCCGGCCGAGCGGGCGCAGTTCGAGGAGCTCCTGACCTCGATCTGGGAGCGAAGCGGCGGCTACGAGGCGTGGTCGCAGGTCGCGGCCGAGGCCGAGGCGGACGACAAGGCCGCCGCCTAGGTCTGGCTGGTTCGCAATCGCGACCGGGAAACCGGACGCGCCGCGGATTGCCCACGGCGCGCCCCCGTTCCCAGATGTGGATCAGTCGTTGCGGTTGGCCGGCCCGCCATCGCCATGATGACCATGGCGCGGGCCGCCGCCCGGACTGTCGTCGCGCTCGCCTCCGCCGTTGCTGCGGCAGTCCCAGTAGGTACGGCTGGGAAATGCCGTCGCGCAGCGGTTGTTGCGATTGACGTTCGGGCCCGAGCCCGGTGACTGGTAGAGGTCGTACTTGGTGTTTCCGAACGCCGTGTTCCCGATGAAGAAGTTGCCACCGGGGTTCGGCGTCGGGAAGTCCGGCGGGAACGCCGGTCCGATCGCGATGCCGTAGTAGCCGTCGCGGTTGGTCGTGTTCTGGGTGGCGTGCAGCTTCGTCGCGTCGGTGTCGACGTAGATGCCCGTCGCCCGGTTGTCGTTGATCTGGTTGTCGGCGATGCGGATCCCGTCATCCGTGTAGACGCCCATGTCGTTGGCGGACACCTGGTTCTCCGCGATCGTCGTCGACGGGTCGGCGGCGAAGGACAGGATCCCGCTGGCCTCGGTGTTGTTGAAGGGATCGGGTCCGCAGTAAACGGCGAGGTTGCATTCGTTGCCGGTGACGCTGTTTCGCCGGACCTGCCCCGCGGCACCGTCCAGGACCTCGATGCCGTTGGACGCGATGACCGAGCTCGGCTGGTTGACCACCTGGGTGTAGGCCTGGTTCAGCGTCGTCCCGGCCGTGCGGGCCGCGACGCCGTCCTTCTGGTAGTCGTTGACCACGACCCCGGCGAGGTTGGCGTGCCCGGTCGTCAGAGGTACTCCGATGCCTCCGGGCTTGCCGATGCTGACGGCGTCCCCGCGCTGGCAGCCACTGTTCTTCGCGCCGACGGGGTCGATGTCGTAGATCTTGCGCACCGCGGCGTTGAACATGTTCAGCGTGGAGTTGTTTACGACGGCCACTCCCATGTCGAGGCTGAGGGAGTTGGGCGCGCAGTCCAGGCCGCCGCCGGGACCCGAGGGTCCGGACACCGTGAGGCCCGCGACGTTGACCGTGGCACCGCTCGTCGTCTCGACGATGTAGGTCTTCCCGAACGCGTCGAACGTCTTGACGTCGGGACCCTTGATGGTCGTCGAGTCGATGCCCGCGCCCAGCACGGTCAGGTTCTTGGGGATGAGCACCTGCTCGGTGTAGGTGCCGGCGGCGATGCGGACCGTGTCGCCGGGACCAGCGATGCTGACCGCGTGCTGCACGGTCCGGCACGGATTGGCGCTGTCACACGTCGCGTTGTCGGTGCCCGATGTCGACACGTATCGGGTGGTGCTGGCCGATGCGGCGGACGCACCGAGCCCACAAAGGGCCAGCGCGCCGACGACGGCGAGCAGGGGAATTCGAAGTCGCAAGAACGTCCTCCTGTGTGCGAAGAGAGGCGGGCGAGGCTCGAAGCGCCTCGGGACCCGTCGGGGGATGGAGGCGACCGTACGGGCAGACGGTCCGCGGCGCACTGGGGTTACGACCCCAGGATTTGGCGGCCGCGAGCGGTCCCACCGCCTTCATCCTCCTCTCAGAGTTGCGCTGGCAGGCTGCGCTGGCCATGCGCTCGCCGAGGACTCGTCTCGCATCCGCCGCCGCGCTCGGTCTCCTCTGCGGCGCCATCGCGTCGGGTTGCGGCGGCGGCGACGCGAAGAAGCCCACCTCCGCGGCACCGGTCAGCCAGGACGTGTTGGCGCCGGCGAATTTCGGCAACCCGGCCACCGGCGCGAACCGGTGGGATCCGATGCTGCCCGGCAGGCAGTCGGTGAGGGAGGGTCGGGTGAATGTCGGTCACAGGCCCCTGACCCATCGGCGCGTCTACACCGTCACCAACCTCACGAAGCGGATCAACGGCGTGCCCGCCGCCGTGGTGATCGATCAGGACTTCAACGGCGGCCAGCTGGCCGAGCAGGCGCTCGACTACCTCGCCGAGGACAAGCAGGGCAACGTCTGGTACCTCGGCTCGTACACCGAGACGTATGAGGGCGGCCGGTTCGTGAATGCCACGGACGGCTGGCTCGCGGGCGTGAGGGGCGCCCGGGCCGGCATCATGATGCAGGCGCATCCCAAGGCCGGCACGTCGTTCTACGAGTCGCGCTCGCTCGGGCGGGCGGGCGACCCGGCCCAGGTCGTGAAGACCGGGCAGACGAAGTGCGTGCCGTTCCGCTGCTTCAACGACGTCGTCGTGATCGGCGAGGGCGCGCGCTCCGACCAGCCGGAGTACAAGTACTACGCGCCCGGGGTGGGCGGGATTCTCACGGAACCCCGCTACAAGGGCGGCGAGCAGGAGACCGAACTGCTCATCAACGCCACGCAGCTGACTCCGCGCGGGCTGGCGGAGGTCTCGGCTGCCGCGTTGAAGGTCGACCGCCACGCCCGAGTGGTGTCGCCGCGCGTGTTCGGCAACGCCGCAAGCGCCAAGCCCGGCGTCTAGAGCGGGCTCACTCAGGGTCCTCTCAGAGATCCCCACCTACCGTCCCGCCATGCTCAGGTTCCCTCATCTGGCCGCCGCAGTCGCCGCCGCGGTGTGCGCGGGCGGGCTGGTCTCGGGATGCGGCGGAGCCTCGGGTTCGAAGGGCTCCCCGACGCACAAGGCGACCCAGGCGGCGTTCGACCCGAGGCGCTTCGGCGCTCCCACGGCGGACGCAAACCAGTGGCTTCCGCTGAGGCCGGGAATGCAATGGGTCCGCGACGGGGGGACGGACGTCGGCCACCGGCGGGTGCCCCATCGCGTCATCCGCACGGTGACCAGCGTGTCGCGGCAGGTCGACGGTGTCCGCACGGTCGCCGTCATGGATCGCGACGTGGACGCCGGGCAGGTCGCGCAGGAGTCGCTCGACTATCTGGCGCAGGACAGGAACGGCAACGTCTGGTCCATGGGCGGCTACACCGAGGAGTACGAGGGCGGCCGCTTCGTCGCGGTTCGCGATGCCTGGCTGTCCGGGGTGAAGGGAGGCCGCGGAGGAATCCTCATGCTGGCGGCTCCGCGTGCCGGGGCCGCCCCGTACTCCATCGCGCGTCCGCCCGGGGCGGATCCCGACGTGGCGCAGGTCGTGAAGTCGGGACAGGCGCAGTGCGTGCCGCTGAGGTGCTTCAACCAGGTCCTCGTCATCCGAGAGGGCAAGGCGTCGGCGCCGGACAACGAGTTCAAGTACTACGCGCCGGGCGTCGGGCAGATCCTCAACACTCCGCGCTCGGCCAGCAAGCACCACGACGTCGAGAGGCTGATCAACTTCACACAGCTCAGCTCGAAGGGGCTGGCGGAGGTGAACGCGGAGGCGCTCAAGCTCGACCACCACGCGCGAGTGACGAAGGCCGACGTCTTCGGCCTCGGGGCGCCGGCTACCCAGCGGGGGGTCTGAATGGCTCCCCCGGCGACGCTCGTCCACGTTGACGGCGTCTCGAAGAGCTACGTCAGCGCCGCGGGCAGCACCCCGGTGCTCGAGGGCCTCAGCCTGAGCCTCGAGCGGGGTGAGACGACGAGCCTGGTTGGTGCGTCGGGCAGCGGGAAATCCACGCTCATCGCGCTGCTCGCGGGCCTGATGAGGCCGGACTCGGGGCGGGTGGTCTTCGATGGCCGGGACACCACGCAGCTCGACGACACCGCGCGCGCCGAGCTTCGCGCCGGCCGGATCGGCGTGGTGATGCAGAGCGGCAACCTGATCCCGTTCCTGACCGCGATGGAGAACGTCGAGCTGGCCATCGAGTTCGCGGGCCGCGCCGCCTCCCAGGACCGAGCGCGGGAGCTGCTCATGGAGGTCGGTCTCGGGCATCGACTCCACCACCTGCCCCGCCGCATGTCGGGGGGCGAGGCGCAGCGCGTCTCCCTGGCCATGGCGCTGGCGAACGACCCCGACCTGCTGCTCGCGGACGAGGCGACCGGGGAGCTCGATTCAGCCAACGCCGAACGGGTGATGGGCATGATCCGCGATGCCTGGAGCGAGCGCGGCCTCACGGTCCTGCTCGTGACGCACAGCGCCGAGCTGGCCGCGACCGCTCAGCGGCGGTTGCGGCTCTCGAGCGGTGAGGTGCAGCCCGCGTGAGCGCGCCCGCGGGCATCTCGGTCGAGGCCGTCGCGAGGGAGTACGCGACACCCGCCGGGCCCGTACGCGCGCTCGGCGGAGTGACGCTCGGCGTGGAAGCCGGCAGGAGCCTGGCCATCACCGGACCGAGCGGCTGCGGCAAGTCCACGCTGCTGGCCGTGATGGCCGGGCTGGAGCCGCCGACCTCGGGCCGCGTCCGGATCGGCGACGTGGAGATCTCCCGCCTGTCCGAACGCGAGCGCACGCGGATGCGGCGCGACCGGCTCGGGCTCGTGTTCCAGTCCGACAACCTGCTTCCGTTCATGACCGCCCTGGAGAACGTGGCTCTCCAGATCGCGCTGGGCGGCGACGGCGGCGGCTATGAGCGCTGCGCCCGGTTGCTCGCGGAGCTGGGCCTGGCGGACCACTCGGACAAGCTGCCCGACCGGCTCTCAGGTGGAGAGCGCCAGCGCGTGGCGGTGGCCGCGGCGCTGATCAACCAGCCGAGCGTGATCCTCGCCGACGAGCCGACGGGCTCGCTCGACGATGCCAACTCGGAGGCGGTGGTGGATCTGCTGCTGGCGGCCCAGCGCGACACCGGCGCAACGCTCGTGGTGGTCACCCACGACCCGTCGGTCGCTGAGCGGATGGACGACAGCCTGCGCCTCCGCGACGGTCGGATCGTCGAAAGCGCGGAGCCCGCGCGTGCTTAGCTACGTCCGGCGGGATCTCGTTCGCAACCCGCGCCGCACCGTGGCGTCGATCGTCGGCGTGACCCTCGGCGTCGGGCTCTTCTCGGGCGTCCTGTTCTTCATCGACGGCTCGGGCGCGTCGATGACGAAGCGCGCCGTGGCGCCCCTGGCGCTCGACATGCAGGTGGTGCTCAACGCCCCGCTCGGCGGAGGCCTCAGGCTCGACGAGCAGTACCGGGCCGGGCGATTCGTGCTGACCGTCAAGAACCAGGGCTCCGCTCCGGCCAACGAGGTTGTGGTCGCCGACGAGCCGTCGCCGCCGCTGAGCTACACCCACGACTCGGCGACGTTGAACGGCAAGGCGCTGCCCGACGTGGGCGGCCGCAGCCCTCTCTCGCAGGGACTGGCCGGGACGGGCTTCAACCTGGGCACCGTCGGACCGGGGGCGACGGTGACGCTGACGTACGCCGTTCGCACCGCCGGCGCGCGCGCTCCGCCGCAGATGCAGGGCCGGATATCGAGCCGTGAGAACGTTGTGCCCGCGCCGGCCAACGCCCCACCTCCGATCACCCTCCCACAGCTGCGCGCGAGGTTGTCGAGCATTCCCGGAGTCGCCGCGGTCGACGGGCTGGCCTTCGTCGACCTGCCACCCGGCTCGCTGCGAGCCGGCGGCGCGACGGCGAAGGACACCGTGCGGCTGTTCGCGTTCGACAGCGGCTACCAGAAGCACTACCCGTCGATTCGGGTCGTCTCGGGCGGGATGCGTCCCGGGTCGGCGCTGCTCAGCGCGGAGGCGGCGCGCCACGTCGACCGCGGGGCGGGAGGGATCGTCGAGCTCACCATCCCCGGGCGCCGCGCGCCCCTGACGTTGCCGGCGAGCGGCATCGCCGACCTCTCCACGGCCAAGCCCCTGTTCTACAGCCGCAAGTCGAACAAGCTGGAGGAGTTCCTCTACGTGCCGGATTCGGTCGTTGTGAGCCCGGCGACGTTCGACAGCATCGCGATCCCGGCATTCAGGGCCGCGACCGCCACACGCGGCAGCGCCCTCAAGAGCCTGCCGCTGGCGGAGGCCGACGTTCTCGTGAAGCGGTCCGGGCTCCGCTCCGACCCGGGCACGGCATTGGCCCAGACGAAGGCGGTCGCCGCTGCCGTGGGCCGGAGCGCGCCCGGGCAGGTCTACCTGATCGACAACATCTCGAATACGTTGCAGGTGGCCCGCGACGACGCGCGGATCGGCAAGCGGATGTTCCTCTTCCTCGGCCTGCCGGGCGCGCTGCTCGCCGCCTTCCTGGCGGCGTACACCGCCGGTGTGCTCGCGAGCACGCAACGCCGCGAGCAGGCCAACCTGCGCATCCGGGGGGCGCACCGCAGCCACCTCATGCGGATGCTCGCGTACCGCACGCTCGCGTTCGCCGGTGCGGGGGCCCTCCTCGGAACCGCCATCGGGCTGCTGTCGGTGCTCGTCATCCTCGGGGGCAGCACGCTCTTCGAGGCTTCGGCCGGCAGCCTCGTCGCATCCGCGCTGGGCGCGATCGGGTTCGGAATGCTGATCACGGCATTCGCGCTCTACATCCCGGCGCGCCGATCCCTGAGCCGCGAGATCACGCAGGAACGCGGCGAGATGGCCCTGACTCCCGAGCCGGCTTGGCGGCGTCTGCGCCTCGACTTCGTGCTGCTCGCGGCGGCCGGGGTTGCGGAGGTCCTGGCCATTCGCGGCGGGGCATTCGACGCGCCCCCCGGATCCGTCTATTCCGGGCAGGCGGTCACGCTCCCCTCGTACCTGCTGCTGGCGCCCGTGGTGGCGTGGTTCGGCGGGATCCTGCTGTCCGTCCGCACCTTCCAGGCGATCACTTCGCGACTCCCGATCCCCAACCCACCGCGCTTCGGCCCGGTCGTGCGCGGGATCCTGCTCCGCAGCCTGCGCCGGCGCTCCTGGGTGCCGGCCAGCGGCACGGTGGGTGTCGGGTTGGTGGTCGCTTTTGGCGCCGGTCTCGCGATGTTCACCTCGACCTACGACGCCTCGAAGGCGGGCGACGCGCGGTTCACGGTCGGCTCCGACGTCCGCGCCACCCCCAGCGTGCTCAGTCCGAAGGTCCATCCGCCGAGCTATGCGTCGAAGTTGCGGGTGCCCGGAGTCGCCGCGGTCACGCCCGTCGTGTCCAAGCTCGAGAACTCGGTGCTCATCGGGCCCAACAACGAGGACCGCAAGAACCTGACGGCGATCGATCCGGCGGGCTATCAGCGCACCGCCGGACTCTCGGACTCGTTCTTCGTCGGCCGCTCAGCCGTCGCTGCCATGGCTGCCCTGAAGGCCGACCGCCAGGGCATCCTCGTGCAGCAGAGCTCGGCCGAGAGCCTCTCGATCAAGGCCGGCGACCGCGTCCAGGTGCTCCTCGCCCGCGGGACCAAGCAGCAGGCGCTGAGGACGTTCCGGGTCGTTGGCATCTTCAAGAGGCTCCCCGGCTTCCCGCAGGGCACCGACGTCGTTGCGAACCTGAGCGCCTACGTCGCCGCGACGCGCTCCAATCAGGCCGACTTCTTCCTCGCGCGAGCGATCGATCCAAGCCACGCGGGTCTTGCGCGCGTGGCCGCGGCGCTGCGGGCCGGCCCGGGCGCCGCGGACCCGCTCAACATCGAGACCAGCGCAACGGCCCTGAACAAGGACCAGTCGAGCCTCACCGCGCTGAACGTTCACGGCCTGCTCGACCTGAACTCGCTGTACACGCTGCTGATGACGGCGGCGGCGGTCGCAATCTTCGTGTTCGGACTGATGCTCCAGCGCCGCAGGGAGTACATCGCGTTGCGCGCCCGCGGGCTTCACGCGCGGGAGCTCCAGGCGCTCGTGCTCGGCGAGGCGGCGCTCGTCGGTCTCTCCGGCCTGGCGGCGGGCCTGCTCGTGGGAACGGGCCTCGCCTACCTGATGGTGCACATCCTGCGCCCGCTTTTCATCCTCGACCCGAGCCTCACGTTCCCCGTGTCCGAGATCGTCACGCTCGGGGCCCTCGCGCTGGCAGCGGCGCTGCTCTCGGCGCTCGCCGCCACGGCCATCCTGCGGCGGCTGAGCCCGACGGAGATCCTGCGCGAGACATAGGGCGCGCTATACGCTCCGGCCATGGTGCTCTACACCTGACCGGCGCCGCTCGTTTCGAATCGGTGTCTTCGATCTTGGCCCTTTCCCGGAAGCACCCGATCACCGGGGCCGCGCTGAGGTCGGCCGCACGATGAGCGCGATCGGCGTCGTGCTCTCGCTGCCGAGCATCGGCGAGACCGTCGAGGCGGCCCGCCTGGCCGAACGAGCGGGCCTGGAGTCGGTGTGGACGACCGAGTTTCCCGACCACTCGGCGACGGTCGGGCTGGCGGCGGTCTCCCTGGCGACCGAGCGTGTGGCGGTCGGGAGCGCGATCGCCTACGCGTTCGGGCGCACGCCGCTTGTGCTCGCCGCCGAGGCGCGCGACCTCGACGCGCTGTCCGGCGGGCGGCTGATCCTCGGGCTCGGCACCGGCACGCGGCGGATGCAGCGAGACTGGCACGGGCTGGACGGAGAGCATCCGGCGCCGCGCATGGAGGAGCTCGTGCCTCTGGTTCGGAGGCTGCTGCGCCTGCACGAGGGTCCGGTCGAGCACGAGGGTCGGTTCTACCGCACCGTCGTCCGACCCACCGCTCCGGTTCCCCCGCCACCGAGGCTGGACCTGCCGATCTACATGGGCGGCGTCAATGCCCGCATGATCGAGGCGGCCGGAGCCGTTGCGGACGGCCTCGTCGGCCACCCGCTGTTCACGCCCGAGTACACCCGCGACGTCGTCCGCCCCGCGCTCGCCCGCGGCGCCGAGCGGGCGGGGCGACCCGGGCCGATACCGATCGCCGGCTACGTCACGTGCTCGGTCGGTGACGACGGCGAGGCCGCGCGGCAGGCCGCACGGGCCATCGTCGCCTTCAACTCGACCGTCAAGACCTACCGTCCGATCCTCAGCCTGCACGGGTTCGACGCTCAGGCCGACGCGATTCGCGCGGCCTGGGAGGGCGGCGACTTCGAGGGAATGGCGGCCGCGGTGTCGGACGAGATGCTCGACGCGATCGCCCTGGCCGGCACACCGGAGCAGGTGCGCGCACAGTACGAGGCGCGGCGTGCCGACCTCTTCGAGCGCACACTGCTCTGGTCCCCGTTCGGCACCCTCGACGGCGTTCGCGCCGCGATCGAGACATTCGCCGCCTAGGAACGCGGCGTGGCATGTCCTACGCGGTGCCGGTGACCTGGAAGTCCTTGCTGACGAAGATGTGGTGCGGGGCCGGGGTCGCGATCCGGTGGACGGCGTACGAGCCGTCGCTCAGCTTCAGCACACGGTTGACGGTCCCGCCCGGGTACTTGGCAACCGCGGCGGCCTTGGCCTGGTCGGCCGCGGCGCCCGTGACGACCGTTCCGGTCCCTGGACTCCAGTTCTTCGGGACCTGACCGGCCGGTGAGGGGCCGCCCGATTGACCGACGGGCGAGGACTGGGCCGATTGCGCCGGCGCCGCCGCGTTCGCGGTACTCGAGGCGCTGGTGCCGGAATTCGAGTTGACGATGGCGTAGCCACCGATCGCGACCGCGACAGTCGCGGCGCCGGCGGCGATGGACCTGGTGAGCTTTCGGGAAGACATTGAGACGCTCCTTTTGTCGATGCATCAACTCTGGGCGCATCTGCTTAGGAACGCCTAACCGGCAAAGAAGAAATCCGTTAGAAACGAGCGCCCTGGTCATCCGCGGGTTTGGGGCAGCGACTTCACACCACCGCCACGGGATACAGTCAGCCTGTGGCTGCCGCGGATGAGGTGGCGGTGTCGGTCGTCGTGCCCCTGCTGAGGCACCGGGAGGTCGGGTTCGAGGGACTCGCGGCCTGGACGCGCCAGACGCTCCCGAGGGGCGTCGTCGAGGTGGTTGCGGTCAGCCCCGAGGCACCACGCTCCGATGGGGCGGTGCGACGACTTCTTCGTCGCGATGACCGGCTCCTCTTCGTCCCCGGGATGCACGAATCCGGTCTGTGGGATGCCGGCGCCCGCACCGCTCGAGGTCGCGTGCTGGTGCTCACCGAGGGTCACACCGTTCCGCAGCCCGGGTGCCTCGCGGCTGCGGTGGCGGCGCTGGAGAGCGGGCTCGACGTGGCCTGCTTCGAGAGTCAGGCGCCCAAGCTCACGGCCGCCGCCTGGCTCGAGGACGTCCTCTTTCAGGACATGTTCGAGCGGCGCGTCGACGACGGCGACCCAAGGGCCGTGTCGCTGCGCGGAGTCGCCCTGCCGACATCGATGTACGCGAGGGCGGGGGGGTTGGCGGGCCAGGTCCACGAGGCGTTCGCCGAGCGACTGCTGGCGGCGCGCCTCGCCAACGCCGGCGCGCGCATCGGGCGGGCCAGCGGAGCCGTCGTCGACCACATGCCGAACACCCGCTTTCGGGCCGTCCGGGCCGACAGCCTCAACTTCCATCGCGAGGAGGTCGGCGCCCGCCTCGCCGGTCCGGCCAGCGAGATCGACGCCGACGCCCACCTCGATTGCCCGCCCGAGTGGGATCGCCGTGCGAGGTTCGACCGGGCGCTCAACCGCGCCGCGCTCCTCGGGCTCCTCCGACTCGCCGCCCGCCACGGCCCCGCCGGCCGGGCGGCGCGACGCGCGGTGCCCGGAACGACCGTGCGGTCCGTCGCCGGACCCCGCCCGGTCGCGTGGACGGCAGCGCTGCGCTCGCGCTTGGCCACCACGGGTCTCGCGGTGACGTGGCCGTTCGGTCGGCGCCCCGACCCGTCGTCGGTCTGGGCCGGGGTCGCCCGCGCGTCCATGCTCCGCGTGCTGGCGGAGCGGTCGCGATCAGGTGAGCCAACGCGTCGGTCGCCGATGCCCGTGGCCGGCGAGGTCATTGCGGTCGACGGCGTCGCGGACCAGGCGGTCGGCCTGCATCCGGCCGAACGACTGAGCGGTGCCACCTTCCGGTGGACGGAACCGGTCGTCGTGCTCGACCTCCGGCTTCCCGCGACGGCGACGACGCTCACCCTCCGACTCATGCAGTTTCGATCGCTTGACGACGGACAGGTCATCGCTGCATGGGGACGCCGACCTCTGCCGTCCTCGGAGGTGCAGGTCCGTGCGTCCTCGGTCACCGTCTCGGTACCGCCGGGGACGCAGGGCCCGCTGACGATCGCGGTGCCGCGGCTACGGGCGCCCGACGACCGGCGTCGACTCGGCTTGGCGCTGGTCGACCTGGTCGCCGCCTGAGCCACCGGCCCGAACCGGCTCTACACGTCGTTGAGCTCGAGCTCGCCGACGCGCGACAGGTCGCCGCGACCCAGCCAGTGCGGAGAGGGCACGAGCTGGGGCAGCTGCACCGGGCGAAAGCCGAACTCGTGGCAGAGCAGCGCGCGCAACGGAACGGTTCGGGCGAGCACGACCTCGTCCCCGCAAAGCTCGAGCCCACGCGCGAGGAGTCCGGCCATGATCCTCCGCCTGCGATGAGAGGCCGCGACTGCGCCGCCGCCCAATCCCATCACGTCCAGGCCCATGCGATAGACCGAGACCTGGCCGACGATGCGCGGACCGTCCAGGGCGATAACGCGCGCGAGCGGTTCCACGCCCCAGTGCGCATGCACGCGCAGGTAGGCCGCCAGCTCGGCCCCATCGGCGTCGATGAACGCATCGGCCAGAAGATCACCGAGTGCGGCACGCCGGGCGCCGCCAAGCGCGTCTTCGGCGACCGTCTCCAACCGGATTTCTCCGCCCGGGTCCGCACCGGCCACGCCCATTCGCCCCCTCCTACCCACCGGGGACGCGGACTTCGCTCTCCTCGGACCCCACCAGCTCGGACACCGTGACCATGCGAAAGCCGCGCGCCTGCAGCGCGCGCAGCATCGACGGCAGCGCTGCCAGAGTGGGCGCGCCCGCGGTCTCGCTCTCGTGCAGTACGACGATGTCGCCATCGCGGACAGCGCCGACCACCCGATCGTGCACCTGCGCGGGCGTGGTCGTGGGCGACCAGTCGCGCGGATCCACGCTCCACGTCACCATCCTCACGCGCGCGATCCGCACGGCCAGCCGTACCCAGGCGTCGAAGCGCGTGTACGGAGGCCGGAAGAGGCGCGGCGCCGAGCCGACCGCCGCGCGGACCCTGCGTGCGGTGCGCGCGATCTGGTAGATCGTGCGCACCGGCCTTCCCACGAGCTCGGCATGGTCGAACGAGTGATTGCCGATCTCATGCCCGCAGTCGACGAGCCGGCGCAGCACGAGCTCGTACTCCGGCACCCACTTGCCGATCATGAAGAAGGTGGCGCGTGCGTCGTGCGACGCAAGGATGTCCAGGATCTCGTCCGTGCGGGCGCACGGTCCGTCGTCGAAGGTGAGCGCGATGCGACGGCTTCCCGTCGGGCCCCGGCGAATGGGTGAGGGGCTGGGTGGGATGGAGAACAAGCCGTTCGCGGGGTCCTTGGTGATGGTACGCGCGCCTGGTTTCGACCAGCCGCAGAGATTCTGCCACCGACCCGACAGCTGGTGAGTGACCACCGCGAAGGCCATTCACGACCTCTGCCTGCGAGCAAAGATGAAGAAAATTGCTCATGACGGCGCCACCGGCGGACGCGACGATCCGATCCCGTGGCCAGCTCGGACGAAGGCGACCCCAGTGGGGGGCCTGACTTGGCCCTGGCAGGTGGCGAGCTCAATGCCGCCATCGCCAGGAGGGTCGTGGGCATCTACCTCAAGTACGCGGGCCGGGGTCCGACCAAGGCTCGGGCGCTCTTCCGAGACAACGTCCTCGTCGTGATTCTCGAGGGCGTGATGACGACCGCTGAGCGCAGTCTCGCCGCCGCGGGGCGGGAGCACGCGCTGGGCGTGTTCCACGAAGGGCTGCGGGCCGCCATGGAGGCGGAGCTCATCGCGGCGGTCGAGGAGCTGACCGGGTCGGGTGTATCGGCGCTGCTCGCCGACGCCCACACCGACCCGGACATCGGGGTGGAGCTGTTCATCCTCGATCGCCCGATCGAACCGGGCGGGGGGCGCGGCCGGGCGGCTGGCTGACCTCCACCAGCTCGTAGCGCAACGCGAATACCAGGGCCTGGAGCTGGGAGTGCACGCCGAGCTTTCCCAGGATGTTCGCGACGTGGTTGCGCTCGGTGCGCAGCGTGATGTGGAGGCATTCGGCGATCGCCTGGCTGTCCAGACCCTGGGCGAGTGCCTGTAGTACCTCGCGCTCGCGCGGCGTGAGCTGCTCGATCGCAGCGCGGTCCGCGCGCTCCTGCTCGCGGCGGGTCTCGGCGAAGCGCAGCAGCTCGAGGGCCTCGTCGACCGGCATCAGCGTTTCTCCGGCCCGCAGCCGGCGCACGGCGTCGACGACTTCGTCGAGATGGGCCGTCTTCTCGAGCGCCCCGGCGGCTCCACTCTCGATCGCCAGGGCGAGGTCGGCTCGATCGAGGGTTGCGCTCAACACCAACGCCTGAGCGTGCCGGTTCACAGCCAGCAGCTCCGCGATCAGGTCGCCGCCGTAGCCGTCCGGCAAGCGGAGGTCGACCACTGCGACGTCGATTCCCTCGAGCATTGCGCGCGCCTCCGCCAACGACGCGGCCTGGCGACACACCTCGAAATCCGCGTCTCGCTCGAACATCGCGGCAATCGCCTCACGGACGGCGGCGTGGTCCTCCACGAGGAGCACGCGGACCTGCGCCACGGGCTTGTCTGCTTTCGCGAAGGGCAGTCGGACTCGCACTGCGGTCCCGGCATGTGGCTCGCTGCTGATCCTCAGGTCCGCACGCACGAGGTGCGCCCTTTCGCGCATGCCGGCGATCCCCGTCCCGCCGGGTCCCCCGAACAAAGCCTCGGGGTTGAAGCCGCGTCCGTCGTCGGTTACCTCGACGAAGAGCTCGGTCTCAGACCATCCGGCCGCGACTCGGATGCTCGCCGCGCGCGCGTGGCGTCTGGCGTTGGTCAGTGCCTCGCCGACGATGCGAAGCAGCTCGGTGCCCGCCTGCCCCAAAGGATCACCGGGGTCCTCGTGGGGAACGTCGAGCTCGATGTCGCAGTCGATCGCCATCGCCCGGTGAAGCGCCACCAGCGCCTCCAGCCGCTCGGGGAACGGGCGGTTCTCGTCTTCCTCGAGGCGGAGGTTGTGGATGGCGCCCCGCATCTGCTGGCCTACGCGTTTGAGCGCCGGAACGAGGGCGCTGGTCGCACCTGGATCGCTTGAGCCGGCGTCGAGTTCCCGCGCCAGGCTGAGGGCCTGGGTGAGCTCCTGCAGGCCCTCGTCGTGCAGAGCGCGAGCGAGCCGCCGCCGCTCCGTATCGCGGACCTCCCGAAGCTTCCTGCTGCTCTGCGTTCGCTCGACCGCGGTGGCCAGCACGTTCGCCACCGCCCGCATGAAGTTGGCGTCGTCCTCGGACAGGGATTGATGGCGCCGGGAGAATGCCCCCAGCGAGCCGAACGCCTCGTCGCGGCCGGAGATCAACACGGTGGCGCCGCTCACCACGCCATGCTCGGAGAGGAGAGTCGAGATCTCGAAGCGCTCGTCCGCGGCGAAGTCCTCGGAGACGACCGTCTCGCCGGAGGCGATCGTGTAGTTCAACAGCGAGCCCGGACCCGCGAGTGCGGTCGCTTCCCCGACCACCCCCGCATTCCATCCGACGCCCGCTCGCAAGAGCAGCGCTTCTCGGTCGGAAAGGGACTCGGCGATGCCGACGAGCTCGACGTCGAGGCTGAGGGCGACGAGTCCGACCGCGTCGTCGATCAGCGTTGTCAGGTCGTCGCTGGCGAGGGCCCGTACGCCCAGATCGGCCACCAGCGCCTGCTGGTGGGCCGATCGGTCGCGCGCCTGCTCACCCAGCCTGCGCTCGGTGATGTCCTGGCTGAACACCGACAGGCCGCCGTCCTTGGACGGGTACGCCGTCACGTTGAGCCAAAGCTCGCTTGCCGGCGAGTAGGTCTCGAAGGCGACGCTCTTCTGCTCGCGCGCCGCTCGCTGAAGCTCGTGGTAGAACGCCGTGCCGACGAGCTGCGGGTACAGCTCCCAGCAGCTCACGCCCAGGAAGTCCTCGATGGACAGGTCCTCCCCCCGGGCCCTCCGGATCCGGTTCATGGCCCGCTGGTTGAGGTAGGTGTAGCGCCACTCGGCGTCGACGGCGGCGAAGGCGTCGGTGATGGTCTCGAGGATGACCACGGCCGCCGGCGTCTGCTCCACGACCCGCTCCAGGCTCATGCCCCGGATGGCATCGGTGGTGGAGAGGATCGTGCTGCCCCTGGCCGCTTCCTCGTGGGGGCTGTGCACCACGAAAGGGAGAGGAAGCGCTGGAGTCCCGATAGCAGCGTGTACGTGCAGGCTACTCCTCCATTTGGAGGATGCGACGACCGCTTGGCTTGATCCGCCGCCGCGCGCGGCCTACTCGTCCCCGCGAAGGTCGAAACGCAAATCGGTACGGCAATCCAGCCGGGGGGTCACTCCTATGGCAAGCGCGACGAGCACCACAACCACCGATCACGAGGAGGTCCGCCGCTGGGTCGAGGAGCACGGCGGCAAGCCCGCGTTCATCCGTGGCACGGAGCGCGACGACGACGTGGGGATCCTGACCATCGACTTCCCCGGCGGCGCGGGGGAGGAGAGGCTCGAGCACGTCTCCTGGGACGAGTGGTTCCGGAAGTTCGACGAGCAGAACCTGGCGCTCGTCTATCAGGAGGAGAAGGCGAGCGGCGAGGACAGCACCTTCTTCAAGCTCGTTCGGCGCTAGCGCCTCGCCCGGCTCCGCTTGGCCTTGCCGTCGCCGCCGCGAGCGGCTTCGAGCGTTTGCTCCAGGGCCTCCATGAGATCGGGGACGGCGCCCGGTTCCTTCTCCGGCCGGGGCGCCCGGACGCGCTGACCCTTGCGCTTGCTGTCGATGATGCGCTTGAGCCGTTCGCGGTAGCAGTCCTCGTAGTCGTGGGGGTCCCACTCGGTGGAAAGCTCCTCGATGATGGCGACGGCGTTGTCGAGCGCCTGCTTGCTCGGCTTCCGCCCTCCGGTGGGTATCGGCGACGGATCCCGTACCTCGTCGTGGAAGCGCATCGTGCTCAACGCCAGCGCCCTCTCGCGGACTCGCACGGCGACCAGGTATTCCTTGGCGCGCATCACGAACCGGCCCAGCGCAACCCGGTGGTGGCGGCCCATGACCTCGGCGAGGAGGCGATAGGCCCGGAGCGTCCCCTCGCTGTCCCCGGTGGGAACGAGGAAGTAGGGATGATCGAAGTAGATCGGGTCGATCTGGGCCAGGTCGACGAACCGCTCGACATCGATCGTCCGCGTCTTGCGCGGCTCCACCGACTGAAGCTCCTCGTCCGTCAGGACCACCTGCTTGCCGTTGAGGTCGTAGCCGTGGGCCACCTCCTCCCACCACACCTCGGCGTTCTCCTTGGAGCAGACGCGTCGCTGCTCGACCGGCACGTTGTCCTTCTCGTGCAGCTGACGGAAGTGGTAGTCGACGTCGCGAGCGGCGCTGACCAGTTCGACGGGGACATTGACCAGGCCGAAGCTGAGCGAGCCGCTCCAGAGCGCGCGCGGCATGCCTACCTCCCAGCGCTGCTGAGGCTGGCCTCCAGCGCGGCGGTCAGATCGTCATCCGCCTGAGCCGGCTCCTCCGGCGGGGCGACGTCGATCCGGCGACCGGCGGCCTTGCGCTTGATCAACTTCAGGACCGACTCGCGATAGGTGTCCCGGTACGCCGCGGGATCGAAGTCCTGCTCGAGCGCATCCACCAGCCGGTTGGCCATGTCGAGCTCGCGCTTGGAGGGCCGGCGCTGACTGCGCGCGATGTCGAGCTCATCGCCGCGGACGACCTCGTCGTGAAAGCGCATCGTGTGCAGCGCCAGGACACCGTCGAACGCCCGGAGCGCCAGCAGATACTCGCGGTCGTGGAAGCTGAAGCGGCCGATGCCGGCGCGCCGGCTGCGCCGCAGCGCATCGTGCAGCAGGCGGTAGGCGCCGGCGTCGTCCCGTGAGCCGACGAAGTAGCTGTTCTCGTAGAAGACCGGATCGATCGCCGCGACATCGACGAACGCCTCCAGGTGCATCACCTTGCCCCGCTCGCCCGCCGCCGCCTTGACCTCCTCCTTGGTCAGGACGACGTACTCGTCCGGTGCGACCTCGAAGCCCTTGACGATCTCGCCGGCCGGGACCTCGCGGTCCTCCCTGGGGCAGACGCGCCGGTGCTCGATACGGGCGCCGTCCTTCGCGTGCACCTCGTGGAAATGCACCGTCTTGGATTCGGTGGCCGTGTAGAGCTTCACCGGGACCCTGACCATCCCGAACACGATGGTCCCGTTCCAGATCGAGCGGGGCATAGTCCTCCGTTCGCTCGCGCGTGACCGCGGGCGTATTCAGGTAGGACGCGTCGGGTGGCCGACAACCGTCACCGAGCACTCGAGCCGCCCGCGAAACCGCCCGCGGCCGCGGCGCCGCCTTGCCGTCCGCCGGGGATGACCTATCCGGGGCCGCATGAGCCGACGTCCGCGCACGATCATCGAGATCCTGGGACGCGACCCCGACGACTGGCCCGTTCTCACACCGCAGGACGGCCATCTCTTCGAACAGCAGCTCGACGCCGCACAGGAAGACGACCTGGTCGACGGAGTCGACCTGCAAGGACGGCGGTTCTTCCTTCACAAGCAAGACGTCGAGCGTGTGAGCCACTGGGAATAGCGCCGCCTTGCCAGCGGTGACCGCCGACCTATTCGTTTCGTGATGCGGCCACCACATGGCAAAGAGACCGAGGGGACCGTTGCCCTCTACCGGCCGTGGGTACCGCTTCACATGCCAGCGTCATCCGGCGGATCGTGGTGCCGGGGACGAGGGCTCCTCGCCGCGGGAAAGGCGAAGGGACGCATGAGCGCCCGCCGCACGCCCCATCGGCCTATCCAGGTTCCGATGGAAAGGAGCGCTCGTGCGGGTGCTTGGAGTGAATGCGGTCTTCCACGACCCGGCCGCGGCCCTGGTGGTCGACGGCGAGGTCGTCGCTGCCGCTGAGGAAGAGCGCTTCTCGCGGCGCAAGCACGGCAAGGCGCCGGTGCCCTTCTCTACATGGGAGCTGCCGGAGCGCGCCATTCGCTGGTGCCTCGACCGTGGCTCGCTCAGCGCCGGCGACCTCGACGCGGTCGCCTATTCGTATGACCCGCGGCTGGCCGCGTCCCCCGACGGTGATGTCACCGCGGACGAGTGGGAGGGCCTGCGCAGCCTCTACACGCAGCGCGCGCCGCGCTTCCTGCACAGCCTGCTTCCCGACCTCGACCCGGAGCTGGTCCGCCACGTCCCCCACCACCTTGCCCATGCCGCCTCCGCCTGTCTGGCGTCGCCGTTTCCATCGTCGGCGGTCCTGGTGCTCGACGGCCGCGGCGAGTCGGCCTCGCATCTCGGCGCGCACGCACACGGAGCCGAGATCGAGGTCCTCGCGGCGCAGCCGCTTCCCCACTCGCTGGGACTGTTGTACGAGGACCTGACGGAGCATCTGGGCTTTCGCCGTTCCTCGGACGAGTACAAGGTGATGGCGCTGGCCGCCCACGGCCGCCCCTCCCACCTCGAGGTCTTCCGCGAGCTGGTCCGTGCCGACGGCGCTGGCGGCTTTGCGGTGGACGCGGTGCGGTGGGAGGACTTCGCTCCGCCGCGCCCTCGGGGTGACGGCTCCTGGGATGGGCGCCACGCCGATCTCGCGGCCTCGGTGCAGCGGCGTCTCGAGGAGGTTCTGCTCGAGCTGTCCGGCTGGTTGTACGAGCAGACCGGCGAACGGAACCTGACACTGGCCGGCGGCGTCGCGCTGAACTGCGTGGCCAACTCGCGGATCTGGCGGGAGAGCCCGTTCGAGCAGGTTTGGGTTCAGCCGGCCTCCGGCGATTCCGGGACGGCACTGGGCGGGGCGATGCTCACGGCCGGCGCTATGGGGGACGAGGTTCGTCCCATGCCCACCGCGGCGCTGGGCCGCGACTGGAGCGATAGGGAGCTCAGCGACTGGCTCGACCGCGCGGGGGTGAGTCACGAGGAGCCCGAGAACGTCGCGGACGAGGTGGGTCGAGTGCTCGCCGAGGACGGGATCGTGGGGTGGTTTCAGGGGCGCAGCGAGTTCGGGCCGCGGGCGCTCGGGCACCGGAGTCTGCTCGCCGATCCTCGCCGAGCGGGCAATCTGGAGCGCCTCAACGACGTCAAGGGCCGCGAGCAGTTTCGCCCGGTGGCGCCGATGGTGCTCGAGGAGCGGGCGGCGGAGATTTTCTCCGGCGGCCCTCTGCCGAGCCCCTACATGCTGTTCACCCACTACGTGGCGGAGGAATGGGCCGACCGGATTCCGGCGGCCGTGCACGTCGACGGCACCGCGCGCGTCCAGACCGTGGACCGGATGGCCGAGCCGTTGGTGGCGCGCATGCTGGAGTCCTTCGAACGGCACACCGGCGTGCCGGTCGTGATCAACACCAGCCTCAACACGGCGGGACGGCCCATGGTGGATGACCCCCGGGATGCGCTGGAGTGCTTCGGTTCGGCGCCGATCGACCTCCTGGCCATCGGCCCGTTCGTCGTGCGCTCGCGCGCGGCCCGGCGGCCCGACCCGGAACTGGCGGGGGCGGTCGCGCCGTGATCGGCGACTTGACCTTCGACGTCGTCATCGCGACAACGCGGCCGGGCGCCCTGGATCGCCTGGTCGGATCCCTCTCGACCCAGGTCGGCCCGGCGCCGGACCGGGTCGTGGCGATCGACGATCGCGTCGGCGCTGCCGAGCCGCTGCTAGTCGAGGGCGCCGAGGTGCTGCGCGGAGACGCGTCCGGGCCGGCAGCGGCGCGCAACCTGGGGTGGCGCCACGTTGGAGCGCCCTGGGTCGCGTTCCTCGACGACGACGTCGTGCTGCCCGCGACGTGGAGCCGGGACCTGGTGGCCGACATCGAGGCCCTCCCGCCGCGGGCCGCGGGGTCGCAGGGTCGCATCGCCGTCCCGCTGCCGGCGCACCGCCGCCCGACGGATTGGGAGCGCCAGACCGCCGGACTCGCGTACGCCCGCTGGGCGACCGCCGACATGGCGTACCGCCGCGACGTCCTGATGGCCGTGCACGGGTTCGACGAGCGCTTCCCGCGCGCCTACCGCGAGGACTCCGACCTCGGCCTGCGACTCACCGCGGCCGGCTGGAGCATCGAGGCCGGCCGCCGCGAGGTCGTGCACCCGGTACGCCCCGCACCGTGGACGGTCAGCCTGCGCCGCCAGGCCGGCAACGCCGACGACGCTCTCATGCGCCGCCTTCACGGTCGCCGCTGGCGCGCCCGCGCCGGTGCGCCACGCGGACGCCTGGCCCGCCACGCGGCGATCGCCGCGGCCGGGCTGGCCGGGCTGTGCGCCACCGCGCTCGGGTGCCGGCGCGCCGCCGTGGCGCTGGGTGCGACCTGGCTCGCGGGAACGGCCGAGCTCGCCGGACGGCGCATCGCCCCGGGACCGCCGCGGCCGTCCGAGGTCGCGACGCTCGTGCTCACGAGCCTGCTGATCCCGCCCCTGGCGGTGGGCCATCGCGTCCGCGGAGAGTTGCGCTGGCGGCTGGGGCGGCGTCCCTCGCCCTGGAGGCCGCCTCGCCCGGAGGCGGTGCTGTTCGATCGCGACGGCACACTGATCGAAGACGTCCCGTACAACGGAGACCCACGACGCGTCCGGCCACGGCCGAGCGCGCTCGCCGCCGTGGCGCGGCTGCGCCGCGCCGGAGTGCGCCTGGCCGTGGTGAGCAACCAGAGCGGAATCGCGCGCGCACTCATCACCGACGTAGACGTCCGCGCCGTGAACGAGCGCGTCGAGGCGCTGCTCGGACCAATGGGTCCCTGGCTGTGGTGCCCACACGCGGCCGATGAGGGGTGCGGCTGCCGCAAGCCGGCGCCCGGACTGGTGCTCGACGCGGCGCGCCGGCTCCACGTGCCGCCGGAGCGCTGCGCGCTGATCGGCGACATCGGTGCCGACGTCGAGGCGGCGGCGGCGGCGGGCGCGCGCGGCGTCCTCGTTCCCACACCGCGAACCCTTCCCGCCGAGATCGCCGCCGCCCCGGAACGGGCGGACCACCTGGTCGGAGCGGTGTCCCACCTGCTCGAGGGCTCCGCGTGAGCCTCCACGTCCTCATGGCCCGGCTGGACAGCGAAGGCGACGTGCTGCTCGCCGGCCCGGCGGTGCGGGCCGTCGCCGCCGGCGCGAGCCGGGTCACGGTGCTCTGCGGACCCCGCGGGCGCCAGGCGGCGGGGCTGCTGCCGGGAGTGGACCGGGTGCTGGTCCACCTCGCCAGCTGGATCGATCCCGCGCCGCCCCCACTGGACCGCCGCGCCACCCTGGCGTTCGTCGACGAGATCCGCCGGCGGCAGATCGACCAGGCGCTGATCTTCACCTCGTTTCACCAGAGCCCGCTTCCCCTCGCGCTGCTGCTGCGGCTGGCCGGGGTCCCGACGATCGCCGCCATCTGCGAGGACTATCCGGGCTCGCTTCTCGACGTGCGGCATCACGTCGACGAGGACCTGCACGAGGTGGAGCGGGCGCTCTCGCTCGCGGCCACGCTCGACCACCGGCTTCCGGCCGGCGACGATGGCAGGCTGGACGTGGAGGCAGAGCCGCCACCGGTCGGGTTGCCCTCTCGCTACGTCGTCGTTCATCCGGGCGCCGCCGCGCCGGCGCGAGCCTGGTCGCCCGCGCGCCACACGAGTCTGGTGCGGGCGCTCGGGCGCGCCGGCGAGAACGTGGTGGTCACGGGCGGACCGGACGAAGCCGAGCTGACCGCGACGGTGAGCCGGGGCGCTGCCGCGGCGGTCGACCTCGGCGGCCGAACCAGCCTCGCATCCCTGGCCGGCGTCATCGCCGGAGCGGAGGCGATCGTGGTGGGCAACACCGGCCCCGCGCACCTGGCGGCCTCGGTGGGCACGCCGATCGTGTCCCTGTTCGCGCCCACGGTCCCGGCCGCACGCTGGCGGCCGTGGGGCGTGGAGCACGAGCTCCTGCACGTGGACGTCGAATGTGCCGGCTGTCGCGCGCGATCCTGTCCGGTCCCCGGCCATCCCTGCCTCGAG
>DASYIJ010000264.1:0-2486 GCA_035997675.1 Solirubrobacteraceae bacterium
CAGTGGGGCATCACGACGGCCTCGTCGAGCGACGCGCCCGCCTCCGGATCGATCTCGCGGGCCGCGTCCCAGAACGCGCGCAGCAGTTCCATGCCGTCCGCGTAGTCCCACACGCATCCGGCCACCACGCCGCCGGGCCGCACGACGCGGCGCATCTCGGCCACGGCAGCGTCCGGGTCCGAACAGAAGTTGATCACGAGCTGCGACAGCACGGCGTCCACGGCGGCGTCGGACAGGGGCAGGCCCTCGGCCGTCCCGCCTCGGACGTCGACGCCGGGGTTTCGCTCCCGGCACGCGGCCGCGAACGAATCGGAGGGGTCCACCGCCACGACGGCATCGGGACCGAGCACGGCGGCGAGCTCGTGGGTGAGCGCCCCCGGCCCGCAGCCGACGTCCAGGACGCGCTGCCCCGGCCGCACGCCGGCGGCGCCGATCAGCGCCCGCGCGAGCTGGGGCCCGTAGCGGCCGACGTGCCGGTCGTAGGCGTCCGCCGAGACGCGGAACGTGGCGGACCCGTGAGCTCGCTCCATGCCGACACCCTCCCGCCCGGGATCCGCGGATGTCAAACCAGCCGATGCACCAACCGGTGGTCCGTCACGGGCGGGCGCGGTACGGTTCCCGCGAGGGACGCGGATGGAGTCGCGAACGAGGGTCCTGTGTGCACTCGCCGCCCTGGCGACCGGGGCGGTGCTCGGCCTGCCGGCGCCGGCCGCGACGGCCGGTCCCGATCCGGTCAACCAACCGCTCGCCGACGGCTGCCAGCGCAACCCGGTCGGGCTGCTGAGCTACACGTCGCCGGAGTGGGTCTTCGTGGGCGGGAAGCGGGCCGGCGACACGCTGCGGACGATCGAGGGCTCCTCCGCGATCGTGCACACCGCGGACGAGGATCTGCCACAGAGCCACTCCTCCTACGACCTCGACTGGGACGTCGTGCCCGACCCGCAGTACCTCGGCCTGCTCGCCGGCGACCCCAACGCCAACAACGGCCAGGGCAACGGCAACTTCGCCCACGATGCCGACCAGGGCAAGCTGCACGTCGAGTGGGAGTCCGGCAGCGTGCCGAGCTTCGCGTGGCCTACCGAGGGCGACCGCGTGAAGCTGTGGGGCCACTGGATCTGGGACTGCGGGCACTGGGGCCAGGGAGTCGTGACCGACCAGAGCAACCCGCAGGGCTCGCTCCAGGGCACCGGCGACTACTTCCTCCCGGGACAGATCGAGGGCACCGCGCCGCCCGGCCTGCGCGGCGAGCAGACCGAGCTTCATCCGATGCAGGCCGTCGTGGTGACGCGAGGAGCGTCCAACCAGGCCGTCGCCCCGGAGCGCGAGACCGACGTGTTCGCGTCCAGCGACGGCAACCACGCGCTGGCCGAGGAGCGGTGCGCGCGCTCGCTGTCTCCGCTGCCCGGGCTTCCGACCTACGGCCCCGACTTCTCGGCGTGTGTCAACACGCCGAGCAACCAGGTCCAGGATGTCCACGGCCGCTCGTACGACTTCTTCGCCCCGGCGCCGCCGAAGCCGGGCCCGGGGGCGCGCCTGCGCTACCGCGTGGATCGTCCGGTCGCGGGATCGGGCGCCACCGAGACGATCACGCCGGTGGCCGACGGCCTGCGCGTGCACGTCGCCTGGGATGGGGTCCCCGCCGGCGACACGACGCTGCACGCCTTCGGCGCCCGCTACTTCGTCGGCTGGGAGGGCCAGGACAGCGGTCCCGCTCCGCTGCGGATCACGCTGAAGCGCCTGACGGTCAAGCACTCGCTCGACCCCAACCAGAAGCGGTTCACGCAGACGGGGCCTCCGCCCGGCGAGTACAACCTCTACCTCAACGTCAACGGGCTCTGGAACTTCATCGGCGGCCATGGGGCGCTCGGGGCGCTGCCCGACGAGTGGGCTCCGGGGCTCGGGGCCGTCAACGACGGCCAGAGCTTCGACCTCAACCGCAATGTCGTCGTGTACGTGCCGATGGGCGCGCCCGTCCGCCTCGACGTCAGCGGACGCGAATGCGACCTGCCGCGCATCGACCCGTGCGTGGTCAACGCCGAGGTCTCCGACGGCAACGACCATCCCGGGCAGGCGATCGTCAGCTTCCCGTCGTCGGTCGCCGCGCTCGGCGAGCACACGCTGCGCTCCCCGGTCGACGACAACTACGAGCTGACGTACTCGATCGCGCTCGCCGCCCCGGGGACGCCGCCGAGCGTGCCCGGCTCGACCGGGGTGGCCTCGAGCTCGGTCGGCGGCACCCTCGGGGGCGGCGGGCGCGTCGTGAGCCCGCCCGCCGGGTGCGCGGACGTCCGCGCTCCGCGGAGCCGTATGGCGCGCTCCGCGAAGGCGTCGCGGCAGCGGATCACCCTGCACGGCACCGCCTCCGACCTCGGCTGCGGCGGGCGGCCGGCGCGCGTACGCCGGGTCGAGGTTGCGCTCGCCCGCGTGGTGGGACGGCGATGCCGTTTCCTGCGCGCGGACGGCCGTTTCGGCCGCCTGGTCAGCTG
>DASYIJ010000286.1:0-2715 GCA_035997675.1 Solirubrobacteraceae bacterium
CGCCCGCGCGACGCATGGATCGCAACGACCCACCACATCTTCAGTCCGTCCCCGGCCCCGAGATCGAGGACGGGGTCCTCGCGCGCCAGGCCGCCCCGGACACCGAGCGCTCCAACGGCGTCACGCCGCCCTCGCGGCGCGGGGGCTCCGGTCGGTTCCTGACGGACGTGATCGCGGAGCTCGGCTTCGCCGATCCCCCACGGGTCGAGGCGGCCATCGAGGAAGCCCGTACGACGGGCCAGACGCCCGAGATGGTGCTGCTCACCACGGGCGCGATCACGCAGGACGAGCTGGCGCGGGCGATCGCGGAGCGCTACGGGTTGGATCACCTCGACCTGAACATCTTCCAGGTCGACATGGGCGCGGCCAACCTGATCTCGTCGTCCGCCGCCCGGCGCTATGACGCGGTCCCCGTGGCGTTCGTCGACGAGCGAACGCTGCTCGTCGTGATGGCCGACCCGGCCAACGTGCTGGCCGTCGACGACATGGCGATCATGACGGGCCTGGAGGTCCGCCCCGCGGTTGCCTCTCGTGAGGACATCGGGGCGCTCGTGACCAAGCTCAACCGCCTCGACGACGCCGTGCAGGAGGCGGTCGAGGAGGACGACGCCGCCGGCCCGGCCGAGATCGTCGACCTGCGCGAGTCCGCCGGCGACGCGCCCGTGATCAAGCTCGTGCACTCGATCATCGCCCAGGCGGTCGAGCTCGCGGCGTCGGACATCCACTTCGAGCCCGAGAACGGCGAGATGCGCGTGCGCTTCCGCGTCGACGGCGTCCTGGCCTCCTCCACCACGGTCCCGCGGCGCATGGTGCCGGGCGTCGTCTCGCGCATCAAGATCATGGCCGACCTGGACATCTCCGAGCGCCGCGTTCCCCAGGACGGCCGGGTCGGGCTCACGATCGAGGGCCGCCACGTCGACGTGCGCGTCGTCACCCTGCCGAGCGTCCACGGCGAGTCGGTCGTGCTCCGGATCCTGGACAAGGACGCCGTGATCATGGACCTCGACGGCCTCGGGATGCAGCCCCAGGAGCGCGAGCGATACGAGGGCTCTTTCAAGAAGGCCTACGGGGCGATCCTGGCGACGGGACCGACCGGCTCGGGCAAGAGCACGACGCTCTATGCGGCGCTGGACCAGCTCAACACGCCCGAGAAGAACATCATCACGATCGAGGACCCGGTCGAGTACCAGGTGGAGGGGATCACGCAGATCCAGGTCAACGCCCGCGCCGGCCTCGGGTTCGCCACGGGCCTGCGCTCGATGATGCGCGCCGATCCCGACATCATCATGGTGGGGGAGATCCGCGACAACGAGACGGCGACGATCGCCGTCGAAGCCGCGCTGACCGGCCACCTCGTCCTCTCGACGCTGCACACCAACGATGCGCCGACGGCCATCGCCCGGCTCATCGAGATGGGGATGGAGCCCTTCCTGGTCGCGTCCGCGATCGACTGCATCGTCGCGCAGCGCCTCGCCCGCACGCTCTGCACAACCTGCAAGCGCCGCACGATGATTCCGGCCGAGCTGCTCAAGGACAGCGGCTTCAACGCCGCATTCGATCTCGAGGCCTACGAGCCCTCGGGTTGCGGGCGCTGCGCCAACACGGGCTACAAGGGCCGGATCGGCCTGTACGAGGTGATGGTGGTGAACGAGGAGATTCGCGCCCTCGTGCTCGAGCGCGCCCCTGCCGATCAGATTGCAACGGTGGCCATGAAGAACGGAATGCGACGGCTGCGAGAGGACGGTTTGGAGAAGGTCAAGCAGGGACGCACGTCCATTGCCGAGGTCGTGAGGGTGACGGGATCCGCCGGATCTGCCGATTAAGGAACCACCGAGGAGCTGACGACCAATGAATTTCGATTTCGCCGATGTCCTTCTCGAGGTGCTCGACCGCCGCGCCTCGGACCTCCATCTGACCGCCGGTTCGCCGCCGATGGTGCGCGTGCGCGGTCGCCTGTCGCCGCTGGAGGGCTACCCGACGCTGACGCCCACGGACACCCGCGAGATCGTCTACTCGATCATGTCCAACGACCAACGCCAGCGGCTGGAGACCGACTGGCAGGTCGACTTCGCCTACCAGATCCCGGCCCGGGCGCGCTTTCGCGTCAACGCCTACTTCCAGCGCACGGCGATCGGTGCGGCGTTCCGCCTGATCCCGGCCGAGATCACGCCGATCGACCAGCTCGGCCTGCCGCCCATCGTGCACGACTTCGTGGACAAGCCCCGTGGCTTCGTGCTGTTCACCGGTCCGACCGGCTCCGGGAAGTCCACGTCGCTGGCCTCGCTGGTCGACGAGATCAACGAAAAGCGCGAGGACCACATCATGACCATCGAGGATCCGATCGAGTTCCTCCACACGCACAAGAAATGCATCGTGAACCAGCGCGAGCTGGGCTCGGACGCCCAGTCGTTCTCGCTCGCCCTGAAGGCGGCGCTGCGCCAGGACCCCGACGTGATCCTCGTCGGCGAGATGCGCGACCTGGAGACGATCTCCACCGCGCTGACCGCGGCCGAGACCGGCCACCTCGTCTTCGCCACGCTGCACACCCAGGACACCCCGCAGACGATCGACCGGATCATCGACGTGTTCCCGCCGCACCAGCAGCACCAGGTGCGCGTCCAGCTCTCCGTGGCCCTGCAGGGGATCGTCACCCAGCAGCTGCTGCCGACGGCGGACGGCTCGAGCCGCTGCCTGGCGTCCGAGGTGCTCATCCCC
>DASYIJ010000294.1:0-2363 GCA_035997675.1 Solirubrobacteraceae bacterium
AATCACTCTTATATTTACGGAGGCGATGATTTAGCCCGCGCATCACATAGGCTGGAACGCGCATGAGTACGAGCGGGAGTCCGATTGGTCCACCGTTCCCCTCACCGGTTGTGGCCAGGGGGAAGTCTGGCGCAATAATGCCGCCTTTGCGCCGCGAGCAGCGCCCTACGGCGCTGAATCGGAAATAGCTTGCGTCTGTCGCGGCTCCGGAGGAAAATGCCTGCTCAGGTGCCCTTCACTGATTAGTGCGGTGCGGGAACTCGTCGTCCCCGTGGTTCACCCCCCGCCCCAGCGACGGGTTGCGGCGTGCTCTTTTCCATGTGCTCCGGGTACGCCCCGCCAGGGGCGCATGAATCACTCTTATGGAGGGACGTTTGTCAAGGGCTTAACGCCAGATGCCCGCGGCTGAGGCGGGCATCGTTGTCGGTCGGGGGGCGGCGGGCTGGCCTGGTGCGCGACGCGCGGTCAGACTCTTATACGCGGTTCAACTGCCGCAGGACCGGGTTTCGTCGTGAGAGCCGGGCTGTCTAAGATCGGGCGTGGGCCGTGGAAGGCTGCTCATGGTTAGATCGCTGATGCTCTCGCGCGTGTGCCAGGTCCCGCCGCTCCTCGACCGACGTGGCGTGGAGCGGCTCGGTCTAGTCGGCGTGGGCGAGCGCCCAGCAGAATCCGGCGAGCTCGCGGGCGACGGCGACCGCGACGATCGTGCGGCGCTTGCCGCGCTGTTCGGCGAGTCGTCGCCAGACGCGGTGTAGTCGCTGCTGGGCTTGCCAGCTGATCGCGACGATGTTGGCGGGCTGGCCTTCTTGGCGGCGCTGGAGGGTGACGCCGCGGGCGGGGGTCTTGCGGTAGTGCCAGCCTGCCTCGACGAGCAGCCGGCGGGCGTGCCGCGAGCCGGTCTTCGTGATGCCGCCTTGCCGGCGGGTCTCGCCGGAGCTGTTCTCAGAGGGGACCAGGCCGATGTAACTCATCAGCTTCCCGGGCCGCTCGAACCGCATGAAGTCGCCGATCTCGGCGCACAGTCCGACCGCGGAGAGCGTGTCGACTCCCCGTAGGCAGCGGAGCCTCGCGACGGTCTGCGCGTACGGCGAGGCGGGCACGAGCTCTGAGATCGTCTTCTCCAGCTGGCCGCGTCGCAGCTCGAGCGTGTCGATCGCGCCGAGGTAGTCCAGCAGGGTCGCCTGCGCGCCACCGCCGAGATCCTGGGCTCGCAGCCAGGAGCGGTGCCGCGCGGTCCACGTGCTGGCGGTGTCCTCGTAGAGGATGTCGTGGCGCAAGAGCAGCTTCGAGAGCCGTTGCCGGGCGCGCATCAGATCGCCGCGCACGTCCTCACGCGCACGCACGAGGTCGCGCAGCGCCTCCTCCTCGATCGTCGGGACCCTGACCGGGTGCAGCGCGTCGATCATCAACAGCCGCAATACCCGCTCGGCATCGCGCTGGTCGGTCTTGATCTTGTCTTGCGCAGGGCGCTCGATCTTCCCCGGCGCCGCCACCACGCACCCGATGCCAGCCGCGTGCAACGATCGCGCGAGCCCATATCCGGTCGGGCCCGCTTCATACGCCGCCCGAGTTGGGCCCGGCAACCCGGCCACGAACTCGACCACCTTCGCGTTCTCGCCCGGCAGCCGCGTCGAGCGCAGCTCACCGGACTCCGCGTCCAACGTCACCGCCAGCACGCTACGAGCGTGCACATCCAGACCAGCCCAGCTGCGAACCTTCGCCATGGGTCGGCGCTCCTTCCGTATGGTGTTGTGGTCGACCGCCGAGGCTCTAACCCTCGGCGCGTCATCACTCACCGCACGCCGTGCGCGCGGGAGCGTCGACTCAGCTTCGACAGCCGGTCGGCCGCTCCTCCATATGGTCTAAGCGCTCGCCTGGGCCTTCTCGGACGCCGGGATCAGCTCGGAGAGCCGCCCTCGGGGCGCGTCCATCCCGAGCCGCCGGAGCAGCTCGTCGGCCACGTTCAGGTAGTCGGCGGCCAGGTCGGGCCGGTAGTCGACGATCGACAGCGCCCGCTCGGCCGATTCGGCGTAGGCGATCGAGGCCCGGATCGTGGTGTCGATCAGCTTCTCGCCGAAGTGATCGCGGAGCGAGTCGAACGCCTCGCGCGAGTGGCGCGTCCGCATGTCGGCGATATTCAGCACGACGCCGAGCCACTCGAGGTCGGGGTTGAGGCTCTCCCGGGCGAGCTCGATCACCTCGAGCGCCTGCTCGACTCCCTGCATGGCGAAGTACTGCGCCTCGGCCGAGAGGAGAGCGTGGTCGGAGGCCACGAGCGCGTTGACGGTCAGCAGCCCGAGCGACGGCGGACAGTCGATCAGGATCACGTCGTAGTCGTCCCGGATCGGCTTCAGCGCCTTCTT
>DASYIJ010000074.1:0-7025 GCA_035997675.1 Solirubrobacteraceae bacterium
GGGGATCAGCCACTGTGGCCCGATCACGACCTTGTTCGGCAGCGTGAGATAGAGCACGAGCGCGGCGGCGGCCGCCAGCTGGGCGGGCCAGAAGGGCTCCTCGTTGCGGAGGTGGCGCTCGAGCCGCTCGGCGCCGTGGACAACGCTCTCGCCGGCGTGCTCGACCCCGTGGATGACGCTCTCGCCGGCGTGCTCCGCCCGCGTGATCGCCTCGCGCGAACGCGAACGCACTCCGGCTCGCGCCGGCCCGCGGTCGCGCCAGTACCAATGTCGCCGTCCCATCCACCGCGATGGTCCGCGACGCGCCTTATCGCCTCCTTTGCGTTTCGTTAGGGCCTGCCTAAGCGCCAGCGGCGTCCGAGCGCTGCGCGAAGCTGGTAGCACCCCCGCCATGAAGCCGCGTCCGCCGCTGCCGCCCGGGCCTTTCCTCGTCGTCGGCCTCGCCCGTTCGGGCGTGGCCGCGACGCTGGCGCTGCGCGCCCGCGGGGAGGAGGTGATCGGTTGTGATGCGGGTGCGCCGGAGGTCGGGAGGCTTCGGGATGCGGGCGTCGAAGTGCATCTGCAGACGCAAGGCAGCGAGCTGGTCGCGCGCGCCCGCACGCTCGTGAAGAGCCCCGGGGTTCCGCGCGAGGCGCCCGTCGTCGCGGCGGCGCGGGAACGCGGCGCCACGGTCATCGGGGAGCTGGAGCTGGCCTGGCGGCTCATCCCCAACGAGTTCATCGCCGTGACCGGGACCAACGGAAAGACGACCACCACCGAGCTGATCGGCCACATCCACCGCGAGGCCGGCCGGCCCGTGGCCGTCGCCGGCAACGTCGGCGCGCCGGTGGCCGACCTCGCCGGAGCGCTCGCGCCCGACGCGACGGTCGTGTGCGAGGCCTCGTCCTTCCAGCTCGAGGACACGCTCGAGTTCGCGCCCGAGGCCGCCGTGCTGCTGAACCTGACCGAGGACCATCTCGACCGCCACGGGACGTTCGACGCCTACGTCGCCGCCAAGCTCGAGGCGTTTCGTCGGCAGGGCAACGACGACGTGGCGGTGTTCCCGTGCGACCTGGGTGTCGAGGACCTGGGCGGATGCGCGCGCCGCGTGTGCTTCGGGGACGGCGCCGAGGCCGAGCTGGCCGACCGCGCCGGCCAGCTGTGGTGTGCCGAGGAGCCGCTGATGCGCACGGAGGAGATCCGCCTGCGCGGCGCGCACAACCTCGAGAACGCCATGGCCGCCGCCGCGGTGACCCTCGCCCGGGGGATCGAACCGGCGGCGGTCGCGGCGGCGCTGCGCGACTTCGCGGGCGTCCCCCATCGGCTCGAGGAGGTGGCCGAGCGCGACGGCGTGCTCTACGTCAACGACTCGAAGGCGACCAATCCGGCGTCGACGATCGTCGGCCTCGCGTCGTTCGATCCCGGCTCGGTGCATCTGATCGCCGGCGGGCGCGCGAAGGGCGGCTTCGGCGATCTCGTGGACCCGGTGCGCGAGCGCTGCGCCGCGGTGTACCTCATCGGCGAGGCGGCGGACGCGCTGGCCGCCGACCTCGCTCCGGCCGGCGTCCCGCTGCAGCGCTGCGGCGATCTCGAGCACGCGATGGCCGCCGCGCGCGCCGCCGCGCGGCCGGGCTCGGTCGTGCTGCTGTCGCCCGCGTGCGCGTCCTATGACCAGTACACGGACTTCGAGGCGCGCGGCGAGCACTTCCGCGAGCTTGCCGGGGAGGGCGCCTGATGGCGGCGGCGCGCACCGCCGGCCGCGCGCGCCGCGGCGGCCGGTCCGCGGCCGCCCGCCCCGTGCGCCCGCTCGAGTACCGCCTCCTGCTGACCGCGACCATGTGCCTCCTCGCCGGGGGCGCCGTGATGGTCTACAGCGCATCCTCGGCGACCGACCTCCTGTCCGGCGCGGGCGACGGCACCGGCTACCTCGTCAAGTACGCCGGCTACGGCGCGGTTGGCCTGGTGGCGATGCATTGGCTGGCCCGGCACGGGCTGGAGGGCGTGCGCCGCATCACGCCGCTGCTCCTCGCCGTGTCGCTCGGGCTCACGCTGGCCACGCTGGTGCCCGGCGTCGGCGTGCCCGTCAACGGCGCCCGGCGCTGGATCGGCGCCGGCCCGCTGCAGTTCCAGCCCTCGGAGCTGCTCAAGCTGGCGCTCATCCTCTACGGCGCGAATCTCCTCGATCGCCGGCCCGAGCGGATGCGCCGGCTGGGCGGCATGGTCAGTCCGCTGCTCGTCGTCGTCGGGGTGAGCTGCGCCCTTGTCGCCGTGCAGCCCGACCTCGGCACCGCGCTCGTCATCGCGTTCGCGGTGACGGGCCTGTTGATCGCGGGCGGGGTTCCCCTGCGCAACCTCGCCATAGTCGCCGCCATCGGACTGGGCCTCGTCGTGATCTTCGCCCTGCTCGAGCCCTACCGCCGCGCGCGCCTGACGTCGTTCCTCGACCCGTGGGCGCACGCCGGCGGCAGCGGCTTCCAGTCCGTCCAGGGGCAGATCGCGCTCGGCTCGGGCGGTGTGTTCGGCGTCGGCCTCGGCCAGTCCGTGCAGAAGGTCTTCTACCTGCCAGAGGCCCACACGGACTTCATCCTCGCGGTGATCGGCGAGGAGCTGGGCATCGCGGGCGTCTGCGGCGTCCTGTTCCTCTACGGCATGATCGCCTACGCCGGCCTGCGTGCCGCCAAGGCGGCGGCCCAGCGCTACGCCCAGCTCGTGGCCGCCGGACTGACGTGCCTGATCCTCGCGCAGGCCACGCTGAACGTCTTCGCCGTCCTCGGGCTGGCGCCGCTGACCGGCGTGCCGCTGCCGTTCATCTCGTATGGCTCGAGCAACCTGGTGGTCATGCTGGCCGCGATGGGCCTGCTGCTCAACGTCGCCGCCAACGGGCGGCGGCTGCGCGCGGTGAAGTCCTCGCCACGGAAGGGAGCCGACGCTGATGCCGACAAGGATCGCGATCGCCGCCGGCGGGACCGCCGGCCACGTCGTTCCGGCCCTGTCCGTCGCCGACGAGCTGCGGGCTGAGGGCGCGGAGGTCGCCTTCATCGGCGGCGAGCGGGCCGAGCTCGAGCTGGTTCCCGCCGCCGGTTACGAGCTGCACCGCATTCGCGTCGCCGGGATCGACCGTCGCAACCCGCTGCGCGCCGCGCGCGCGCTCGGGCTCGCCTTTACCGGGGCGGGTCGCGCCGCGCGGCTGTTGCGGAAGCTGCAACCGGACGCGGTGCTCGGAGCCGGCGGTTACGTGGCGGGTCCGGTGGGCCTCGCCGCGGTGCTTCGGCGCGTGCCCCTCGTGCTGGCCGAGGCGGACAGCCACCTGGGACTGACGAACCGGGCCCTCGCGCCGTTCGCGCGGCGGGTATGCCTGGCCTTCCCGCTCCCGGGGCGCGGCGGCCGTCGCTACCTCGTCACCGGACGCCCGGTCCCGCCTCCGGCCACGGACCGCGGCGCCGCCCGTGCACGCTTCGGGATCGACGCGGACGCAACGGCCGTACTCGTGTTCGGCGGGTCGCTCGGCGCCCGCTCGATCAACGAGGCCGCGATCGCGGCGTTCGGCGAGGCGCCCTTCCACGTGCTCCACATCGCCGGTCAGCGCGACTACGAGGCGCTCCGCGAGCGCCCGCACGGCCCGCGCTACGACCTGCGCGCGTACCTCGACCTCGACGAGTTCGGGCAGGCACTGCTGGCGTCGGATCTGGTCGTGGCGCGCTCCGGCGGCTCGGTGTTCGAGATCGCGCTGTACGGTCGGCCGGCCGTGCTCGTCCCGTATCCGCATGCCACGGCGGATCATCAGACCACGAATGCGCGCTGGATGGCCGACGCCGGCGCGGCGATCGTGATCGGCGACGAGGAGCTCACGGGCCCACGGCTCGCGCGAGCGACGGCGGAGCTTCTCGGGGATCGCGGCCGGCTGGCGGCGATGGCGCGCGCGTCGGCGGAGCTCGCGCGCCCGGACGCCGCGGCGGCCGTGGCGCGCGAGGTGCTCGCCGCGGCGCGGCGCCGCTAGCCACTAGCCTGCATCCGCGTGGCGCGGGCAATCGGCATCAACCACGTGGCGCTCGAGGTCGGCGACGTCGACGAGGCGCTCGCCTGGTACGGGCGGTACTTCGAGTTCGAGCTGCGCGGCCGGCGCCCAACGATGGCGTGGATCGACCTCGGCGACCAGTTCATCGCGCTCTCGAGTGGCCGCAGCCAGGGCCCGGACGAGGGGCGGCACTTCGGGCTCGTGGTCGACGGCAAGGAGGAGCTGCGAGCGGCGCTGCGCGCCGACGGCGTGGAGGTTCCCGAGAGCGGCCACCTCGCCTTCCACGACCCGTGGGGCAACACGGTCGAGGTCGTCGACTACCGCGACGTCCAGTTCGACAAGACACCGGGGGTGGCCGCGTCGCTCGGGATCGAGGGCCTCGAGAAGACCGAGGCGGCCCGGGCCGAGATGCGGGCCAAGGGCCTCGGCGGGTGACGCGCCCGAAGGCCGAGCAGCCGTGGCGCGGACGGCGCCTGCACTTCGTCGGCATCGGCGGTGCTGGCATGAGCGGCCTCGCGCTGGTCGCGGCCCAGCTCGGGGCCGCGGTGACCGGCTCCGACCGGGCCGAGTCCTCCTACCTGGCGGAGCTGCGCGCCGCTGGGATCGAGCCGGCAATCGGACACGACGCGGCCAACGTTCCCGACGGCGCGGAGCTCGTCTACTCGACGGCGATTCCCGAGGACAATCCCGAGCGGGCCGCGGCCCGCGAGCTCGGCCTGCGCCGGCTGCACCGCGGCGAGCTGCTCGGCGAGGTCAGCGCGCTGAAGCGGTGCCTGGCGGTGTCGGGCACGCACGGCAAGACCACCACGACCGCGATGATCGTCCACGCGCTGCGGGCCTGCGGCATGGACCCGGCCTTCCTCGTCGGCGGCGAGATCCAGGTCGGCGACGGCCCGCCGCGCAACGCCGCCTGGGGGACGGGGGAGTGGATCGTGGTCGAGGGCGACGAGTCCGACCGCTCGCTGTTGCAGCTGGATCCGGAGATCGCCGTGGTCACCAACGCCGAGCTCGACCACCACGCCACGTACGGGTCGCTCGCCGAGCTCCAGGCCACGCTGCGCGAGTTCCTCGCCGGAGCGGCACAGGCCGTGGTGTGGGACCGGCCGGAGCTGCTCGCGCTCCGCGATGGTCCGGTCGTCGCGTTCGACGTCGCGGATCCCGAGCTCGACGCGGACGGGTCGCGCTTCACCGTGGACGGCGTTGCCGTGCGGCTCGCCGTCCCCGGCGCCCACAACGCGCTCAACGCGGCCGCCGCGCTGGCCGCGTGCAAGCTGGCCGGGGCCGACCCGGAGCGTGCCGCCGCCGCGCTGGCCGAGTTTCGCGGCGTCGCGCGCCGCTTCGAGCGCCTGGGGCAGACCGAGGCCGGCGCCGTGGTCTACGACGACTACGCCCATCATCCGACCGAGGTCGCGGCGACGCTGCAGGCCGCGCGCACCCTGGCGCCCCGGCGGCTGGTGGCCGTCTTCCAGCCGCACCTGTACTCACGCACCGCCGCGCTGTGGCGTGAGTTCGGGGCCGCTCTGGCGCTGGCCGACGTCCCGGGCGTGGTCGACATCTACCCCGCGCGCGAGCGCGCGGAGGACTTCCCGGGGATCACGGGTCTCCGGGTGGCCGAGGCCGCGGCCGATGCCGTCGGCGGGCGCCGCGTTCTGTGGCTCGCGGGGCTGGACGACGCCGAGCGGGTGCTGCGCGCGGAGCTTCGCGACGGCGACCTGTGCGTCGTCCTCGGGGCGGGCGACATCGACGGCCTCGGACGCCGCCTCGTGACCGCGGGCGCCTGACGCGCAGGGCTGGCGCCGCCGGGGTCGAAATATCCGTCGATGACCGGCGCGCGCATCGCCCTGCCCCGACTCTGGCGCGGCCGCCCGGCGGCGGCCCGGCCGCGCGGCGGCCGACCCCCGCGGCGCCTGCGCCGCACGCTGGTGTTGGCCGGCGTGGCCGCCCTGCTCGTCGCGGCGGCCTGGTACTGGGGCCGCGATCTGTCGTTGTGGTCGGTCGACAACGTGCGCGTGACGGGCGCCACCGGGCAGGACGCGGCAAAGGTCGAGGCGGCGCTGGCGAGCGCCGCGCGCGGCATGACCACGCTGCACGTGCGCCAGGGCGACCTGCGCGGCGCGGTGGCCCGCTTCCCGATCGTGAAGTCCCTGCGCGTGCACTCGAGCTTCCCGCACGGCCTGCGCATCGAGGTCGTCGAGAACGTGCCGGTCGCGGCGCTGGCCGCCGCCGGTCGGCCGGTCGCCGTCACGGCCGACGGCACGCTCCTGCGCGACCGACCGGTCGACGGCCTCCCGCTCGTCCCCGCCCAGGCGCTCCCCAGCGGCGCCCGCGTGACCGACGCCCAGGCGGCGGGCGCGATCGCGCTCGCCGGCGCGGCGCCGGCCGCGCTGCGGCCCCTGATGGTTCGCGTACTCAGCGGCGGCCACGACGGCCTGCGCGCGGAGCTCCAGGGCGGCTTCCGTATCGACTTCGGCCCGCGCGCACGACTGCACGCGAAGTGGACGGCGGCCCTCCGCGTGATGGCCGACACCCGCGCCGAGGGCGCGACGTACCTCGACGTGCGCGTCCCGGAGCGACCCGTGGCGGGCGGCGCGCTGGCGGCCCCGCTGCCCTCCGCGGCGGCCGCCAAGCCGCCGACAACGACTTCCGACCCGGCCGCCGCCGGCGCCGGCGGCAGTGCCCCGGCCGGCGACGTCCAGACGCAAAACCCCGCGAATACCGGGGGACAACCGGCACTCTAACTCTATAGTCGAGCCTTATGGATGGTTGAAGCCGGGGTGGAGTGAAGTCTCCCCGGCGCATCCAGAGTTGCCCGATCTGCAACGCTCGTTGCGAAATGAACGTTCCGTTGACAAAGTGCTGGAGCTGCGCTTACGGTGGTTTTCGCCGGGAAAGCGCGATGAGACCAAACTCTAAACGCTAACTCGAGGGTCGGACAAACACTCAAGCTCATGGAAAGTGGCAGCTACCTGGCAGTGATCAAGGTGGTCGGCGTCGGCGGTGGAGGCACCAACGCCGTCAACCGCATGGTCGA
>DASYIJ010000082.1:0-5973 GCA_035997675.1 Solirubrobacteraceae bacterium
AGTCGGTGATCGCCGGCGAGTAGACCGCGCCGCCCGCGCACGGGCCCATGATCAGCGAGATCTGCGGGATCACGCCCGAGCACATGACGTTGCGCACGAAGACGTCGCCGTAGGCGCCGAGCGAGACCACGCCCTCCTGGATGCGCGCCCCGCCCGAGTCGTTGATGCCGATCACCGGGCAGCCGATCTTGGCCGCCAGGTCCATGATCTTCACCATCTTCTCGGCCATGACCTCGCCGAGCGAGCCGCCGAAGACCGTGAAGTCCTGGGAGAACACGCACACGCGGCGACCGTCGATGGTCCCGTGGCCGGTGACGACGGCGTCGCCCCACGGCCGGTTCTTCTGCATGTCGAACTCGGAGGTGCGGTGGCGCACGAACGTGTCGAGCTCCTGGAAGGAGCCGGGATCCAGCAGCTTGTCGATGCGCTCGCGGGCCGTGTACTTGCCGCGGTCGTGCTGCTTGGCCTCCGCCTCGGGTGCCGAGTGGATGGCCGCCTCGCGCAGCTCCTGGAGCTGGGCGAGCTTCTCCTCGTAGGTCTCGGGGGAGCGCTGGCGCACGGGGCGCCGGAGTCTAGCCGCCGGCGGTGGGCGGTCAGGTACGCGAGAACGGGCGGTGGTGGGCCGCGCCGAGGTGGTCGAGCACCTCGGCCAACACGCTCTCGGCGCGTTCCGGGTCGAACGCCGGCTCCATTGCCGGCGGCGGGGGCGGTGCGGGCCGCCGCGGGACGCGGCAGGCGACGACGGCTTGGACGACCCGCAGCTCGCACGGCGGGCGCTGCCGGCGGCGCTCGGGCGGCGGGGCCGGGGCGGGCTCGGGCACCGGGTCGGGCTCGGGCTCCGGCTGCGGTGCGCGGCGGAACAGTCGGGAGAAGAACCTCCCACGCGCGGCGGGCGCCGCGACGACCGGCTCCGGGTCCGCCTCCGCCTCCGGGCCCGGCTCCGGCTCGGGCTCGGGCGCCGCGGGCAGCTCGATTCGAACCAGGCGCTGGTCGACGACGCGGACGATGTGCTCGACCGGATCGGGCGGCGGAGGCACCGGCGCCGGCGGGGGCTCGGGAACGGCGATCCGGGCGTGCAGGGACACCTGCGTCCCCCACCCGGACGCCGCGATCGTCACGGTGCCGTGAACCTGCTCGCCCTCCCAGGCCACAGTGGTCTCGGGCTCGGTCCTCGTGATCCGGATGTCGCCGAATCCCTCGAGATGCCGCGCCAGCGCCTCAGGGTCGCTGATCTCCTCCCACAGCTCCGGCGGGGACTTCACGAGGGTGCGATGCGCCTGGACCTCCGACATCGCATTCCGATTCGCCCGTGCCCCCGGGATCCCTTCCGACCTTCTGGATCGGGTGAAGCTATGTGAACACGCCGCGGGCGCCGAGCACCATGAAGAGCACGGTGACGAGCACCAGGAGGCTCGAGAGCGCCCCGACACGGGCAACCTGGACCGCGAGTCCCTCGTATTCCTCGCTCAGCTTCCCGCCGCCGGCTAGGTCGCGCTCGGCGAGCTCCGCGAGGCGCCGCTCGCGCGGGGCGAAGAACGCGCCGCCAAGCCCCAGGAGCACGAGGATCGCCAGCAGGCCGAAGCCCACCCACCAGTCCTTCAGGTCGAACGGCCCGTCACCGGACAGGGCGAGGTAGAGCCCCGCGAGCAGTACGAGCCCGGCCGACGGCGAGATGATCTTCCGGCCGATCTCGCCCTGGAGCCGGTGCAGCCATGGGAGCTTGTCGGGCGCCGAGCGCTGCGTCAGCGGCACGATCAGCGGATAGACGAACGTCACGCCGAACGCCGTGACGACGGCGGCGATGTGAATGAAGAGGACGATGTCGTAGAAGCGCAGCGAGGTGGCGAACATGACGCCGGACCCTAGCGCGACGCGCGGCGCTCAGAACTCCGGGCGATATTCGCCGAACACGTCCTTCATCGCGCCGCACACCTCGCCGATCGAGGCGCCGTCGCGCAGCGCCTCCCGGATCCCCGGGAGCAGGTTCTCGCCGCCCTGCGCGGTCTCGCGCAGCTCGTCGAGCCGACGCCCCACGAGCTCGCCGTCGCGGTTCGCCTTGAAGTTCGCCAGCCGCTCCACCTGGGCGTCCTCGGAGGCCTGATCGACCTTGAGGATGTCGGGCACCTCGAGCTCCTCGGTGACGTACTTGTTGACGCCGACGACGATGTCCTGACCGGTGCGATAGCGCTCCTGGTATCCCCAGGCCGACTCCTCGATCTCGCCCTTCATGAATCCGATCGCCTCGACCGACCCGCCCATCTCGTCGATCTTGTCGATCAGCTCCTGCGCGCGCTGCTCCACCTCGGCGGTCAGGGCCTCGACGAAGTAGGAACCGGCGAGCGGGTCGACCGTGTCCGCCGCTCCGGACTCGTGGGCCACTATCTGCTGGGTCCGCAGCGCGATCCGGGCGGCGCGCTCGGTCGGCAGCGACAGCGCCTCGTCGTAGCCGTTCGTGTGCAGCGACTGGGTCCCTCCGCAGACGGCGGCGAAGGCCTGCAGCGCGACGCGGACGATGTTGTTCTCGGGCTGCTGGGCCATCAGCGTGACCCCGCCGGTCTGCGTGTGGAACCGCAGGCGGAGCGACTTCTCGTCCTGGGCGCCGAACCGCTCCTTCATGATGCGCGCCCACATCGTCCGGGCCGCGCGGAACTTGGCCACCTCCTGGAAGACGTTGTTGTGGCCGTTGAAGAAGAAGGCCAGGCGGGGCGCGAAGTCGTCGACCGCCAGCCCGGCGTCGATCGCCGCCTGCACGTAGGCGATCCCGTTGGCCAGCGTGAAGGCGACCTCCTGCACCGCGGACGCCCCCTGCTCGCGGAAGTGGTAGCCCGAGATCGAGATCGTGTTCCAGCGCGGGATGTTCTCGCGGCAGTACGCGAACAGGTCCGTGGTCAACCGCATCGAGCCCTCGGGCGGGTAGATGAAGTTGCCGCGCGCGATGTACTCCTTGAGGATGTCGTTCTGGGTGGTCCCGCGCAGCTGCTCGGAGGACACGCCGTGCTCCTCGCCGACGAGCTGGTAGAGCAGCATCAGCACGCTTGCCGGCGCGTTGATCGTCATCGACGTCGAGACCTTGTCCAGCGGGATCCCGTCGAAGGCCGTGCGCATGTCGTCGATCGTGTCGATCGCAACCCCGGTGCGGCCGACCTCTCCGCGGCAGCGCGGGTCGTCGGAGTCCAGGCCGAGCTGGGTGGGCAGGTCGAAGGCCATGCTCAGCCCGGTCGAGCCGTGTTCGAGCAGGTACTTGTAGCGCTCGTTTGACTCCTTGGCCGACGCGTAGCCCGCGTACTGGCGCATCGTCCAGAGCTGCTTGCGGTACATGTCCGCGTGGACGCCGCGGGTGAAGGGGTAGTCGCCGGGCTCGCCGAGGTCCAGCGGGGCCGGGAGGTCGTCCTCGTCGTAGACGGGCTGGATCTCGATGCCCGAATCGGTGAAGCGGCGCGGATCGTCGGGACCGACGACCGGCGCGATCGTGCGGTGCTCGCGTGCGGTGGCCATGGACCCAGAGGTTACTTCGCGAGGACCCAAGCGAGCAGGAGCAGCTGGACGCGCGGCACAATGGTCGTCATGCCACCGCGGCGAGCCTCAGCCGACGACGCCCGGGACGCCCTGCGCGAACTCCCCTCGGTGGAGGAGCTGGCCGGCCGGCTGACCGCGCCGCACGCGCTGGCCGTGGCGGCCGCGCGCGAGGCGATCGCGGAGCGGCGTGCCGAGCTGCGGGCCGGCGACGCGGGCCAAGCCGATCTCGTGGCCCGCGCATCGGCCGCCCTTCGGCGCGGCGAGCGCCCATCGCTCGGGCGCGTCCTCAATGCGACCGGGGTGATCGTCCACACCAACCTCGGGAGGGCTCCGCTGGCGGCCGCGGCGCGCGCCGCAGCGGCCCGCGCCGGCGAGGGCTACGCGAACCTCGAGCTCGATCTCGAGTCCGGGCGGCGAGGGTCGCGGCAGGCGCACGTCGACGGTCTGCTGTGCGAGCTCACCGGGGCCGAGGCGGCCCTGGCCGTGAACAACGGGGCCGCTGCGGTGCTCCTCGCCGCGGCGGCGCTGGCCGGCGACGGGCGCGAGGTCGTGGTGTCGCGGGGCCAGCTCGTCGAGATCGGCGGCTCGTTCCGCGTTCCCGACGTCGTCGCCCAGTCCGGCGCGCGGCTGGTGGAGGTGGGGACCACGAACCGCACCCGCCTGGAGGACTACGAGCGGGCGATCGGCGAGCGCACGGGTGCGATCCTGCGCGCGCATCCGTCGAACTTCCGCACGGTGGGGTTCGTGGCCGAGGTCGAGATCGAGGCGCTGTGCGCGCTCGGCCCCCCGGTCGTCGACGATCTCGGCTCGGGCGCGCTCGCCCAGGGCGTGGCCGCCCTGCGCGACGAGCCGCCGGTGCGGCGTTCGGTGCTCGCCGGCGCCGCCCTGACCTGCTTCTCCGGCGACAAGCTGCTCGGCGGCCCGCAGGCCGGGCTGCTGGTCGGGCGCGTGGACGCCGTCGCGGCGACGCGCGCGCATCCGCTCGCGCGCGCGATGCGAATCGACAAGCTCTCGCTGGCCGCGCTGGAGGCGACGCTGCGCCTGTACCGCGACCCGGACCGTGCCCGGCGCGAGATCCCCGTGCTGGCCATGCTCGAGGCTCCCGAGGAGGTCCTCCAGGCCCGCGCGGTGCGCCTGGCCGCCGCGATCGGGCACGACGGCGTGGAGGTCGCCCGAGCGGCGGCGAAGGTGGGCGGCGGCGCGCTTCCGCTGCTGGAGCTGGAGGGCCCCGTGGTCGCGGTCGATCCCGGCACGGCCGGCGCGGATGCGCTGGCGGCGCGGCTGCGCGATGGCGAGGAGCCCGTGGTCGGGCGCGTGCAGGGCGGCCGGCTGCTGCTCGACCCGCGCACGCTGACCGACGAGGAGGCCGAGGCCGCGGGGGCGCGGGTCGGCGCGGCTCTCCGCATGCCACCCGATGGGTGACACCCCTACCGCGCCGACCCAGCCCCCGCTGACGCTCGGGACCGGTGGGCACATCGATCACGGCAAGACCGCCTTGATCCATGCGCTCACCGGATACAACACGGATCGCCTCCCGGAGGAGCGGTCACGGGGAATTTCGATCGAGCTCGGATACGCCAGGCTCGATCTCCCCTCCGGCCGCCGGGTGTCGGTGGTCGACGCTCCGGGCCACGAGCGCTTCGTACGCACCATGGTCGCCGGTGCGACGGGCATCGACATGTACCTGATGGCCGTCGCCGCGGACGACGGCGTGATGCCCCAGACGCGCGAGCACGCGGCGGTGCTGCGGGCCCTCGACATCGAGTCGGGCGTCGTGGCGGTCACGAAGGCGGACCTCGCCGATCCGGCTCCCGCCGCCGACGAGTCCGCGGCGCTGCTCCCGGGCGCGGAGACGGTCGCCGTGTCCTCACGGACCGGCGAGGGCCTCGACGACCTCCTGGCCGCGATCGAGCGCGTGGCGGCGCGGCTGCCGGGTCGGGCCGCGGGCACCGAAGGGGGCGAGGAGCCACGGCTGCACATCGATCGCGCGTTCACCATCAAGGGCGCGGGGACGGTGGTGACCGGCACGCTGTGGTCGGGCGCCCTCGCCCGTGGCGACGAGGTGACGGTCCTGCCGAGCGGCCTCGGTGCACGTGTTCGCGGGGTGCAGGTCCACGACGTGCCGGTCGAGAGCGCCGTCGCCGGGCAGCGCGTCGCGCTCAACCTCGCGGGCGTCTCAGTCGACGACCTGCGGCGCGGCGACGTCGTCTCGGGTCGCGGCGCGGCACTCGCGCCGACGTACCGGCTCGACGCCGCGCTCGAGCTCGACGGCGGCGAGCGGCCGGTGGCGCACGGCGCGCGCGTGCAGGTCCACCACGGCACGCGCGAGGCGCCGGCGCGCCTCGCCGAACTGGGCGGGCGGTTCTGGCAGGTGCGTCTCGAGCAGCCGCTCGTTCCCGCGGCGGGCGACCGGCTGGTCGTGCGCCGCATCGCGCCACCGGACACGCTGGGCGGCGG
>DASYIJ010000326.1:0-1967 GCA_035997675.1 Solirubrobacteraceae bacterium
GCGCCGAGTGGCTGGCCAAGATCGAGGCCGAGAACGCCGGCGAGCTCACGCCGGAACGCCTGGCCGCGATGGAGGCGGAGGCCGCCGACGGCGACGAGGCCGACGCCGAGCTCGTCGAGCGCCTGGACGAGGGCGACTCGCCAGTCGCCGGGCGGCGGTTCAGCCGCGCGTAGGGCGGCTTGGCGCTACGCCGGGCTCACGAAGCACCCGCTCGACGAACCTGCCCTTGATGTCGGTGTAGCGCCGGTAGTCCGAGCCGTCGTAATGTCGCTTGAGCGCGTTGTACTCGGCGAGCAGGTCCGGATCGCGGATGAGCGCATCGCGGAACGGTCCGAAGAGGGCATCGTCCGTCGAGCCGGCCACGACGAGCTGGATGCCGACGGGCGGATCGGCCGCTCCGGGTTCCGCGAAGCTCGCGAGGGTCGGGGTCCAGTTCGCCGGCTGGTGCACCGCGTAGCGGCTTCTCAGCGCGATGACGGCAGCATCGAAGTCGTCCGGGCGGACCCGGACGAGGACGTCGACATCGCCCTTGGTGAGCGCTCCCGGAACCGAGGTCGATCCGACGTGCTCGACCTCGGCACTGGGCACCAGCCCGAGCACGCGCTCGCGATGCTCGTCGAACGCCGCCCTCGCGTCGTCCCGCATCTCCGCCTCGGGCCTGATGTGAATCTCCCCCACGGGGGCGATCGTACGCCGGCCGAGCGGCGCTACGCCGGGCTCGACGCCGTGTCCATCCGCTCGTCGAGGGGCAGCCGGCTCGCCTGGGCGCGCAGGGCCCGCCCGATCACGAGCCGCTGGATCTCGCTCGTGCCCTCGAAGATCGTGTAGAGCTTGGCGTCGCGGTACCACTTCTCGACCGGAAAGTCCTTGATGTAGCCCCAGCCGCCGAGCGTCTGCACGGCCTGCTCGCAGGCGCGAACGGCGACCTCGGAGGCCTTGAGCTTGGACATCGAGCCCTCGGCGTTCTCGAAGGGCATGCGCTGGGCGGCCATCCAGGCGGCACGCCAGGTCAGCAGGCGCGCGGCGTCGATGTCGGCGGCCAGGTCGGCCAGCGGGAACGAGACGCCCTGGTTCTCGATGATCGGCTGGCCGAAGGCCTCGCGCTCGGACGCGTAGTCGCGGGCGAACTCCAGCGCCGCGCGGGCGATCCCGATCGCCTGGGCGGCGACCATCGGACGGGTGCGCTCGAACGCGCCCAGGGCGGCCGAGCTGCGCCGCTGGACGGCGGCCGCGGCCCCGCCCTCTTCGGCGGTGGAGGCGGGCGGCGGTGACGCGCCCTCGGCGGCGCGCCCCTTGGCGATGCGCTTCGTGAGGCGCTCCTCGCCGCCGAGCAGGTTCTCCTCCGGCACCCGGCAGTCCTCGAAGAGCAGCTCCGCCGTGTGCGAGGCGCGACAGCCGAGCTTGTCGAGCTTGCGCAGCATCGTCAGGCCGGGTGTTCCCCGGGGGACGATGAACACCCCCTGGCCGCGGTGCCCCGCCTCGGGATCGACCGTGGCGACGACGACGTGCACGTCGGCGATCCCGCCGTTGCCGATGAAGACCTTCTGGCCGTCGATCACCCAGTCGCCGCCGTCACGGCGCGCCCGGGTCTGGATCGAGCGCACGTCGCTGCCGCCACTCGGCTCGGTGACCGCCAGCGCCGCGAGCTTGAGGTCGTCCGGCGTGCCGAAGCACTCGGGTGCCCAGCGCGCGAGCTGCTCGTCGGTGGCCGCCTGGCGGATGGCCGCCAGCGCGAGGGCGGGCATCACGATCGAGAGCCCGATGCCGGCGCAGCCCCAGAAGAGCTCCTCCATGAGGACGGGCAGCGACAGGCCGGTCGGGTCCGCCGACAGCTCGGCGTAGAGCTCCCACCGGTACAGGTCCTGGCGCGCCGCCTCCTCGACGACGGGCCACGGGAATTCCTGGACGCGGTCGTACTCCGCGGCCGCCGGCCGGATCACCGTCCGGGCGAACTCCCGGGTCTTGGC
>DASYIJ010000007.1:0-14335 GCA_035997675.1 Solirubrobacteraceae bacterium
AAGGAGGGCATCGGGGCGCGCTGGGACCTCAACGGGCCGGGGATGCCGCGCCTCGCGCCGACCGGCGCGACGATCGGCAACGGCGGCGCCTGGGGGCGCACCTTCGGCCCGCGCGGGGGATATGCGGCGCAACTCTCGCTGGTGGCCGAGGTGATCCACGTCCGGCGCACTTCCGGCACGCTGGGGTTCCTGCGCGACTCGAGCGGCGCCGAACAGCCCGTTCCCGTCGACGGCCACTACTGCGCCAAGTCGGGCGGCTGCCGCTGCGACGACGGCACCGTGTTGCCCTTCCCGGCGATCGGCCACGGGCCGGCGGACATCGGTGTCTCCGACGAGACCGGCGTTGGTTCGGTCGTCGTGCAGGGCGAGCCGCTCAGCCAGCACTGCACCAAGCAACCCACGGGGCCCCCGAACCGGCCGGCGTGCACGTATCTCGCGCACGCCGGGGTGCAGGGATTCGTCGGCGCCGGGGGCTGGTTCGCATATCCCGGTGGGGCGTGCGTCTACAACAACTGCACCCAGAAGGTGAACCAGGGGGGCCAGTCCAAGTGCGCCTACGGGCGGGGCGCGTTCCTGGAGGTGCACCGCGTCGCGACGGCGAAACGGGCGCGCGACTTCGTCCAGAGTCGCCGGTTCCCGCGCCCCCCGTTCCGATCCATCAACATCGGCGCCGACGCGGCGGTACTGGCCACCAAGCCGTCCGGAGGCGTTGTGGAGATCGCCCAGGGCAGGAACGTGGCAACCCTGACGATGGGCGCCCACTCGGACACCAGCTCGCCCGTGTGGCACAACGAGCCGGCCGTGATAGAGCTCGCGCGGCGGGTCGCCCGCCAGCTGCACTAGCTCCGGTCGTGGGCGGGCTGACGCCAGGGTCGCACGCGTCGAATTCACGCAACCGACCGGTGCGCATACGGTAGGAGGACCCGATGCTCCTCGACGGCAAGCGCCTGCTGATCACCGGCGTCCTCACGGACGACTCCATCGCCTACGCGGTGGCCGAGCGCGCCCAGCGCGCCGGCGCCGAGGTCGTGCTCACGGGCTTCGGGCGCGGACTGCGGATCACCGAGCGGATCGCGCGGCGCCTCCCGCAGCCGCCCGACGTGCTCGAGCTCGACGTGAACGCGCCGGACCACGTCGAGGCGGTGGCCGCGGCGCTCGACGACCGCTGGGGCGCGCTGGACGGGGTGCTGCACGCAATCGCCTTCGCCCCGCCCGAGGCCCTCGGGGGCCGTTTCCTCGAAACCCCGGCCGACGCGGCCGCGGAGGCGTTCCGCACGAGCGCCTTCTCGCTCAAGCACCTGGCCGTCGGGCTGCTGGGGCTGCTCGAACGCGCGCCCGGCGGCGCGATCGTCGGCCTGGACTTCGACGGCACGCGCGCCTGGCCGTCGTACGACTGGATGGGGGTCTCAAAGGCGGCCCTGGAGGCCGTCAACCGCTATCTCGCGCGCGATCTCGGGTCGCGCGGCGTGCGCTCCAACCTCGTGGCCGCCGGCCCGCTGTCGACCATGGCCGCGCGCGGTATCGACGGCTTCGACGAGCTGGCCGGAGCGTGGCAGCGCCAGGCTCCGCTGGGCTGGGATACGGGCGACCCGGTCCCGGTGGCCGACGCCTGCCTGTTCCTGTTCTCAGACCTGGCGCGGGCCGTGACCGGCGAGGTGCTTCACGTCGACGGCGGCTATCACGCGCTGGGGGCGCCGCTGCCCTCGGGCGGGCGCGAGTAGACCGCGCGCCACCACAGCTCCGCGAGGACGCGGATCGACTCCGTGACGACGTTGCCCTGGCGCAGGACCTCGATCGTGATGTGGCGCTCGACCATCGCGCACAGTGCCTGCGCCGAGACCCGCGCCGAAATGTCGTCCGGGGCGATGCCCCTCTCCTGGTCGCGGCGGATCCGGTCCTCGACGGCCACGACGAGCCGGCGGATGTACGGCTCCCACTCGGGCGGCAGCCTGTCCTCGCGGCCCGAGAGATCCGCGGCGAGCAGAAGGATCGACGCCTCGCGGTTGACCACGGCGCACACGCGCCCCAGGGACTGGCGCAGCTCGCGGCGCGGCTCCGTCCCCCCGTCGAGATACGGCCGGGCGGCGGTCAGCATGTCCGTGAACACCTGCTGGATCAGCCGGTCGATCACCGCCCGCTTGTTGGGGAAGTAAAAGTAGACCGCGGTGCGCGAGACGTAGCAGCGGCGGGCGATCGCGTCGACGGTGAGCTCGTGGTAGGGCGCCTCGTCGAGCATCTCGCGAGCCGCGGCGAGGATGCCGTCCTCGGTCGCGTTGCGCGGCGCGAGCGCCCGCTTGGCCTTGGCCGGCGTGCTCACCGCACGCGCTCCAGCACGTCGGCCACGCGGTCGCGGGTCTCGCCGGGGGCGACGACCTCGTCCACGAATCCTCCGGCCGCGGCGACCCCGACGGGCAGGTGCTCGTCGGCGTAGCGGGCGGCCAGGGCGTCCGCGTCGGCGCCGGCGGCGAGGGCCCGCCGCTCGACGACCTCGACGGCCTGGCGCGCGCCCATCACGCCGATGGCCGAGCCCGGCCAGGCAAGGGTCAGATCGGCTCCGAGGTCGCGCGAATTCATGACGATGTGTGCTCCACCGTACGCCTGTCGGAGCGTCACGGTTACGCGGGGGACCGTGGCACGCGTGAATGCGGCGACCAGCGTGGCCCCGTGGCGGATGATCGCGTCGCGCTCCTGGCGCGCGCCGGGGAGGAATCCCGGGGTGTCCACGAGCACCACCAGCGGCAGGCCGAAGCGGTCGCAGAGATCGACGAACCACGACCCCTTCTCCGAGGCCGCGGCGTCGAGGCACCCGCCGAGGTAGTGGGGCTGGTTGGCGATCACGCCCACGGGCGTCCCCTCCACCCGGGCGAACGCGACGACGAGATTGCGCGCCCACCGCGGGGCGAGCTCGAGCAGCGCCCCGCCGTCGACGAGCCGCTCGGCGACGTCGCGAACGTCGTAGACCCGGCGCGACTCGGCGGGTACCGGCTCGGCCGGGTCGCCCGGCGCGGGCGGGCGCGGCATCGCCGTCGGCAGCGGCTCGCCGGCGCGGCCCGGCAGGTGTGCGAGCGCGACGCGCGCGAGCGCGGCGGCGCCGGCGTCGTCGGCGGCGATGAGGTGGGCCACGCCGTTGTGGCGGTGCACACCCGGGCCGCCGAGAGCATCGGCATCGATGCGCTCCCGCGTCACGCGCTCCACGACGCGGGGACCGGTGAGGAACAGCCGGGCGTCGGGTCCGGCCATGATCGTCAGGTCTCCGAGCGCGGTGGAGTAGGCGGCGCCCCCCGCGCACGCCCCCGCGACCACGCTGATCTGCGGCACGCGCGCGTGTGTCTGGGCCGCGAAGATCGCCGCGTACGCGGTCAGGGCGCCCACGCCCTCCTGGAGGCGTGCGCCGCCGGAGTGCGGGAAGCCGACGACCGGCGCGCCCGCCGCGTCGGCGCGCGCGATGGTGCGGGCGATCGTCTCGCCCCCGGCCGTGCCGAGCGAGCCGCCGCGATGCCCGGCGTCCTGCGCCCACGCATAGGCGAGCCGCCCGCCGATCCGCCCGGACCCGGCGACGACGCCGTCGCCGACCGCGGAGCGCCAGGCCCGGAACGTGCCCTCGTCGAGCAGCAGCTCGAGCCGCGCCCGCGCCGGGTCGGTGGCCGGAGGCGCGGCCGGCGGGACGGCGCGAAGGGCCGGGCGGGCGCTCATGGCGCGGCGAAGGCCAGGCAGGCGTTCTGGCCGCCGAAGCCGAACGAGTTCGACAGCGCCAGCTCCAGGCCACCGGCCTCGCGTGGGCCGTCGGGGACGTAGTCGAGATCGCACTCCGGATCGGGCTCCTCGTAGTTGAGGGTCGGGGGCAGCACCCCGTGCTGGAGCGCGCCCAGGGTGGCCACGGCCTCCACGGCGCCCGCGCCGCCGAGCAGGTGGCCGATCGCGGACTTCGTCGAGGACACGGGTGGAGCGCCCCCGTCGAACACCGCGTGGACCGCGACCGTCTCGGTGCGGTCGTTGTACGGCGTCGACGTGCCGTGCGCGTTGAGGTAGCCCACGTCCGCGGGCGCGGCGCCGGCGTCGGCGAGGGCCGCGCGCATCGCCTGCGCGGCGCCGCGGCCGTCGGCGTCGGGCTGCGTGATGTGGAAGGCGTCGTTGGACGCCCCGTAGCCGACCAGCCGGCCGCGGACCTCCGCTCCGCGCGCCCGCGCGTGCTCGGACGCCTCCAGCACCAGCGCGCCGGCGCCCTCTCCGATCACGAATCCGTCGCGGCGTGCGTCGAATGGCCGCGAGACGCCCTCGCGCGAGAGGGCGCCCATGCTGCGGAACGCCGCGATGCACAGGCCGGTCAGCGCCGCTTCGGCGCCGCCCGCCACCACCACGTCGGCCTCTCCGCGCTCGATCATGCGCGCCGCCTCGCCGATCGCGTGCGCGCCGGTCGCGCACGCCGAGCCGAGCTGGAACCCGGGGCCATGGGCGCCCAGCCGCATGGCGACGAGACCGGCGGCCGCGTTGGGCATCATCATCGGGACGGTGTGCGGAGAGACGGCGCGGTCGCCGCCCTCCAGCCAGTTCCGGCACTCGCGCTCCAGCGTGCCGAGGCCCCCCATGCCGGTGCCCATGAGCACGCCGAGGCGCTCGGGCTCGATCCCGTCCGGCAGCCCGGCCTCGTCGGCCGCCTGGACCGCCGCGGCCATCGCGAGCTGCGCGTAGCGGTCGGTGCGCCGCGCCTCCTTCGGCGTCATCCACTGCTCGGTGTCGAAATCCGCGCACGCGCCGACGCCGTCGGCGATGCCCGAGCGCCGCGAGGTGAGCGCGTCGAAGAAGGCGTCGGCGCCCTCGCCGACGGGAGCGACCACGCCGCGTCCCGTGATGACGACTCCGCGGCTCACGCGCCCGCCCGCTCCGCGTCGAGGCGCAGGACGAGCGTCACGGCGTCGCCCACCGAGGCGATCGGCTTGAGCTCCTCGTCGTGAATCGTGACGCCGAACTCGTCCTCGAGCGTCTTCACGAGCTCGACGAGGTCGAGCGAGTCGACGTCGAGCTCGCTCCACGTCGCCTCCAGCGACGCGGTCTCCGCGCCGGGGACCTTCTGCTCGGCGAGCGTCGCGCGGATGCGGTCGAGCACCTGGTCCTCGGTCAGGGTGGTGGTCCCGGTCTGATCTGGTGTCATGCGTTATTCCTCTCTGGTTCAGGCGCCCAGCCCGCCGTCGACGGCGAGCGTGGCTCCGTTGACGTAGGCCGCCTCCTCGGAACAGAGGAAGGCGATACAGGCGGCGACGTCGGCCGGCTGGCCGACACGCCCCGCGGGGACCGCCGCGACGAGGCCCTCGGCGACGTCGGCGGTCATGTCCGTTTCGATCACGCCGGGCAGCACGGCGTTGCAGGTGACGCCCTTGCGCGCCATCTCGCGCGCGACCGTGCGGGTGAGCGCCAGCATGCCCGCCTTGCTCGCGGCGTAGTTGGCCTGGCCCGGGTTGGCGCGCTCGGCGACGACCGAAGAGACGTTGACGATGCGGCCCCAGCGAGCCGAGAGCATGTCGTCGAGCGCGCGCCGGGTGCAGTGGAAGGCGCCCGACAGGTTGGTGTCGACCACGCTGGCCCAGTCATCTGCGCTCATGCGGATGGCGAGGCCGTCGCGGCGGTGGCCGGCGTTGTTGACGAGCACGTGCACCGGGCCGAAGCGCTCCCGCGCCTCGGCGAAGGCGCGCTCGACGGCGTCGGGATCGGACACGTCGGCCCGGAGATCGGCGCCGTTGCGGCTCAGCGTGGCCACGTTCCAGCCGCGATCGCGCAGGGCGTCCGCCACCGCGGCGCCGATGCCGCGCGTGCCGCCGGTAACCACCGCGCAACCGCCGTCAGGCGCAGACATGTACTCGCTCCTTCCAGGACACGACGCCCGCGCCCCACACGAACCCGGCGCCGAAGGCGGCCAGGCCGACGCGGTCGCCGGCGCGCAGTGCGCCGTTGCGCTCCGCCTCCCACAGCGCGAGGGGGATCGACGCCGATGAGGTGTTCGCGACGTGGTCGACGTTGAGGGCGACGCGCTCGCGCGGCAGGCCGAGCGCGTCGGCCGCCGCCTCGACGATCCGCGCGTTGGCCTGGTGGGCGACGAAGAGGTCGAGATCGGTGGGATTCAGGCGGCACCGGTCGAGCGCGGCCTGCGTCGCTTCGACCATCCGGCGGACGGCGTGGCGGTAGACCTCGCGGCCCTCCATGCGGATCAGCCGCTCATCGGCCTCCGCGTAGAGCAGGTCGCCGTGGATGCCGTCGCTGCCCAATTCGAAGGCGGCGCAGCCCAGGTCGAGGTCCCCGCGCGCGACGACCACGGCCGCCGCGGCGTCGCCGAAGAGGATGGCCGTCGAGCGATCCTCCTTGTCGGTGATGCGCGAAAGCGCCTCGGCACCGCACACCACCACGACCTCGGCGCGCTCGGACTCGACCAGCGCGGCGGCCTGCTCGAGCGCGGCCAGGAAGCCGGCGCACGCTGCGTTGAGGTCGTACGCCCCCGCGCCCCGCGAGCCGATGAGCGCGGCGACCTCGGGGGCGAGGCCCGGCGTGAGGCGGTCCGGCGTGATCGTCGAGACGATCACGCGATCGACCGCCGCGGCGTCGCGGTGGGCGTCCTCGAGCGCCGCCGCACACGCCTCGGCGGCCAGTTCGGCGAGCGACCGCTTGCCGTTGAGCCAGCGGCGTTCGTGGATGCCCGTCCGCCGGACGATCCACTCGTCGCTCGTGTCCAGGCGGTCGACGAACGCCGCATTGGCGACGACCTCGTCGGGCAGAGCGGCCCCGACGCCGAAGATCCCGGCGCTCACACCGCCACCGCCTCGGGGACGATCCGCCGGACCATGCCGGTCAGGACCCGGCCGGGACCGACCTCGACGAACCGCTCGACCCCCGCGTCGCGGAGGGCGAGCACGGTCTCCCGCCAGCGGACGGGCCGCAGCAGGTTGTCGGCGAGCTCGCGGCGCGGATCGGCGAACGGCGCCGCGGTGCCACAGGAGTACACGGGCATGTCGGGCGCGCGGAACTCCACTCCGGCCAGGGCGGCCGAGAGGCGCGCCGCGGCCGGCCCCATGAGCGGGGAGTGGAAGGCGCCCCCGACGTCCAGCCGGCGCGCTCGCGCGCCGACCTCTCGTGCGTGCTCTTCGGCCACCGCGAGGGCATCGTCCCGCCCCGACAGCACGACCTGGCCGGGGGCGTTGTCGTTGGCGACCGTCAGGCCGAGCTGCGCCGCCACCTCGGCCACGCCGTCGGCGTCGCCCCCGAGCAGCGCCACCATTCCGCCGGCGGCCGCGGCCGCCGCGTCCCCCATGGCCGCCGCTCGCTCGTCGACGAGCCCGACCGCGTCCTCGAAGTCCAGGGCGCCCGCCGCCACCAGGGCCGCGTATTCGCCGAGCGAATGGCCCGCCGCGGCGACGGCGGGTGGACGCCCGGCGGCATCCCACGCGGCGAGAGAGCACAGGAACAGCGCGGGCTGCTGAGTGCGCGTACCGTCGTCGAGGCGGGCGAACGGATCGTGGCCGAGCACGTCCAGGCCGCGCTCGAGGAGAGCGTTGCCGCGGTAGGGCACCTCCATGCCTTCGGCATGACTGCCCTGGCCGGGAAACAGAAGGGCTTGCACCGCCATGTGTCGGGCATTTCACACTGCCTGGGACCGGGGGTTTCCCCGGTTCGACACGGCGGTGTCGAGTGTCGAACCGGTGCGTCGGGCTCGCGCCGGCGCCGCGGTCCGTCAGGGGACCTCGCCGTGCGCCGGCGGACCGGCGACGGTGGTCTGGAGCGCGCGGCGCTCCAGCGCGGGCAATCCGAGCCGGCCGGCGGCCTCCGCGCTCTCGGCCAGGAGCTCGCGCGAGCGGAAGTCGTCGCCGCGCCGGCCCCCGCGGCGGAGCGCCGTTCCCCAGTCCAGCGTCGTCCGTGCCTCCAGAGACGCCGCCCCGATGCGCTGGTGCGCGTCCAGGGCGTGAGCGAAATGGGCGTCGGCCTCGTCCCAGCGCCCGAGTTGCGCCGCGAGCATTCCCAATGCGCGCGCGACCGAACCGAGCGTGCCGAGGGAGTCGAGGACGATCTGGTCGCGCCACGGCCCCAGCTGTTCGAGCAGGTCCGCCGCGGCGGACGTGGCGCCCAGCCGGGTGGCCAGCTCCGTCCAGAGCACGAGGGTTCCGAGACGCACCTGGTCGACCGGGACACCGGCGAAGCCGTCAGTCGCCGCCCGTTCGAGCACACTTCGGGCTCGTTGTTCGTTGCCCGCGTCCAGCTCGGCCAGCGCATGCATGGCGCCGAACACCGCGACGCCGGGAGCGTCCTGGACGATCTGCGCAAGCAGTTCGTCGAGCTCGTTCAGTCGGCCCTGCTGCCAGCGGATCGACCCGATCTGGGCGGCGTAGAGACTGAGAGCATCGGGCTCGCCGGCCTCAATCCCGATCGCCGACGCCGCGTCCGCGAGACGCTCGGCCTCGTCCAGGCGCCCGCCGAGCTGCGCGCGCCACGCCTCCTGCGTGCCGAGCACGAAGCGCAGCCTCGGCTGGCCGAGGCGGTCGGTGAGCGCGCGCAGCGCCTCGAGGCAGCGGTCGGCGGCGGCCACGTCGCCGGCCTGCACGACGGTCACGCCGCGCCAGACGAGCGCCCAGAACTGCTGCACCGGGTCGCTGCCCGACTCGGTCAGCTCGACCAGCTCGGCGGTGGTTTCGAGTCGGTCGGTCAGCGTCTCCGGCCACCACACCGCGCTGACGCGAAGCGTGAGCACGTGGGCCAGGGCACCGAGGTCGCCGTCGCGACGAGCCAGCTCCACCGCTTCGTCGCTCAGCGCCCGACGGCGCTCGTGGTCGCCCGACCAGAGCAGCTCGGCGGCGAGGAGGGCCAGCAGGCTCGCGCGGCGTGGATCGGCCGGCACCGAGTGATCGAGCGCGGCCTCGAGGACCGCCACCCGCTCGGCGTCCACGGAACCCGCCGAGCTGAAGTACCCGCGACTGTTTTGCAGGGCGGCGCGCACGAGGTGGTCGCCGTCGTCCGCCTCCTCCGCGGCGCGCGCGACATCCAGCAGCGTCTCGCGAAACTGGGGCACGCCGGCCTGCAGCTGGGCGTCACCGAGAGCCAGCAGCAGCTCGCGGTCGGTGGCCGCGTCGGGCTCCGGCAACCCCGAGTGCACCTCGAGCGCCTGCGCGAACCAACCGACCGCCTCGTCGGGCGCGAGCTGTGCCACCGCGGCCCAACCGGCCCGAACCGCATAGTCGCGCGCCTTCGCCTGCGCCCCTGCATCGCCGACCGCGGCCCAGTGGTGGGCGAGCTCGCCCAGGCGCGCTTCGGGATCGTCGACGAGACGCTCTTCCAGCGCCTTCGCGATGCTCTCGTGGAGCCGGACACGGCGAGCGCCGGTCAGGCCATCGCCGAGGGCGTGGCTCACGAGCGCGTGGACGAACGCGAACCCGCCGGGGCGGTCGGACACCTCCGTGACCAGCGCCGCCGCGGCGCCCTCCTCCAGCACGTCGAGCGCCTCGTCCTCGCTGACGCCGGACACGCGGGCCAGCAGGCCGACGTCGAAGTCGCGCCCGATGACCGCGGCGGTGCGGAGGACGCGTTCCGCGTCGGGGCCCAGGCGCGCGACCCGGCCGGTGATGACCTCGTGGACGCTGGCCGGCAGCTCGACCGTGGCGATTGCCGCCTCGGCGATCCAGCGGCCCTCGCTGTCGCGCTGGATCGCGCCCGACTCGGTCAGGTGGCGCACCATCTCCCCCAGGAAGAACGGGTTCCCGCCCGTCTCGCGGTGCAGATCGCGGGCGAGCGCCGCCCCGCTCTCATCGAGGTCGTGCCCGGCCGCCGTCTCCAGCAGGGACTGCGCCTCGCGCTCGCCGAACCCCGCGAGGGTGAGGCGCTCGACGCCGGGCTCGCGGTGCAGGTCGCCGAGCAGCTCGGCGAGCGGAGCGGTCCGAGACCCGCCGGGCTCGCGGTAGGTGGCCACGACGAGCAGCGGCATCGACGGCACCGCGACCTGCAGATGCTTGAGCAGCCCGAGGGTCGGACGCGTGGCCCAGTGCAGATCGTCGAGGATCAGGAGCACCGGCGTCACGCCGGACGCCTGGCGCAGAAGCTCGACCGCGGCTCCGAACAGCAGATAGCGCTCGGTCTCGGGATCGGTCGCCTGGGGCTCCGGGACCGCGTCGAATCGTTCCTGCAGGCCGGGGACGAGCCGGGCCAGCTCGCCGCCGTGGACCTCGACGTGCTGGCGCAGCAACTCGTCGGAGCCGAGCTCGACGAGGTGTCCCAGGGCCTCGCGCCACGGCTGGTAGGGCACGCCGGCGTCGTCGTCGCAGCGGCCGTAGAGCACGGTCGCGCCGCCGCGGCGCGCCTCGTGCGCCAGGTCCGCGGCGAGTCGTGTCTTGCCGATGCCGGGCTCGCCGCAGACCAGGACCAGGCGCCGCTCGCCCTCACGCGCCTGCGCCCACGCCGCGTCGAGCTGCTCCCGCTCGGCGACGCGGCCCACGAACTCGCCATCCGGGACATCCCGCAGCCGGGGCGGCAACGGCGGCGCGCCCGTCTGCAGCGGCAGACGCTCCCATTCGACGCTCCACGCCGGCATGCTGTCCGAGAGCCCCTTCAGGTCGAGCGGGCCCACGGGCTGCATGGATGGAGCATCGACCCCGGCCGTGAGCAGGTGGACGGCCTCCGTGACGAGGATCTGCCCGCCCTCCGCCGCCTCGCACAGGCGCGCCGCCTCGACCACGGGCGCGCCGAACCAGTCGCCGGCCTCACCGACGGCGTCGCCCACCGCGACACCGATCTTCACCTCCAGGGGAGGCGAGGCCTGGCGGTTGCGCTGATCGATCCGCTGCTGCATCCCGATCGCGCACGCCACGGCCGAGGCCACCCGGTCGAACGAGGCCATGACGCCGTCGCCGAGGTTCTTGACCTCCTCCCCGCCGCAGTGCCCGATCGAGTCGCGCAGGATGCCGAAGTGCTCGCGTCGCAGCGCGTCGGCGCTGTCGGCCCCCAGGCGCGACGCGTGGGCCGTGGATCCAACGAGGTCCGTGAAGACGAGGCTTACGGTCTGGGTCGCACCCAAGACATCCCCCTTGGGGGCAGCGGGCGAGCAATGTAACCGACCCGCGCGGCCCAGGCTAGAGATGGTGTTAGTGTCGGCGCAGCGTGGCTGTCACCACGTTGTGACGGCATGTCTGGGCAGACTGGCACCAAGACTCGGGTCGCAATCATCGGCGGGGGTCCGGCGGCGCTCGCCGCCGCGTTCGAGCTCACGGCCACGCCCGAGCTCGAGCGCAAGCACGAGATCACGATCTACCAGCCGGGCTGGCGGCTCGGCGGGAAGTGCGCGAGCGGCCGCAATCAGAAGCTCGGCAACCGGATCGAGGAGCACGGACTGCACGTGTGGTTCGGCTGCTACGACAACGCGTTCTCGATCATCCGCCGCTGTTACGCGGAGCTCGCGCGCGACAAGCAGGCCGACGCGCTCCCCACGTGGCGCCATGCGCTCAAGCCGTGCCATGAGGTGGTCGTGTGGGACCGCGACGGAGCCTGGGCTCCGCATGCGATCGACTTCCCGCCCACCCCCGGCGTGCCCGGGACCGAGCGCCAGCGCGAGTTCACCGACGTGCTCCGCGAGGTCCTGCGCTGGATCGATCGCCGCCTGCGCGACCTGGTGGTCGAGGACACCGACGTCGAGAGGGCGTTCGGCGATGCGCCGCGGCCGGCGCCCGGCATTCTCCAGGAGGCGTGCCGGGATGTGGGCCTCCAGGTCGCGCGCGTGGAGCACCTCGGCGTCTCGTACCTGCTCGAGGCCGCGGCCCGCCTGGCCGAGCGCCACCTGGAGCACGAGAGCCGGGGACTCGCCGCGCCGGCCGCCGCCGATCTGGACCGCCACACCACGCTCCTGGAACACCTGCGCGACTGGATGCGCGATCACCTCGTCGCCGCGCTGCCGAATCATCCGGAGCTGCGCCTCTTCGCGGGCACCGTCGACCTCGCGATCGCCGCGATCACCGGCATCCTCAAGGACGGGCTGCTGATCAGGGGGTTCGACGCGATCAACGACCAGGAGCTCTCCGACTGGCTCATCGGCCACGGCGCCCAGATCGACAAGCTCGACCCCACCCGCAACTCGCCGTTCCTGCGCGGCGTCTACGACGGCTCGTTCGCCTTCGTCGACGGCGACACGAAGCGCCCCAACATGGCGGCCGGGCGGGCCATCCAGGGCGCCATTCGCTGCCTCTTTCACTACAACGGGTCCGTTCTGTGGCGGCTGCAGGCGGGAATGGGCGACGCCGTCATCGCCCCCCTCTACGAGGTGCTCGAGCAGCGCGGCGTCCGAATCGCCTTCTTCCACGCCGTCGAGCAGGTCGGGCTCTCCGACGATCGCACCCGTGTGGAGAAGATCGAGACCGTCCGCCAGGCTGCGATCAAGAGCGGCGAGTACTCACCCCTCATCGACGTCGACTACGAGGGCAGGCCGCTGCGCTGCTGGCCCGACCGCGCGTTGTTCGACCAGCTCGTGGACGGGAACACGACGAAGGTCCGCAAGGCCGACTTCGAGCACACCATCGATCCGGTGGGGAACGGAGAGCGCGCCACGCTCGTCGCCGATCGCGACTTCGACGTCGCGATCCTCGCGGTCCCGCCGTTGGTGCAGGAGGAGATCTGCGCGCCCCTGCGCGAAGCCGATCCGCGCTATGCCGAGATGCTGACAGGCGCGAAGACGGTCATCACCCAGGCGGTACAGCTCTGGCTCGACCGCACACCCCAGCAGCTCGGCTGGAGATGGGATTGCAACTCGCTCATGAGCATGTACGTCGAGCCGATCGACACCTACTGCGACATGAGCCATCTGCTGCCCTGCGAGGACTGGCCGGCGCAGGACTCCGTCAAGCACATCGCCTACTTCTGCGGCGTCATTCCGACCGACGAGGCAACGAACGCCCAGGTCGCCGAGGCGAGCGTGCACGGATACACGGCCGACTTCCTCGAGCACGACGCCGGCCGTTTCTGGCCGGGCGCCGCCACGAACCCGGATGGCACCGGGTTCGACTGGGACCGGCTCGTCGCACCCGCGGGCGTGGTGGGGCCGGACCGTCTGTCCAGCCAATACCTGCGCGTCAACCACCAGGCCGCCGAGCGCTACGTCCTCACGCTGGCGGGCACGGTGGACTCCCGCCTGTGGCCGAGCGAGCGCCGGTTCGCGAACCTCGTGTTCGCCGGCGACTGGACGCGCAACGGCTTCGACGCGGGCTGCGTGGAGGCGGCGATGACGTCGGGCATGCTGGCCGCCCAGGCCATCTGCGGCGCTCCGGCGGACGACGCGATCGCGGGCCTCAACGGGCCGACCGGCTTCCCCAATCGGCCGCGTGCGGTCGCGGACGGGAGCGGCGACGGCGATGGGAACGGTTCGCTCTGCGAGACGCTCGGCCACGGGGCCGGCCAGGTCGCCGACGGCCTCCTCTGGGGAACGCGCGAGCTGCGACGAATGATCCGCCTGCCCTAGTCCCGAGCCGGAGCGCTCACAGCCCGCGCCGGAAGCGCCCGGCCGGCACGACCTCGGCGCCGTGCTCGCGCACCCGCTGCGCGAGCCCGGCATCGGAGGTGACGACGCGCAGCGTCGCCGGGTCGGCCGCCTCGGCCACGAGCCGCGCGATCTCGTCGTCGGCGGCGTCGCGCCCGCGCCTCGCGGCGAAGGCGACCTCCAGCGGCGCGTCGTCGGGAACCTCGAGGTCGAACGGCGCGCCGTCGAACACCACGGTCACGGGAACGCCCTCGCGGGCGGCGAAGTCCGCCAGCTGCGCCGCCAGCCGCCGGGCCGCGCCGCGGCGGTCGCGCCACCATCCGTCCGGACGCGAGCCCATCACGTTGTTGCCGTCGATCAGCCAGGCGCTGCGAGCGCCGGTCACGTCCGCCGGTCGGTCGCGCGCCGCAGCTCGTCGAGCAGCAGCTTGGAGTGGATCGCGCCGATCAGCTCGCGCAGCGGCTCGGTGCCCGCGGCGATGATCTCCTCGGCACGATCGACGTCGACCTCGCCGACCAGGCGTTCGAGCAGCACGCCGACCTCCTCCTCGACCAGGGGCTGGAGCGCCTCCCGGTAGCGCACGGCGTCGTAGACGGTGAAGCCGATGCGCTCGTCGTAGCCGCCGGCGCGGAAGCGGGAGATCGCCTCGATGATCTTCACCTCGTCTTCGTCGTAGCCCCGGGAGTTCGGGGAGAGGATTTGGAGGTCCTCCAAGCGTGCGAGCACGTTGCCGGGCACCTCGTAGCGGCGGCGGACCTCGGCGCGCGACACGCGCCCGCGCTCCTGCGCGGCGGCCGCACGCTCGATGATGCGGTCCTCGAGCTCGATCAGGGCGTGTGCGCGCTCGGGGTC
>DASYIJ010000008.1:0-6504 GCA_035997675.1 Solirubrobacteraceae bacterium
CCGCGCTCGCGGCCAAGCTGACCGAGGTGTGCCCCGTCGACATCTACGCCCAGCGGGACGACGGCACGCTGCGCATCGTCGAGGAGAACCTCGACGAGTGCGTGCTGTGCGGCCTGTGCCTCGATGCCTCGCCGGAGGGCGCGGTCAAGGTGATCAAGCTCTACGACGACGGCGCGCTGCTCGAGCGCGCTGCCTGAGCGCGGGCCTCAGGCGCCCGGCGGGCGATACTCGACCGACCGCTTGGCGGCGGCGTCGACCTGTTCCGGCGTGAGCAGGACGGTCGTCTTCAGGCTGATGCGGTCGTCCGCGTTCACCGCGAGCGTCACCGCGCTGGCTGCCTCCTCGTCGGGCAGATCGGCGATGATGACGGCGTCGGCGTCGCCGAAGGCGAAGTAGAACGCCTCCAGCGTCCCGCCCAGCGCCTCGACCAGGTTCTTGGCCTCGGCGCGCCGGCCGGTCCCGCCCTCCTTGACGACGCCCTTCACGCCGTCACTGCTGTAGGACGCCTCCCACAGGTACTTGGGCATCGCTTCGTCACCTCTTCCGGTCGATTGCTCTGAAGAGCAACCCTAACCGGGCGGCTAGGCGGCGGCGCGCGGAGCGGCCGCGGGGGCGAGCACGGACAGCGCCGCGTCGACGACCGTCGGGTCGAACTGCGTCCCCGCGCCGCGCGCCAGCTCATGGGAGGCCAGCGCCGGGCTCAACGCGGGCCGGTGTGGACGTTCGTCGGTCATCGCCTCCCAGGCGGTCGCGACGGAGACGACGGCGGCCTCGATCGGGATGTCCGACGCCGGCATCGACGAGGGGTAGCCGCGGCCATCCGGGCGCTCGTGGTGAGCGAGGATCCACGGTCGCAGGTCGTCGTAGCCCGGTCCGCCGAGCATCGTTGCGCTGTGCTCGGGGTGGCGCTGTACGGTGTCCCAGTCCTGGGGGGTCAGCGGCCCGGACTTGTCCAGCACGCCGTCCGGGATCCGCGCGCTGCCGATGTCGCACAGCAGCGCCGCCAGCCGGATACGTCCGGCTCGGTGGGGCTCGATGCCCAGCGCACGGGCGAGCCGCTCGGCGGGATGGTTGGCGTACGGTCGGGGATGAGGGCGGTAGACGAGCGAGTCGACGTCGCCGCGTTCGGCTCCACAGCCGTCGCAGACGAGCAGGAAACGCAGCCGTCCGGCACCGCGAAGGTACCGGCCCACGGCGGAGTGTCCGCCGTCGTGCACGCAGGACGTGGTCATGCGCCTCTCGTCGGCAGGCCGCGTCGCGGCACCGACGAAACCCCTGCAATCTGGACGAATGAACAGGTGGACCCGCGCAACGGACGATGCGAGCCGCGGCAAGGTCGCCCGGTACACTGCCGCGAGCGCGCGACCCGGGGATGTCGGGTTGCCGCGCGACGTCAACACGCACCGCTGGGGAGATGATGTGAGCCCCGACAACGGCGGGTCGCCCGCGCGCGCCCCCGACAGACCGCCACCGCAGCGCCGCCGCCTGCTCGCGGCCGCGGCCCTGGCGCTCGCCGCGGTGCTCGTCGCCGCCGGCATTTCCGCCGCCCGGCCGGTGCCGCGCGGGCCGGCGTTCGTGTGGCACGCGCAGCCGCGCAGCGGTCCGGTTGCCTCCGCGGCCGCGATCCGCAAGACGACCTGGCTCTCGGGCTTTCGCATCACGGAGTACTTCCCCGCGCCCGAGGCATGGGCCGTCGGCAAGCCGGTGGCGACTCCGGGGCTGCGTGGAAAACACCGGATCGACTGGCTCTACGGCGGCTTCGGCCTGTCGATGGAGGGCACGGGCATCGGCCTCGACGGGCGGCTCTACCACATCGACAGCCTGGGTCGCGGCGGCTGGGTGAGCCGCGGCGGCAAGGCGACGTTCGACGGCGTCCACGACAACGGCGCGCCCTACTGGCGCGCCGGCGGCTACTGGCGCAACCGCCGCAAGGGCGTCACCTTCCTCCTCCTGGCCGGCGGGTGGAGCAACGGCGTCGGCGTGGGCTGGGTCGCCCCGCCACGGGGGATCACCTTCGCGCCGGGCGCGGGGACGCCCGGCCTGCGCTACTGGCGCACGATCGCCGTGGACCCGAGCCTGATCCGGTTCGGCAGCCGTGTGTACATCCCGTACTACCGCAACGTCAGAGGCGCGACCGGATGGTTCGTCGCCAACGACACGGGCGGCGCGATCGGGGGTCGCCACATCGACGTGTACCGCGCGCCGCCGTCCAATCCCGACGACAGCGGGCGCAGCCTCGCGGGCCAGCGCGTATTGATCGTCCCTCCCGGCGGCAAGATCCCCAAGGGGGTTCCCCCTCCGTCGAGCAGCGGGGCCGGCGGCGGCACGTCCGGAAGCGGACATACGCCGTCCGGCGGCACTACACCACGCTGAGGCGCATTAGGATCCGGGGCGAAGCGTGCCTCGCTCGTCCCACCTCGCCGCGGCGGCTGCCGCACTGGCCCTCGCCGCGGTGCCGGCCACCCCGAGTGCCGCGTCGCCCACCGACCGCGCGGGCGACTCCGGTGGCCCCCTCGACCTCCTTGCCGCAAGCCTCTCCCAGCAGGGGCCCGATCTGCACCTCACGCTGCGCACGCGCGGGAGCTGGGGACCGCGCCAGCTCGTCCCCTCTCAGCAGCGGTCGCTGTGCGTTGTTCTGTTCCGCGGCACCACCAACGCCGCGCGCTCCCGGCTGTGCGTCGCGGGACGCTCGGACAGCACCCGGGCGGCGCTGCGCTTCGAACGCCTGTCACCCGGCGGTGCGGTGCTCGCCCAGCGCACGCTCACCGACGTCCACCGCCCCAATGTGCGGACCCTCGAAGCGACCTTCACCCCCGCGCAGGTCGAGCTGCCGCTCGGCGCGTACCGCTGGCTCGTCACGTCGTCATGGACCGGGCCGCCCGACTGCGCGGCGAAGCCGTGCACGGACCGGCTGCCCGACGGCGGGACGATCCACGGGACGATCCTGCCGCCGCGCGTCGCGGGATGCGTGCCCACGGGCGCGTCGTTTCGCAGCACCGGCCCGGGCAGTCGAAAGGTCGTGGCGCTCACCTTCGACGACGGCCCGAGCATCTACACCTCCCAGGTCCTGCGGATCCTGCGCCGGTTCAAGATCCATGCGACGTTCTTCCTGATCGGCGAGCAGATCGGCGCCAACGCCGGGCTGGTGCGCCAGGAACTGGCGGAGGGCAATGCGATCGGCGACCACACGTGGAACCACTCGAACGTCGCGGGCGGCGGGTCGTTCGCGTACTCGCAGCTCTCCCGGACCCGCGCGGCGATCCGCCGCGCCAGCCGCTACTACACGCCCTGCCTGTTCCGCGCGCCCGGGGGTTCGGTCTCGGGCGCCCTGTTCCCGGTGGCGCGGTCGCTCGGCATGCTCACGATCCAGTGGGACGTCGACCCGCGGGACTGGTCGCGCCCCGGCAGCGACTCGATCTACTCCACGGTCGTGGGCCAGGCGCGACGCGAGTCGATCATCCTCATGCACGACGGCGGGGGCCCGCGCAGCCAGACGGTCGCTGCGCTGCCCGGCATCATCCGCACGCTGCGCTCGCGCGGCTACGGCTTCGAGACCGTGCCCGACCTGCTCAGGCTCAAGCCGGTCTACGGCTAGCCGTCAGCTGCGCCGCAGCTCGCGCTGGTCGTGCGGCCTGGCGGGCTGGACTTCGATGACCAGCCTGGGACTGGAGGGAGGTCCGCCCTCAGACAGGCGCTCGATGATCGCGGTGATCAGCGCCTGCACCACCGGCAACACGTCCTGCAGGTGGAACGCGCTCTCGCTGTCCCCGGGGGCCGCCACGCCTTCGAACCGAACGGTGACGCCCTGGTCGGTGGTGCTCACCGCCGCCGATCCTGTGACGCCCGCCAGCGGCCCCTCGCCCAGGGCCTCGGTGACGAGCTCGACCGCATCAGCGGGCGAATCGTCGGCTTCCAGACGCACCTGTACGTCGAAAAGCTCTGAGGCCGCCACGAGGCTAAGTCTGTCGCACCCCGCAAGCCAGCGTCAACCAATCCGACGTTGACGCGGAGACCGTGCGGCGGCGCCTAGGCTGAGGGCATGCCCGAGCTTCCCGAAGCCGAACGCGCGCGGCAGGCGATCGAGCGCGTGCTGGACCGCGAGATCGTTGCGGTGGACGACACCGACACCTACGTGTGTCGGCCGCATGCCCCAGGCGAGATCGCCGCGGCACTCACCGGCCGGCGCCTGACAGCCGCCCACCGCCGGGGGAAGTTCATGTGGGTCGAGACCGACGACGACGGCCCCGACCTCGGGCTGCACCTGGGCATGGCCGGGCGGATCGTGATCGACGAGCCGCCCGTCGGCCTCTGGGACCGCTTCGTGCTCGAGTTCGCCGACGGCGGACGGCTGGCCCTGCGCGACAAGCGTCGCCTGGGCCGCGCGGTCATCGAGCCCGACTTCACCCACGTCGGTCCCGACGCGGGCGAGGTCTCACGGGCCGAGTTCCGCATCCGAATCGGCCGCGGCAACACGCCGGTGAAGGCACGGCTGCTCGACCAGCGCGCGATCTCCGGCGTCGGCAACCTGCTCGCCGACGAGATCCTGTGGCAGGCCGGCATCTCGCCCCGGCGGCGCACCGGCTCGCTCTCCGACGACGAACTCGACGAGCTGCGCCGGGCGACGCGGCGCGCGATCCGCAACGCCATCCGCCGCGGAGGCGCCCACACCGGGGAGCTCAACCCCGAGCGGCAGGACGGCGGCCGCTGTCCGCGTTGCGGCACGGAGCTCTCGCGGGCGCGGATCGGCGGGAGGACGACGTACTGGTGCCCCGAGCACCAGCCCGAGCGGACGCGTGCGTCATCCTGACGTCGTGACCGAAGCCGCCATCTCGATTCGCGGGGCCGTCAAGCGCTTCGGAGCGATCACCGCGGTCGACCACCTCGACCTCCAGGTGCCGCCCGGCGTGTGCTTCGGCCTGCTCGGCCCCAACGGCGCGGGGAAGTCGACGACCATGCGGCTCCTCACCGCGCAGGCGATCGCCGACGAGGGCGACATCCACGTGCTCGGCAACCGGCTGCCGGAGCAGTCCAAGGCGGCACGCCTGGCGATGGGCGTCGTCCCGCAGCTCGACAACCTGGACGTGGAGCTGACGGCGCGCGAGAACCTCGCCGTGTTCGCCTGGCTCTACCGCGTGCCGCGGGGTGAGCGGCGCAGCGCGGTCGACCGCGCGCTTGGGCTGGCCCGGCTTACGCCGCGGGCCGACACCCCGGTCAATGAGCTCTCGGGCGGCATGCGCCGGCGGCTCCTGATCGCGCGCGGCCTCGTGCACACGCCGCGCCTCGTGCTCCTCGACGAGCCGACGGTCGGGCTCGACCCGCAGGTGCGCCAGGAGCTCTGGTCGTTGATCGACGGGCTGCGCGCCGAGGGGGTGACGGTGCTGATGTCCACCCACTACATCGAGGAGGCCGAGCGCCTCGCGGACACGGTCGCGATCATGGCCCAGGGCAGCGTCGTGGCCGAGGGCCGGCCCTCGGAGCTGGTGTTCGCGCACGCGGGCCGCGAGGTGGTGGAGGTCTACGGGCCGCCGGCGCGCCTGGCCGAGGTGCAGGCCGAGGCCGAGGCCGCCGGGCACGCCACGCGACGCACCGGGCCGGCCGTCGCTGTGATGCGCGCGGAGGACCTGAACGGCCGTGTCCCGGAGGGCGCCCAGCGGCGTTCCGCGTCACTCGAGGACGTGTTCGTGCTGCTGACCGGCGAGGAGGCGGACGGATGAGCGCGCCCGCCGCCGCGCCCCCCGCCACCCCCCGCGTCGGCCGTCTCGAGCGCGCCGCGATCGTCGGGGTCATGAGCCGCGAGCTGACGGTGTTCCGCCACTACTGGCCCTCGACGACGTTCTCCTCGATCGTCCAGCCCACGATCTACCTGCTGGCCTTCGGCCTCGGCTTCGGCGCGCTCGTGTCGCGCGTCGGCGGGCTCAGCTACGTGCAGTTCGTCGGGACCGGCACCGTGGCCACGGCGGTGCTGTTCTCGAGCGCGTTCCCCGGCATGTTCGGGGGCTTCGTGCGCCGAAAGTTCCAGCGCACCTACGACGCGCTGCTCGCCGCGCCGGTGGACGTCGAGGAGCTGGTCACGGCCGAGGTATCGGCGATCGCGCTCAAGGCCGGGCTCTACGGCGTCGCGCCGCTGCTCGTCGCGATCATCTTCGGCCTCGACCCCGCCTGGGGCATGCTGCTCGTCCCGGTGATCGGCCTGATCACGGGCTTCGGCTTCGCGGCCTTCGGCGTGATGCTCTCGGCCATGGTCGAGTCCATCGACGCGTTCTCCTACGTCAACAGCGCCGTGCTCACGCCCCTGTTCCTGCTGGCGGGGTCGTTCTTCCCGATCGACCAGCTGCCGCAATGGGCGCAGGTGGCGGCGTGGTTCAACCCGCTCTACAGCTGCGTCGAGCTGGTGCGCCACGCCTGCTTCGGCTTCGGGACCGCCGACCTCGGCCACCTCGGCATCCTGCTCGTCTTCGCCGCCGTGATGTGGCGGCTGGCGATCCGGGCGATGGGGCGCAAGCT
>DASYIJ010000051.1:0-11156 GCA_035997675.1 Solirubrobacteraceae bacterium
GATCTACCACATGATCGCCGAGGCCCAGAAGCTCGGCGGCGTGTGCGCGTTCATCGACGCCGAGCACGCGATGGACCCGCTCTATGCCAAGGAGATCGGGGTCGACATCGACGAGCTGCTCGTCTCCCAGCCCGACTACGGCGAGCAGGCGCTCGAGATCGCCGACATGCTGATCCGCTCGAGCGCCGTCGACGTGGTGGCGATCGACTCGGTCGCCGCGCTCACGCCGCGCGCCGAGCTGGAGGGCCAGATGGGCGACCAGAGCGTCGGCGTCCAGGCGCGCATGATGTCCCAGGCCATGCGCAAGCTGGCCGGCAACCTCAACCGCGCTCAGACGCTGTGCCTGTTCACGAACCAGATCCGGGAGAAGATCGGCGTCATGTTCGGCTCGCCGGAGACCCAGCCCGGCGGGCGCGCGCTGAAGTTCTATTCCTCCCAGCGCCTGGACATCCGCCGCATCGAGACGCTCAAGGACGGAACGGAGGCCGTGGGCAACCGCGTGAAGGTCAAGGTCGTCAAGAACAAGGTCGCCGCGCCCTTCAAGATCGCCGAGTTCGACATCGAGTTCGGCAAGGGCATCTCGTCCGTCGGCTGCATCCTCGACCTCGGGCTGGAGCACAACGTGGTGACGAAGTCCGGATCGTTCTTCTCCTACGGGGACGAGCGCATCGGCCAGGGTCGCGCCAACGCCAAGGCCCATCTCGAGGAGCATCCCGAGGTGGCGAAGGAGATCGAAGCCAAGGTCTACGAGGCGCTGGACCTCGACCGCGACCTCGTCAAGCCGATCGAGGGCGAGAAGGCACCGGTGGTGTTGGCCGAGGAGCCGGAGGAGAAGGCCGCCTGACGTGACGGCGGCGGCGGACGACGCGTCCGAGCAGTTCGAGCGCGCGCTCGGGCTCGGCTACCGGTTCCTGTCGCACCGGGACCGGACGGAGGTCGAGATGCGCGCGCACCTTTCGGGCCGGGGGGTGCAGCCGGAGGTCGCCGACCAGGCCGTGGCCGAGCTGGTCGAACAGGGCTACCTCGACGACGTCCGCTTCGCCCACCGCTTCGCCGAGGACCGGCGCACGCTCGACCACTGGGGCTCGGAGCGGATCGAGCGCCGGCTCCGCGAGCTGGGCATCGGGCGGGCGCTGGCCGCCGAGGCGGCCGCGCCCGGCGAGGAGGGCGAGCTCGACGCCGCGGTCGCGCTGCTCGCCCGGCGCTTCCCCTCACCGCCGCGCGAGGAGCGCGACCTCAACCGCGCGCTCGGCCTGCTCGTCCGCCGCGGCTACGAGCTCGAGCTCGCGCACGACGCGATCCAGGCGTATCGGCACGGCTAGGGACACGCTGCGCGCTCGCGGCGGGGGAGATGCCGAAGTCGAACCCCCGTTCGTTTGCGCGATCCGCGGTCGCGCTCTACGATCCGTGCCAGTGAAAGACGGGCCCGCGAGGGCATGAAATTCCCGCAAACGAGCGACTTTCGAGCACCAGTCAGCAATCGGATCGTGACGGCAATGCAATCCACCGACCTCGGCCCGAGGGAGCCGACCTCATCGACGCACGCCAGTCCGTTGTAGCCGCGACATCCTGAAGCGGCGGCCACGGCCGCCGGCTGTTCTGGGCTCCGTGCTCCTCGCGCGGCCCGTTCGACGCTGACAATCACACGACAGCGACCGGGCTCGTGTGCGCGACCCCGGAGTGAGGGACAGCCATGGCAATCGTGATCGCGGCGGCACTCCTGGCGGCAGGCCTGGTGGTGGCGGCAATGCTCTATGCCCGCGGGCCGGGCGGGGGGAGCGTGGGATCGGCGGCGACGGCTCCGGCTCCGCCGACGCCCCTGGCCCGCGACGACGTGGAGGCCGAGTTGCTCGAGCGGCGCGGCGAGATCGTGCGCATCGAGGAGCGGGTGATCTCCAAGGAGGAGGCGATCGACGCCAAGCTCGCGGAGCTCAGCCGACGCGACCAACGGCTCGACGACCGCGATCGCGAGCTCGATCACCAGCGCGAGCTGCTAGAGGCGCGCAAGCGCGAGCATCTGCGCGAGCTCGAGCGCGTGGCCGGGCTCAGCGCGTCACAGGCCAAGCAGGTCCTCCTGAAGGAGGTCCAGGACCAGGCGCGTCACGACGCGGCCAAGGCGCTGCGCCAGATCGACGAGGAGACCAAGCTGCAGGCCGAGCGCCGGGTCCGCAACATCCTGTCGGTGTGCATGGGCCGGCTCGCCGCGACGCACGCTTCCGAGACGACCGTGTCGGTCGTGCAGCTCCCCAGCGACGACATGAAGGGGCGCGTGATCGGCCGTGAGGGACGCAACATCCGCGCGCTCGAGAACCTCACGGGCGTGGACTTCATCATCGACGACACGCCCCACGCCGTGGTGCTGTCGGGCTTCGACGGCGTGCGCCGCGAGATCGCCCGCATGACGTTGGAGAAGCTGCTCGCGGACGGGCGCATCCATCCCGCCCGGATCGAGGAGATGTACTACCAGTCCAAGTCCGAGCTGGAGTCCCACATCGCCGAGGCGGGCGAGCAGGCCGCGCTCGACGCCAACGTGCAGGCGGTCGATCCCGAGCTGCTCCGGTTGCTCGGGCGGCTGAAGTTCCGGACCTCCTACGGCCAGAACGTGCTCGACCACGTGGTCGAGGTCGCCCAGCTTGCCGGGATGATGGCGGACGAGCTGGGTGCGAGCCCCAAGACCGCGCGCCGCGCCGCGCTCCTGCACGACATCGGGAAGTCCGTATCGCACGAGATCGAGGGCCCGCACGCCCTCGTCGGGGGCGACCTCGCCCGCAAGCACGGCGAGTCCGAGGCCGTCGCGCACGCGATGGAGGCCCACCACAACGAGGTCGAGCCCCAGACCGTCGAGGCCGTCATCGTCCAGGCCGCCGACGCGCTCTCGGGCGCCCGTCCCGGCGCGCGCGGCGAGTCCCTCGAGCACTACGTCAGCCGCCTGCGCGACCTCGAGCAGATCGCCACGCGCCATCCGGGGGTGGACCGCGTCTACGCGATGCAGGCGGGGCGCGAGATCCGCGTGATGGTGGCGCCGAACGCGATCGACGACGACGCGGCGGTCACGCTGTCCCATGACATCGCACGGGAGATCGAGAAGGAGATCGAGTACCCCGGCCAGATCAAGGTCACGGTGATCCGCGAGTCGCGGGCCACCGAGTACGCGAAGTAGGTGGCGCGAAAGCGCCACATCGTCCACAATCGTGGACCATGGAGAGGGCGAGGGCGGCATGATGCGCCGGACCTCTGACGCAGATCGGGAGCGGGTGGCCCGGCAGCTGCGCCGGCGCTGGCTCCAGGGCTACCTCAGCCTCGACACGTTCGAGGTACGTCTCGGCCGGGCCTACGCCGCGCATACGGGAGCCGAGCTCGAGGCCGTCGTCGGCGACCTGCCGCGCTTTCGGTCTCACGTCGTGGACTGGCGCGACGCGCTCGTTCGCTGGTTGGACGCGGCCTTCCCCAAGCGCGCCGTGACCATCGCCCTCCCGCCGGCGTCGCGCGCCGCCGGGGGATTCCTCGTGGGCCGCAGTCCCATCTGCGACCTCGTGCTCGACGATCGCACGGTTTCGCGCCGCCACGCCGAACTGCGCCGCGACGGAGGCGCGTGGGTGCTGGCCGACCTCGGGTCGACCAACGGAACCTGGGTCAACGGCTGGCGGATTCGCGAGGCCGAGGTCGGGGCGGGCGACCGGATCGCGCTCGGACGCAAGCACGTCGTGTTGGCGCGTCGCCCCGGCTAGTCGGCCGGGTCAGGCGCCCAGGTCGCCCGGCAGCGCGGAGAACATGACGACGTCGATCTGCCGTCCCTTGACCAGCTCGTAGGAGCGCAGGACGCCCTCGCGGGTGAATCCGGCGGTCTCCGCGACGCGCTGGGACGCCACGTTCTCGGTCTCGGTGTGGATCTGCAGCCGCGCGAGGTCGAGCGCTTCGAACATCCACCGCCCGAGCAGCACGACCGCGCGCGCGGCGACTCCGCGGCCACGCGCCTCGCGAGCCACCCAGTAGCCGATGTCGGCCCGCGCGCCGTCGGGGTGAACGTCGGTGCCGATCGAGCCGAGCAGGCGGTCGGTATCCGCGTCGACGATCAGGAGCGACAGACCCGTGCCCTCCTCGCGCCGGCGACCCTGCTCGGCGATGAATGTCCGCGCATCGCGCTCGCCGTAGGGCGAGGGAACGCGCGTATAGCGCGGGATCAGGGGGTCCTGGAGCGCCGCCACGAGCGCCGGGAGGTCGGCATCGGACGTCATGCGCAGGGCGATCGTGCCGTCGGTCAGCGGAGGGTCGGGGAGGGGGAGGGGCGGCACGCGGCGGACAGTACCCTTCAGCCGATGCCGCGCTATCACGTGACCACGTTCGGCTGCCAGATGAACGAGCACGACTCCGAGCACATGAAGGGGATGCTGGAATCGCTCGGATACGAGGAGGCGGGCGCGCGCGGCGACGCCGACGTGATCCTGTTCAACACGTGCTCGATCCGCGAGAAGGCCGACGACCGCTTCGTCGCCCACCTGGGTGAGGCCAAGCGCATCAAGCGCGAGCGGCCGGAGGCAATCGTCGGGGTGGGCGGCTGCTGGGCGCAGTCGGTCAAGGACGAGGTGTTCCGCCGCTTTCCCTTCGTCGACGTGGCGTTCGGGCCGGGCCAGGTCCACAAGCTGGCCGAGTTCCTGACGTCGGACTCACTCACCGCCCAGGGCTTCTTCGAGTTCGAGGGCTTCACCGGGCACCTCCCGGAGAAGCGGGCCCGCGACTTCCAGGCCTGGCTGCAGATCAGCGTCGGCTGCAACTGCGCCTGCGCGTACTGCATCGTGCCGTCGACGCGAGGGCGCGAGGTGTCGCGCCCGGCCCACGAGCTGATCGGCGAGGTCGAGCGCATGGCCGCCGACGGCGTGCACGAGGTCACGCTGCTGGGCCAGAACGTGAACTCCTATGGCCGCGACCTGGGGCGCCAGGGTCACGAGCGCTGGACGTTCGCCGAGCTGCTGCGCGCGCTCGACGGGGTCGACGGCATCGAGCGCATCCGCTACACGAGCCCGCACCCCAAGGACATCCGCGAGGACGTCGCGCGCGCACACGCCGAGTGCCCCGCGGTGTGCGAGCACGTCCACCTGCCCCTGCAGTCCGGCTCCTCGCGCGTGCTGAAGGCCATGCGCCGGACCTATGACCGGGATCGGTACCTGGCGAAGGTCTCGATGCTGCGCGAGCACGTGCCCGACTGCGCGCTGACCACCGACATCATCGTCGGCTTCCCCGGGGAGACCGAGGAGGACTTCGCGGCCACCCTGGAGGTGGTCGAGGCGGTCGGCTACGACGGCGCGTTCACCTTCATCTACTCGCCGCGGCGCGGCACCGAGGCGGCGCAGCTCGGCGGACGCGTCCCGCACGAGGTCGCCGTCGAGCGCATGGAGCGCCTGGTCGAGGCGGTCCAGCGCCGCGCGCGCGAGCGGGCCCAGCGCTTCGTCGGACGCACCCTGGACGTGCTCGTCGAGGGCCCGTCGCGCACCGACCCGGCGCGGCTGCGCGGCCGTACCCGTCACAACAAGGTCGTGAACTTCACGGGACTCGCACGGCCGGGGGAGATCGTGCCGGTGGACATCGCCGAGGCGACGAGCCAGACCCTCGCGGGGGACGAGCGCCTGCTCGCCCGTGCCGGCGCCGCCGCCTAGCGCTCGAACGGGCCGGGTGTCCAGGGAATTCGACGTTTGTTCGATTGCGCACGCGCGGGCGCTTCGCAATTCTCCTGTTGTTAGAGCGGAGCGCTGGGCAGGATGCCCGCCGCGCGCCGCCCGGACGACGGATCGTCAAGGAAGGCTGGAAGGGTGGTCGGAGGGATCCGGCCGCCCTTTCTCTTTGCCGGCCCATCCGGGGAGTATGCGAACATATGTTCGTGCGATGGGACTCCCTCTCCACCGACGCTGACGCCGCCCGCCGGCTGCCCGGCTACCGCGACGAGGCGCGCGTGCGGACCTTCGACGCGCCCGAGGCGCTCGACATCCGCTTCTACGAGGTGGTTGGCAAGAGCGCTCTGAATCGGGTGCCCAAGCAGTCGCAGATGCCGTTCCGGTGGACGATCAACCCATATAGGGGCTGCACCCATGCGTGCGTCTACTGCCTGGACGGTGATACGGCGATCCTCATGGGGGATGGGCGGACGAAGCGGCTCGCGGAGGTGCGCGAGGGCGATGAGATCTACGGCACGGTTCGCGACGGGGTCGACCGGCGCTACGGCCTGACCCGGGTCCTCGCGCACTGGTCGACCGTCAAGCCCGCCTACCGCATCGTCCTCGAGGACGGGACCGAGATCGTCGCCGGCGGTGATCACCGGTTCCTCAGCGACCGCGGCTGGAAGTACGTCACGGGCGCCGAGCAGGGACCCCTCGGCCGGCCGCATTTGACGCTGCAGGACGAGCTGATGGGGACCGGCGGATTCGGATCGCCGTCGGAGCGCTCGGAGGATCACGGGCGCTCGATCGCCGGCACCACGGTCAAGAGCAACGCGCGGCTGGGCATCGTCGCGATCGAGCCGCTGGGCGTCGACCTACCGATGTACGACATCACCACCGGCACGGAGGATTTCGTCGCCAACGGCGTCATCAGCCACAACTGCTTCGCTCGCCCGACGCACAAGTACCTCGACTTCGACGCCGGCCGGGACTTCGAGCGCGAGATAGTCGTGAAGGTCAACGCCCCCGAGGTGCTGCGGGCCGAACTGGCGCGGCCGTCGTGGAAGCGCGAGCACGTCGCGCTGGGAACGAACACCGATCCGTACCAGTGGGCCGAGAGCCGCTATCGGCTGATGCCGGACATCTGGGAGGCGCTGCGCGAGGCCGAAACGCCGTGCTCGGTGCTCACCAAGTCGCCACTGCTGCTGCGCGACCTCGACCTGATGCGCCAGCTCGCCGAGCAGGTGGGCTTCACCGCCAACCTGTCGATCCCGACGCTCGACGAGAAGGCCTGGCGGGCGACCGAGCCGCACACCCCGCATCCGCGCAAGCGCCTCGAGGCGGTTGCCGAGCTCAACCGCGCCGGGATCCCCACCGGCGTGCTGATCGCGCCGCTCATGCCGGGCATCAACGACGCGCCCGAGCAGGTCGAGCCGATACTCGAGATGGCGGCCGAAGCGGGTGCCACCAGCATCGGCGGGATCGCGCTTCACCTCCGCGGCGAGGTCCGCGGCATCTTCTTCGACTGGCTGCGCTCCCAGCGCCCGGACCTCGTACCGCGGTACGAGGAGCTCTACCGTCGCGGCGCGTACGCACCGAACGAGGAGCGGCAGCGCCTGCGGCACCTGGTGCGGCGGCACGCCCGCGACCCGGCGACGACCGGCCGCGTCGGCCGATTGATCCGCGCCTCGTCGGAGGAGGGGGGAGGCGACGCCGAGCCCGAGGCGCCTCCGCTCCCGCGCAGGCGCCAGACGACGCTCTTCTGAGCCTGGCCGCCCTCTGTGCGGTCTGTCACGCAACCGGGGTGAAACGCGCGATGGGGTCTCGCGTTGCTATCAATGACGTCATGGACCCCGCCGACGAGAAACGCGACCGAAGCGCCCAGATGCGCGAAATGTTCAAGACCCGGAGCCACTCGTGGGCTCGGGTCGGGCTGTCGCAGCAGCTGAGTCAGAAGGCCGCTCGCCGCGCGCGCCGGCAGGCCGCGGTACTGCTCCCGGCGCTCGCCGGGATCCTCGTCGTCTACTCGTACCGCCAGAACATCTTCGGCGCGGAATTCGACTTCCCCGTGCGGATCCTCACCGTGATCGCGCTCGTGATCCTCGGCTGGGCGTTCGCGCGCGATGTCGGCCGTGCGGTTGGCCCGGCGCTCTTCCGGCGCATGGATCCGGCAACCGCGGGCACCGTCGGCTTCCTGCTGCGCCTCCTGACGATCGGCATCGCGCTGCTCGTCGCGCTCCACGTCGCCGGGCTGGATCCCACGACGCTGGCTCTGGGCGGCGCCGTGTCCGCCGTCGTGCTCGGTCTCGCCGCGCAGCAGACGCTCGGCAACGTGTTCGCGGGCACCGTGCTGCTGAGCGCTCGTCCCTTCCGGGTCGGCGATCGCGTGCGGCTCCAGGGCGGCCCGGTCGCCGGGAGCGTCGAGGGCGTGGTGAGCTCGCTCGGCCTGCTCTACCTGACGCTCTCGCGCGGCGACGACTCGATCATGGTGCCCAACAGCGTCGTCCTCTCGATGGCCGTGATCCCCCTGCGGGAGCCGGACGGCGTCGACCTGCGGGCGCGCCTACCGGTCGAGGTGCGCCCCAGCGACGTGCAGGAACTGCTCGACGACGCGCTCACCGTGCCGACCCGCTCGGATCCGCGCATCATCCTCGAGGAGATCGACGGCGACGAGGTCGTGTTCCGCATCGAGGCGACCCCCGAGCAGGCCGCCGAGGGACCGAAGCTGGCCAACGAGATCCTCCTCGCCGTGGGCGGGATCACCCGCGACGGCGCGAATGGCGGAGGTCCCGCGCACTCCGGCCCCGACTCGCCCTCGGTCTAGTCGACGGCCGCGTCACGTGGTGACGCTAGTCCCCTTCCTCGGCGCGCCACAACGACTGCGGGGGCGCCGAGCCGAGCGCGCGCCGAAGCAGCGTGATGAGCTGGCGCCGCTCCGCCGCGGTGAGCCCGCGCAGCACATCGTCCTCCACCTGCTGCGACATCTGCCGGCCCTTCTCAAGAACGCGGCGACCCTTGGGTGTGATCGCGATCGCTCGCGCCCGGCGATCGGTGGGGTGGGGCCGGCGTTCGGCCAGTCCGGCGGCCTCCAGCTGATCGATCAGTGACACCATCGTGCTGGGATCGATCGCCATCGCCGTGCCGATCTCCTGCTGGATCGCGCCCGCGCGAGCCCCGAGGACGTTGAGGACGCCGAAGAGCGCCGGCGTCAGGCCAAGCGACTCGAGCGCTTCGGCAACCTGCGTGTGCGACGCGCGCCAAAGCCGGAAGAAGAGCTGACCGGCGTACTCGGCGACCTCGGTGTCGGTGGACGGGCGGGTTGCCACGCTGACATTTTGGCACAGGTACTGGGCGGCGTCAATCATTTGTGCTACAAATCACTCTCGATAGACGCACCGGGGTCGACGTGACCCCACGACTTCAGGAGCGACCATGACCGGCTCTTCCACCCAGGGAATCAAGACCGTGCTGCATCCCGTGTCCGATCTGGAGACCGCCAAGGCGGTGTACTCCGCACTGCTCGGCGTACCGCCCCAGGCCGACGAGTCCTACTACGTCGGCTTCGAGGTCGAGGGCCAGCACATCGGGCTGCTGCCGGGCGGTGGGCCGCAGGGCATGACCTGCCCGGTGGCCTACTGGCAGGTGGCGGACATCGAGGCGAAGCTGGCCGAGGTGACCGCCGCGGGCGCCACCGTGAAGGAGCCCGCGCACGAGGTCGGTGGCGGGCGGGTGGTGGCCACCGTCACCGACCCCGACGGCAACGTCCTCGGGCTGCTCGAGGACCGGTGAGCGGCGACCCGCGCTCCGGCGCTCAGCTTCGGCGCGACAGGGGAGACACGATGAGCCTGGCCACGAGGACGGACACACAGCCGCCTGCGCTGCATGTGGCCGACGGCCACGATCTGATCCGCGTGCACGGCGCGCGAGTGAACAACCTCAAGGACGTCAGCATCGAGATCCCGAAGCGCCGCCTGACGGTGTTCACCGGCGTCTCGGGCTCGGGCAAGAGCTCGTTGGTGTTCGGCACGATCGCCGCGGAGTCGCAGCGGCTGATCAACGAGACCTACAGCGCCTTCGTGCAGGGCTTCATGCCGACGCTGGCGCGGCCCGAGGTGGACGTCCTCGAGGGGCTGACGACCGCGATCATCGTCGACCAGCAGCGGATGGGTGCCGACGCCCGCTCGACGGTCGGCACCGCCACGGACGCCAACGCGATGCTGCGCATCCTCTTCAGCCGGCTCGGGCGGCCGCACATCGGCTCGCCCAGCGCGTTCGCGTTCAACGTCCCATCGGTCCGGGCGAGCGGTGCCATCACCGTGGAGCGAGGTGCCGGGAAGACCAAGACCAAGAAGGCGACGTTCACGCGTGTTGGCGGCATGTGCCCGCGCTGCGAGGGCCGGGGCTCGGTCACCGACTTCGACCTGTCTCAGCTCTACGACGACAGCAAGTCGCTCAACGAGGGTGCGCTCACGATCCCCGGCTACAGCATGGACGGCTGGTTCGGCCGCATCTTCCGAGGCGCCGGCTTCTTCGACCCGGACAAGCCGATCCGGAAGTACACCAAGAGGGAGCTGCACGACCTGCTCCACAAGGAGCCGACCAAGATCAAGGTCGACGGCGTCAACCTCACCTACGAGGGGCTGATACCCAAGATCCAGAAGTCGATGCTGTCCAAGGACGCCGATGCTCTGCAGCCGCACGTCCGCGCCTTCGTGGACCGGGCCATCACCTTCGCCACCTGCCCCGAGTGCGAGGGCACCCGGCTCAGCCAGGAGGCCCGGTCGTCGAAGATCAAGGGGGTCAACGTCGCCGACGCCTGCGCGATGCAGATCAGCGATCTCGCGGAGTGGGTGCGCGAACTGGACGAACCGTCGGTCGCGCCGCTGCTGGCCGCGCTGGAGCACACGCTCGACTCGTTCGGCGAGATCGGCCTCGGCTACCTCAGCCTCGACCGCCCGTCGGGCACGCTCTCGGGTGGCGAGGCGCAGCGCACCAAGATGATCCGCCACCTCGGGTCGTCGCTGACCGACGTCACCTACGTGTTCGACGAGCCGACGGTCGGGCTGCATCCGCACGACGTCCAGCGGATGAACAACCTGCTGCTGCGGCTGTGCGACAAGGGCAACACGGTGCTCGTCGTGGAGCACGAGCCGGAGACGATCGCGATCGCCGACCACGTCGTCGACCTCGGCCCCCTCGCCGGCGCCGGGGGCGGCGAGGTGGTGTTCGAGGGCAGCGTCGAAGGGCTGCGGACCAGCGGCACGCTGACCGGGCGGCACCTGGAGGACCGCGCCGCCCTGAAGCCGGCCGTGCGCACGCCGGACGGGGTCTTGGAGGTGCGCGGCGCGAGCACGCACAACCTGCAGAACGTCGACGTCGACATCCCGCTCGGGGTGCTGGTGGTCGTCACCGGGGTGGCGGGCTCGGGCAAGAGCTCGCTGATCGGTGGCTCGGTGTCCGGGCGGGACGAGGTGGTGTCGCTCGACCAGGCGGCGATCAAGGGCTCGC
>DASYIJ010000059.1:0-3550 GCA_035997675.1 Solirubrobacteraceae bacterium
GGCTTTCAGGTGCTCGAGGTCCCCGGTCATTCCGCCGGACACGTCGCGTTCTGGCGCGAATCGGACCGAGCGCTGGTCCTCGGCGACGTGCTCAACGGGATGCACCTGCTGACCGGCATCCCCGGCCTGCACGAGCCGCCACGCATCTTCACGCCCGACCCGGCACGCAACCGCGAGTCCGCGCGCCGCCTCGCCGCCCTCGAGCCGGCGCTCGTCTGCTTCGGACACGGCCCGCCGCTGCGAAACGCGGAGAAGTTCGTGGCGTTCGTGCAGGCGCTGCCCGCCTGAGTTCTCAGATCTCAGTTCTCAGTTCTCAGTACTGGGGGCACGACTGAGAACTGAGAACTGAGAACCGCGGTTGCGGCCGCGAGGCCGCAACCGCGCTACGCCGCAACCGTGTCCCACGTGACCTCCTCCGGATCGGCCTCCTCGAGCAGTGCGATGAACACCGGTGCTCGCAGCGTGCGTGAGTTCGTCCATTCGGCGAACTCGACGTGGACGACGAGCTGTGGCTCGGTGAACACCGCGTTGCGCGGCGGCTGTCGGCCGTGGAACGGACTCGAGGTGCGGCGCAGCGGCTCGAGCAGCGACGTCAGCCGGTCGAGGTGCTCCTCGCGCAGCCCGCTGCCGACCCGCCCGGCGTAGCGCAGCGTTCCGTCCTCGTCGTCGTGGAAGCCCGTGAGCAGCGAGCCGATGCGTCCGCGCCGACCGCCCTCCCCCGGCATCCATCCGCCCACGACGAGCTTGGCGCGGCGCCGGTTCTTGACCTTGATCCACGACCCGGGGCGCCGGCCGGGCTCGTACCGGCTGTCCAGCCGCTTGGCGACCACCCCCTCGAGCCCCTGCTCACCGCTGGCGCGGAGCATGTCCCGCCCGTCGCCCACGTGCGAGGCCGGCGCGCGCCAGTGCGGACCGTCGAGCTCGAGCCCGTCGAGCAGCTTCCGGCGCTCGCGATAGGGCAGCGCGATCGTGGACCGGCCGTCGAGGTGGAGCACGTCGAACGCCACGTACGTCACCGGCACGGAGGAGACGAGGCGCCGGGCCGCGGTCTCGGAGGCGTGCATGCGCCGTTGCAGGCGCTCGAAGCTCGGCCGCCCGTCGGTGTCGAAGGCGACCAGCTCGCCGTCGAGCAGCACCTCCGTCGCGCCGAGCGCGCGGCCCAGCTCGCGCAGCTCTGGGTAGGAGCCGGTGATGTCGCGGCCGCGCCGGCTGCGAGCGCGGGGGCGGCCGCCCTCGACGGCCACCAGCGCCCGCACGCCGTCCCACTTGACCTCGTAGGCGTAGGCGTCGTCATCGCGCGGAATGTCGCCAGGCTTGGCGAGCATCGGCCGCACGTCCTCGGGTATGGGCTCGCGCCCGGGGTCCTCGGGCGGGTCCATGCGGTGGATCATCCAGTTCTTCCCGCGCGTCTGGAACAGGGCGTACCGGCCGTGGAGCCGCTCCCCGTGGAACGTGAGGATCACCTCATCGTCGCGGAACTTCTCGGCCTCGTAGGTCCCGCTGTCCCAGATCTTCACCGTCCCGCCGCCGTACTCGCCGGTCGGGATGTCGCCCGCGAAGTCGAGATACTCGAGCGGGTGGTCCTCGACGTGAACCGCGAGGTGGTTGCGCTTGGGGTCCGGAGGGATGCCCTTGGGCACCGCCCAGGACACCAGCGTCCCGTCCCGCTCGAGTCGCAGGTCCCAGTGCAGGCTGCGTGCGTGGTGTTCCTGGACGACGAACCGCGGCGCGCGCCGAGCCTTCCCGCGCCCCTTCTTGCCGGTCCCGCTCGGCTCCGGAGTGCGCCCCGGATCACGCTTATCGCGATAAGGGCGTAGCCTGTCCGCCATCCGGTCAACGGTACTGCGCCCTTTGGTCCGGAAAGCTGCACGCGGACCTGGTCGGGTTTGAATTCGCGTGCCACGGTCGATATTGGCTACTGACGTGGCGATTGAACGCTCATGGTGGAGCTGAAGCTCAAGGTCAGTGAGGCGCCGGACGTACGCGTCGTGCTGCCCAACCGCGCCGAGAATGTCGCCATCGTGCGGCAGGCGCTCACCGGTATCGCGGACGCGATGCGGCTGGAGGACGGCGTGCTCTCGGACATAAAGACCGCTGTGAGCGAGGCGTGCAACAACGTCGTGCTGCACGCGTACGACGGCCACGAGGGTCCCCTGGAGGTCTACGTCTGCCCGACGACGGACGAGCTCGACGTGGTGGTACGCGACGAGGGCATGGGCATCCAGCCGAATCCTCCCGAGGCCGACGCGGGCGTGCAGGGAGTCGGACTGTCTTTGATCCAGGCGCTGACCGACCGCGTGGAGTTCCGCGGAGCGAGCGACGAGGGAACCGAGGTGCGGATGGGCTTTCGCGCCGCGGGCGTCGTGGACAGCGCCGAGGTGCGCGAGTCCCACCGGGAGGTGGAGCCGCCCGCGGGCGACATGGTGCTCTCGGTCGCGGCGGGCGCATTGGCCGCCCCCGTCCTCAGCCGGGTCTCGGCGATGCTGGCGGCGCGCGCGAGCTTCTCCGTCGACCGGCTCGCGGACGTCGTGCTGATCAGCGACGCGATCGCGGCGCACGCCCCGGCGTCGATCGTCGGCCGCCACATCCACATCGGCGTCGACACGACGGTGGGGGCCCTGGACCTCCGCGTGGGGCCGCTCGAGCCGGGCGGCGGCGAGCGCCTCGTCAACGCCTCGGCACTCGGCGGCATGCCCGCGGTGCTGGCACAACTCGCCGACGACGTGGACGTCGCCGCGGTCGGCGAGGGCGAGCAGCTGCGCCTGCGCGTGACCGACGAGCGCTGACCTCTCGGCGTAACCGGGGCCGGGTGGCGGGCTACTATGCTTTAGCCGTGGCTTACCCGCAAATCGAGGACCTCGCAGGAGCCCCTCGCGAGGAGGTTCTGAGGGCCTCCCCGCGTATGTTCGAGTCCAGGCTCCTGGACAAGGTCTCGCGCGTCCATCCGACGGTCCCCCTGTTCATCTTCGTGCCCGCGATCGTCGTGTTCGCATGGGCCGGCCTGGCCCGGCTGGCGGTGCCCGAGACGATCGCCCTGATCGCCGGCGGCTACCTGTTCTGGACGCTGACCGAGTACTGGCTGCACCGCCTGGTGTTCCACTTCGAGCCGGAGGGCCGCTATGGCGCGCGGCTGCACTGGATCATCCACGGCGTCCACCACGACCACCCCAACGACCCGATGCGGCTCGTGATGCCGCCGTCGTTGTCGGTGCCGCTCTCGGCCCTGTTCTTCGGCGTGTTCGTGCTCGTCGTCGGGATCCCGGCCGCCTTCCCGATCGCGACCGGCTTCTTCGCCGGCTACCTCTTCTACGACATGATGCATTACCACGTGCACCATCACCGCCCGCGCACGTGGGTGGGCCGCAAGCTGCGCGAGCTGCACATGCGCCACCACTTCCAGGACCACACGCGCGGCTTCGGGGTCAGCGCCCCGTTCTGGGACCACGTGTTCGGCACGCCGACACGCCGCCGTCCGCGGCGCGCCGCCTCCTAAGGCGTTCAGGCCTCGACGGCCGCCGGGTCGTCGATCATGTCGAGGCGCTCATCGAGG
>DASYIJ010000072.1:0-3742 GCA_035997675.1 Solirubrobacteraceae bacterium
GGTGCAGGTCGTCGTCATGCGCTCGCTCTACCAGAACAAGGCCGGCGATCCCGGCCATCCCTACTTTGCCTGCTGCTTCGTCGAGCAGTACGGCCCCGTCTTCAACGTGCCCGCGAACGGCATCGGCGGCGCTGCGACCTCCTTGCCCATGGTCGAGGACCCGACGCCCCCGGCGAACGACTTCGCGACGAACGCTCGCGGCGACTTCCTGGCCCTGTCGGTCCTGGCACCGAACGTGCCGGTTCCCGCGAAGTTCGACAACGCCAGCTACGGGTCGGGCTTCGTCCCGGCCCCCAGCCCGCAGACCACGCCCGCGCCGAGTACGAACCCCATCTTCGCTTCGACGACCACCTTCGGCTACCACATCATGCTGAGCGCCGACCTCGGGACCGGCGGCGCCGGTGGTGGCGGCGGTGGTGGAGGCGGTGGAGGCGGTGCGATCCGGCCGCTGGCCATCCCCACTGGTGGCCAGCTGCTCGGGACCACGACCGCGATTCCCTTGACGTGCGCCCTCACCACCGCGTGCGACGGAACGCTGAGGCTCACCGATCAGACGACCGGCCTGCGGGCCGCCAAGGCCAAGAAGGTGACGGTCTTCGGCAGCACGCGCTTCTCGATCAAGGCCCACAAGAAGAAGACCATCAAGGTCGCGCTCAACCGCGCGGGGAAGAAGAAGCTCGGCCGGCGCTCGTCGCTCACCCTGACCGCCAGCGCGACGATCGGCGGGAGGACCTATTCGTCCCGCGTGACGTTCAAGCGCCCCAGGCGCCGGTAGCGGCTGCCGCCGCGCCGAGCGCCAGCGCCGGATTCGGAGCCAGATCGAGCAGGCACAGGCTCGTGCCCGGGCGAACGCCGAGCGCGTCCGCCGGTGGACCGGGAAGGACGGTCAGCGACTGGGCGGCCGGCAATGCGGAGAGACGGTGGCCGAGGACGCTCACGCGAAAACGAGTCGGCTGCGGGGTACCGTCACGCCAGTCGAGAAAGGGCAGGACCCGGCAGGACGGGAGGGTCACGGTCACCCGCGTGCTGGTCGCGCGGTCCGCCCGGACGAAGATCGAGCGCGCTCCCGGGCGCTGGAGGATCACCACGTCCCGACCGCGACCGGGCACGAAGCCGCGGCCCTTCAGCGTGATCGCCTGGCCCACCGTCACGGCCGTCGATCCGAGCGGGGCCAGCCGTGGGGCGCCGGAGGGCGCCGACGCGGGGGCCGCGAGCGGGAGCGTGAGCGCGAACGGCACCAGAGCCACGGATGCGAGCCGGGTGGACCACATAGACCGCGACTGAGATCGGACGCCCCCGGTCGGGACTTAACCTTCCCGGACCCCGCTCAACGCTTTGCAAACACGGTCAATTACCGGTGAGAAGTCCGACCGGAATCCGCCGCGTCGTAACGACGGTCAGCGGTCCCCGAGGGACTCCAGCTCGCGAGGGCGCAGCAGCACGATCAGCTCGGCGCGCGTGCCGTCGAGGCGCACGGCGCCCACACCGCCCTTCTTCAGATCGATGCGGCCCCCGGTGAGGTCGTGCACAAGGTTCGAGAAGTCCGGCTCGTGGCCGACGAGCAGCACGCGGGCGTCCGGGTCCTGCCCCGCCATCAGCTCCCGCGCGTCGTCCGCGTCGAAGCCGCCGGAAAGCGGCTCGTGTACGACGGGCTCGATCCCCAGCGACTCGCACGCGAGCCGCGCCGTGTCCGTCGCGCGCACCCGTGGGCTCGTGAACACCGCGGCGAACTCCAGGCCAAGGGCCCGCAGCGCCCGGCCGGCAGCGATCGCCTGCCGCTCCCCGCGCGGGGTGAGCCGGCGCTCGGGATCGGGTCGCGTGTCGTGAGGCTCGGCCTCGCCGTGGCGAAGCAGCCAGAGTTGCTGAGCCATGCGCGCGAACAGGCTAGCGACTGCCCGCCGCGCGCCGGTGACCACGGCGTTAACGGCTGATGGTGAACTTGAGGGTCTTGCTCGTGCTCAGGTTGCTGACGCCGTCGGAGAACGTGAGGGCCAGCTGGTAGCTGCCCTTGGTCAGCTTCTTGCCCGATGCGGTCTTCTTGACCGTCACCGAATTGGCGCCCTTGCGCAGCGACAGCTTCAGGGAGCCGAAGCTGCGGAAGCTCCGACCCTGCTTGCGGGTCAGCCTCCCGGTCACGGTGCCCCGGATCGAGGACCTGAACTTCAGCACCACGCGGGCCGCGCCGGCCACGGCGCTCGCGCCGCTGATCGAGGGTGCCACGGGGAGCGAGCCGTCGGCTCTGAGGACCGTGACCCTTCCGGCCATGTCGACGCCGCCCGGGCTGCCGTGGAACGAGCAGAAATAGCGGTAGACGCCCGGCTTGCTGAAGGGGTAGTTCCTGCTCCATTTGGTCGTCGCCTTGTCGTCGCTCGGGAAGGTGGGGAAATTGCCGAGGTCCCACGCGACGTTGTGCTGCCCGGGGCCGCCGTCGAGACCGGCCGCCGGGAACACCGCCGGGTCGTTGGTGAAGGAAACGGTGTCGCCGAGCGCGATCGTCGTCACCGGCTGCGCCGCGGTCGGCTGCCCCGGTGGATTCACGTACCGGTTGGTGTGGTTGTCGATGCCGACCGCGACCGTCGCTGCGGACGCCGGCGCGGAGACCACGGCGAGGGCAAGAGCGATCGGCGCGGCGACGAGGGGGAGGCGACGCAAGCGCATCATGAGCTTCAACAGCACCGTATCGAAATAGTTGCGGATGCACAGAACTGTCCGGCTACCCGGGCGCGGCCCCGCGATACCGTTCCCGGCGCCGTGACGGCCATCGTCGACACCCCGGAGGAGGCGGAGGCGCTCGAGCTGCCCCCGTTGCTCATCCGCCGGCCGCTCGAGGCCTACCTCGACGAGTACGGACTCGGCAGCGGGCCCATCGAGGCCGAGGCGCTCGGCGACGGGCATTCCAACATCACCTACGAGATCCGCCGCGGCGCCGACGCATGGGTCCTGCGCCGTCCGCCGCGGCCCCCGCTCCCGCCGTCCGCCCACGACGTGCTGCGGGAGGCACAGCTCCTCACCGGCGTCGCCGACGCCGACGTGCGCACCCCGGCGGTGCTGGTGACGTGCGACGACGAGTCCGTGATCGGCGCGCCCTTCTACGTGATGGAGCTCGTCGAGGGCGACGTGATCACGACCTCCATTCCGGAACCGCTCGACACGCCGCAGGAGCGCGCCCGCATCGCCGACGAGCTGATCGACTCGCTGGTCGAGATCCACGCGGTCGACTGGCGCGCATCCGGCCTGGAGGGCTACGGCAAGCCGACCGGCTATCTCGAGCGCCAGCTCCGGCGCTTCTCGGGGCTCTGGGAGCACAACAAGACGCGTGAGGTCGAGATCCTCGAGCGCACCACCGAATGGCTGCGCGCGAACCTCCCCGAGTCGGGGGCCGCCACGATCGTGCACGGCGACTACCGGCTGGGGAACACGATGTTCGCGCCGGGTGCGCCCGCGCGTCTGGCCGCGATCTTCGACTGGGAGTTGGCCACGATCGGCGATCCGCTGGCCGACGTCGGCTACCTCACGGCCACCTACCCGGAGCCGGGCGACGACTCCGGCACCTTGTTCACCCTCGCGGCCGTCACGACCCGTCCGGGGTTCCCGACGCGCGCCGAGCTGATCGCCCGCTACGAGGACGGCTCGGGGCGCTCGATGTCCGACGTGCGCTGGTACCAGACGCTGGCACTGTGGAAGTCGGCGGTGTTCCTCGAGGGCTCCTACAAGCGCCTGCTGGCCGGCACGACCGACGACC
>DASYIJ010000094.1:0-14762 GCA_035997675.1 Solirubrobacteraceae bacterium
TTCATGTTCGCGCCCGTCCATCACCAGGCGACCAGGTTCGTCGTGCCCGTGCGCAAGGAGCTCGCGGTCCGCACCATCTTCAACTTCCTCGGCCCGCTCACGAACCCCGCGGGCGCCTCCCGACAGCTCGTCGGGGTCGCCGATCCCGCCTACCTCGACACCATCGCCGGCGCGCTCTCCCAGTTGGGCGTCGAGCGTGCGTTGGTAGTTTCCAGCGACGACGGACTTGACGAGATGAGCACCGGGGGACGCACGCAGGTCGTCGAGGTCAACGGCCAGCGCATCGAGCGGTACACGGTCGAGCCGGGCGACGTCGGACTCGATACGACGGGCCTCGGCGCCGTCACCGGCGGGACGCCGGACGAGAACGCCGCGGTCACCCGGGCGATCCTCGCCGGCGAGATCGGCCCGCCACGCGACCTCGCCGTGCTCAACGCCGCCGCCGCGATCTACGCCTGCGGGCGCGCCGATTCGCTCGAGGCGGGCGCTCGCACCGCCGAGACCGCCATCGACGACGGCGCGGCGGCCGCCGCGCTCGAGCGCTTCGTCGCCCGGACCGGGGAGCTGGCGCCGCGATGAACGTGCTCGACCGCATCGTCGAGTCCACGCGCCACGACATCGCTCGCCGGCAGCACGAGGTGCCGCAGGACGAGCTCGAGCGCGAGCTCGCGGCGCCCCGCGACGACCGTCCCTTCTCCGAGGCCGTGGCGCGCCCGGGGATCGGCGTGATCGCCGAGCACAAGCGGCGCTCGCCGAGCGCCGGCGACATCCGCGCGGGCGCCAGCGTCACCGAGATCGTCCAGGCCTACGAGCGCGGGGGCGCCGCCGCGTTGTCGATCCTCACCGAGGGGGCGAACTTCAGCGGCTCGCTCGACGACCTGCGCGAGGCGCGCGCCGCCTCGCGCCTCCCCCTGCTGCGCAAGGACTTCATCGTCGACACGTACCAGGTGTACGAGTCGGCCGCGGCCGGCGCCGACGCGCTGCTGCTGATCGTGGCCGCGCTGGCGCCGCGCGACCTGCGGCGCCTCCACGACGAGGCGCGGGCGCTCGACCTCGACGTCTTGGTCGAGGTCCACGACGAGCGCGAGCTCGAGGCGGCGCTGGACGTCGACGCCGAGGTGATCGGCATCAACAACCGGGACCTGGCCGACTTCTCGGTGGACATCGACCGGACCTTCGACCTGCTCTCCGACGTGCCGGCCGGCAAGGCGGTCGTGTCCGAGTCGGGCTACTCCAACCGCGCCCAGCTCGAGGAGCTCGATCGCGTCGGAGTGGACGCCGTCCTGATCGGCGAGTCGCTCATGCGCGCCCCCGACGTCGAGGCCGCGTGCCGCGAGCTAACGGGCCTGGGCGAGGGCGCCGAGCCGGGCTCGACGACCATTTAGACCGCGACGCCCGCGGCTTTAGTTCGGCTTCACGGGCGCCGACCACACTGCTTGAGCGTATGAAGCAGCCACTCGCCGCCCCCTTCGCAGCCGCCCTCGTGGGCGGCGTCGTCGTTGCCGCGGCCTTCCTGACGCTGGGCATCGGCGGCGGTGACACCAAGACCGTCGTCCAGCAGTCCTCCGTCTCGCCCGTTCCCGTCGCCGCGGGCAAGGCGCTCACCGCACGCGAGATCTACAAGCGCGACGCGCCCGGCGTGGTCAACGTGAAGTCGCAGATCGTGCAGCGCAGCCAGTCGCCGTTCGGGATCCCCCAGGACCAACAGGGCGAGGCGACCGGCTCCGGCTTCGTCGTGGATCCTCAGGGCTACATCCTCACGAACGCCCACGTGATCGACGGCGCCTCGCAGGTCACCGTGTCCTTCGAGGACAAGAAGACCGAGAACGCCAAGGTGGTGGGCAAGGACTCCTCGACCGACCTCGCCCTCCTCAAGGTCAATGCCGGCGGCCTGAACCTCAAGCCGCTCCAACTCGGCGACTCCAGCAACGTGCAGGTCGGCGACCCGACGATCGCCATCGGCAACCCCTTCGCCCTCGACCGCACGCTGACGACCGGCGTCGTGTCCGCGCTCCAGCGCCAGATCAGCGCCCCCAACGGCTTCACGATCTCCAACGTGATCCAGACCGACGCGGCCATCAACCCCGGCAACTCCGGAGGCCCGCTGCTCGACGCGACCGGGCGCGTCATCGGCATCAACTCGCAGATCGCCACGGGTGACGGGACGAGCGGCGGCGGTGGCGGCAACGTCGGCATCGGATTCGCCGTCCCGATCAACACCGCCAAGAAGGTGCTGCCCCAGCTCAAGTCCAACGGCCGTGTGCAGCGCGCCTACCTGGGCATCACCGGCGTGACGATCGACAAGTCGCTCGACCGCCTCAACCTGGCGGCCAAGAGCGGTGTGCTGGTGCAGAGCGTGTCGCCGGGGAGCCCGGCCGACAAGGCCGGCATCCACGGCGGCAGCGGCCAGACAACGCTGAACGGCTCGAGCGTCCAGCTCGGCGGCGACGTCATCACGAAGATCGACGGCAAGACGGTCGGCTCGATGGACGACGTGATCTCCACGATCGCGGACAAGAAGCCGGGCGACTCCATCGCCATCCAGTACCTGCGCGACAAGACCGCGAAGACCGCGACGATCACGCTGACCCAGCGCCCGTCGACGGTTCCGCAGCAGTAACCGGCGCGGCAAGCGCCTACGATGGGTCGATGGCCCCGAAGGTCAAGATCTGCGGGTTGACGAACCTCGAGGACGCCCACCGTGCGGCGGACCTGGGCGCGTGGGCGCTCGGCCTGATATTCCACGAGCCCTCGCCCCGGGCGTGCGCCGAGGCGGACGCGCTGGAGATCGCCGCCTCGCTGCACCGCCGCGCGCTCATCTGCGGGGTGTTCGTCAACCAGCCGCTCGACGAGGTCGTCGCGGCGGCCGACCGCATCGGCCTGACCATGCTTCAGCTGCACGGCGACGAGGGGCCGGCGTACTGCGCCGAGGTCGCCCACCGGACGGGCTGCCGCGTGTCCAAGGCGGCGCAGGTCCGGACCCGGGCCGACCTCCAGGCGCTCGGGGCCTTCCACACGGACTTCCACCTCCTCGACGCGCACGCCCGTGGGTTGCGCGGCGGGACGGGCGAGACCTTCGACTGGGAACTGCTGCGCGGGCGCCGGACGAACGTGCCGGTGATCCTCTCGGGGGGTCTGACCGCCGACAACGTGGGCGAGGGCATCGCCGCGGCCGCGCCCTACGCGGTCGACGTGGCGAGCGGCGTCGAGGCCGAGCCGGGCCGCAAGGACCCGGCCAAGCTGGAGGCGTTCTTCGCCGCCACCCGCGCGGCTGGACGCCCGGCCGAGGTGGCCGGTCCATGAGCGCCGTCGAGCATCGCTTCGGCCCCTACGGCGGCCAGTACGTCCCAGAGACGCTGATGCCCGCGCTCGCCGAGCTCGAGCGGGAGTGGGAGGCGGCGTGGGCGGATCCGAAGTTCCGCGGCGAGCTGGACGACCTGCTGCGCGACTACGCCGGGCGTCCGACGCCGCTGTACGAGACGCGGCGCCTCGGCCCGGCGGTCGGGCGGCGCATCCTGCTCAAGCGAGAGGACCTGCTGCACACCGGGGCGCACAAGCTCAACAACGCCCTCGGCCAGGCGCTGCTGGCGCAGCGGATGGGCAAGCGGCGCGTGATCGCGGAGACCGGCGCCGGCCAGCACGGGGTCGCGACGGCGACGGCCTGCGCGCTGCTCGGCCTCGACTGCGTCGTCTACATGGGGACCGAGGACATGCGCCGCCAGGAGCCCAACGTGCAACGGATGGGCCTCCTCGGCGCCGAGGTCTCGCCCGTGGACAGCGGCGCGCGCACGCTCAAGGAGGCGGTCTCGGAGGCGATCCGCGATTGGGTCGCCCACGTGGACGACACCCATTACGTGATCGGGTCCTCGGTCGGCCCGGCTCCGTACCCGGCGATCGTCCGCGACTTGCAGCGCGTGATCGGCGACGAGGCCCGCGCCCAGGTCCTCGACCGCGAGGGCCGGCTGCCGTCGCGGGTCGTCGCGTGCGTCGGCGGCGGCTCCAACTCGATCGGCATGTTCGTTCCCTTCGTCGAGGACACCGGGGTCGAGCTGGTTGGCGTGGAGGCCGCCGGCGAGGGCCTGGAGAGCGGGCGTCACGGAGCGCCGCTGGCCGCCGGCGGGCGACCGGGCGTGCTCCACGGCTCGCTCTCGGCGATCCTGCAGGACGATCAGGGCCAGATCCTCGAGGCCCACTCGGTGTCGGCCGGCCTCGACTACCCGGGTTCCGGACCCCAGCACGCGCACCTGCGCGACAGCGGCCGCGCCCGCTACGTGGCGGTCACCGACGCCGACGCCCTGGCGGCGTTCCGGCGCATGACGCGGCTCGAGGGCATCATTCCCGCGCTGGAGTCCTCGCACGCGCTCGCGTGGGTCCTGGCGAACGCCGAGCCGGACGACGGCGGATTCGACCTCGTGTGCCTCTCCGGGCGGGGCGACAAGGACCTGGCCGAGGTCCTGGGCTTCGACGCGCCGTCCGGATGAGGATCCCGACCTTCCGGCCCAGCGGCATCAAGCGCATCGCCGAGGCGTTTGCCGGCTCCGGCAAGCGCGCCGCGTTCATGCCGTACCTGATGGGCGGCTTCCCCGACCTCGCGACCTCGCGCGGCATCGGCGAGGCCTACGCGGCGGCGGGCGCCGACCTCATCGAGCTCGGCGTTCCGTTCTCCGACCCTCTGGCCGACGGCCCGGTGATCCAGGCCGCGGGCACCGCGGCGCTGGAGGCGGGGGCCACCGTGGAGGACGTGCTGCGGGTCGGCGGCGCGCTCGCCGCCAGCGTGCCGGTGGTCGCGATGGCCTACGCCAACCTGGTGCTGGCGCACGGTCCAGAGGCCTTCGCGCGCGATCTCGCCGCGTCCGACATCTCCGGCCTGATCGTGCCCGACCTCCCGATGGAGGAGGCTCCGGCCGTGCTCTCGGCGTGCGACGCCGAGGGAGTGGCGCTCGTCCCGCTCGTCGCACCGACGACCACGGACGACCGGCTTGCCGAGATCGGCTCCCGGGCGCGCGGGTTTCTCTACACCGTGTCGGTGACCGGCACCACCGGCGAGCGCGGCGACCTCGACGAGCTCGCCACGGTGCTGGAACGGGCCCGGGCGCAAGCCGACGTCCCCGTGGCGGTGGGCTTCGGGATCTCGACGCCGGAGCAGGCGGCGGCGGCCGCGGCCGCGGGGGCCGACGGCGTGATCGTCGGCAGCCGCCTGGTGCGGGCGGCCGCCGAGGCCGACGATCCGCCGGTCGCGGTCGCCGGCCTCGTGGGCGAGTTCGCCGCGGCGCTGAGATAGCATTTCGCGCCTCATGGGCTTGGTCGTCGCCACCACCATCGGACTGGTCGCATGGGTCACGCTGTGGGCGATCGGGGCGAAGTCCTTCGACGCCTTCCTCCTGACCGGCACGATCGTCGTGCTCGCGGCCACCGTCCACATCCTGCGGCGGTTCCTGCCCGGCGACAGCGACTGACCATGCGCCGGCCCGCGCTGGGCTGCGCGCTGGCCGCGGCGCTGCTGGTCGGCGGCTGCGGCGGAACCGCATCACCCCGGCCGTCGGTGGTGCCGGGTCGCGTACTGAACGTCTACACGAGCCTCCCGTTCCAGGGCGACCTCGCGAGCCGGGCGCGCGACACCTACGACGCCGAGCAGCTCGCGCTGGCCGAGGCCGGGGGGCGCTCCGGACGCTTCCGGGTCCATCTCGCGCCGCTCGACAACTCCACGTTCGAGGCCGGCCGCTGGGACCCCAACCAGGTGATCGCCAACGCCCGGCGCGCCATCCAGGATCCGCACGCGATCGCCTACATCGGCGAGCTGGACACCGGAGCCTCGGCCGTCTCGATCCCGGTGCTCGACCAGAAGGGCATCCTCCAGGTCAGCCCCGCCGACGGGCTGGCGGGGCTCACGCACCGCGATGGGGCGACGCGGGGCGAGCCGGAGAAGTACTACCCCGACCCCCGACGCAACTTCGCCCGCATCGTGCCGCCCGACAACCGCCAGGCGGCGGCGATCGCGGCCTACATGAAGGAACTGGGCGTCACGCGCCTGTACGTCGCCAACGACGGTGGCGGCTACGGCGTGGCGATGGCCAACGCCCTGGTCAACGACGCGACGGCGCTCGGGATCGGCGTGTTCAACAACGAGACCATCACGCCGCAGGGCGCCGACTACGCGGGTGCCGCGAGGCGGATCGTGCGCCTGGTGCCCGACGCGGTCTTCTTCGCCGGGACCGCCCACGATCGTGCGGAGGCGCTGTGGGAGCAGCTGCACTCGATCGCCCCCCACCTGAAGCTCTTCGGCCCCAATGCGCTCGCGCTGCCCGACTTCTACGATCGGATCGGGCCGGCCGCCGCGTCCACCTACCTGGTGGACCCGTCGATCCCCGCACGCGACCGTTCCCAGACCTACCGCTCCTTCATCGACCGGTTCCGGCGCTCCTACCACCACACGCCCGACCGCTACGCGGTCTACGGCTACGAGGCCATGCGGGTGGTGCTCGGCGCGCTGCGCCGGGCGGGCCGCCACGCCAACGACCGCCGGCGGGTGATCCGGCGCGTCTTCGGCCAGCGACGGGCCGACTCGGCGGTCGGGCCCTACACCGTCGACCGGCAGGGCGACACGACGTTGCGCTCCTTCGGGGCGTATCGCGTCAGACGCGGCGCCCTGGTCTTCGACCGCCTCCTCACGCCCCCCGGTCCTTAGGCCCGCGGCCGGCGCTTCGCAACGATTCCTTCTGCGGGGTGTGCGTGTGCGCTATAGGATCCGGCCGTACCCGCGTTGAGAAGGGGGATTCTCGTTTTGAAGCCACGTTCGGTTTTTGCCGTAGCCGGCGTTTGTGCGCTCGCATTCGGCGCCGCGTCCTGCGGCAGCAGCAGCAGCAGCAGCGGTGGCGGTAAGACCATCAGCGGAAGCAAGCTGACGATCTACTCCAGCCTTCCGCTTCAGGGAGCCTCGGGCCCCCAGTCCCAGGCCATCGTGAACGGCGCCAAGCTCGCAATCTCCGGTGCCGGGGGCAAGGTCGGCAACTACACGGTCAGCTATACGTCGCTGGACGACTCGACCGCAGCGGCCGGCAAGGCCGATGACGCGACGGTCGGTCAGAACGCCCGCAAGGCCGTGAGCGACCCGACGACCATCGCCTACCTGGGCGAGTACAACTCGGGTGCGACGAAGATCTCGCTTCCGATCCTCAACCAGGCCGGGATCGGGCAGGTCAGCCCGTCCAACACCTACGTGGGGCTGACCACGAACAAGCCCGGCTCGGAACCGGGTGAGCCCGACAAGTACTACCCGGCGGGCACGCGCACCTACGCGCGCGTCGTCCCGACCGACATCATCCAGGGCGCCGCCCTGGCCACGGCCGCCAAGAACGACGGCTGCAAGTCGATCGAGATCTGGAACACGAAGACGACGTACTCGACGGGCCTGGCCCGCAACCTCCAGCAGGCGGCCGCCAAGAACGGCCTCAAGGTGGAGGGCAATGTCGGCATCGATCCCAAGGCCGCGAACTACCGTTCGCAGGCTGCGCCGATCAAGTCCGACTGCTTCGTGTTCACCGGCGAGATCGAGTCCAACGGCGTCCAGGCCGTGAAGGACGTCGGCACGGCGCATCAGCAGATCAAGCTCTACGGCGGCGACGGAGTTGTGCTGAACAACTTCGCCAACCCCAAGACCGGCCTTCCGGCCAACATCGGGGCACGCTTCAAGGGCACGATCGCCACGCTGGACCCGTCGACGTTCAACGCCGCGGGTAAGCAGTTCTTCGCCAACTACAAGGCGACCTATAACACGGGCAACCCCGATCCGTACGCCATCTACGGCTACGAGTCGATGTCGCTGATCCTGGACGCGATCAAGCGTGACACCGCCGCCAACGGTGGCAAGGCGTCCCGGTCGGGCGTGTACAAGCAGCTGCTGGCGACCAAGAATCGCCAGTCGGTGCTCGGTACGTACTCGATCGACTCCAATGGCGACACCACGCTCACCGACTACGGTCTCTACAAGATCGTCGGCGGCAAGCTGGTGTTCGACAAGGTCATCAAGGCGCAGGCGTAGTCAAGGACAACTGAGATCCAGCGGGCGGGCGCCGCGGTCCCCGAGGATCGCGGAGCCCGCCCGGGATCTCATGACGATCGGGCCCTGGATTGGAAGCCGCCACCATCCCCACTCCCCGCCAGACCCCCGGGACGGTGCTGCGGGAGCTTGCCTCGAAGTACGGCCTGATCGCGGTGCTGGCGGCGATGCCGGTGTACTACGGCATCAGCGACCTGGCGAACGGCGACAGCCTCGCGCGCCTTGGGACCAACCTCTTCGAGGGCCTGTCCAACGGCGCGATCTGGGCCCTGATCGCCCTGGGCTACACCCTCGTCTACGGCATCATCGAGCTGATCAACTTCGCCCACGGCGACCTGTTCATGCTGGGGTCGTTCGTGTCCTTCGGCTTCTTCGGCACGATCGGGCTGACGCTCGCGACCGGGGGCCTCGGGCTCGTGCTCGGGCTGATCGTGACGCTGCTGCTCGCGATGGTGGCGTGCGGCACGCTCAACGTGATGATCGAGCGGGTGGCGTACCGACCATTGCGCAACGCCCCAAAACTGGCGCCGCTGATCACCGCGGTCGGCTTCTCCTTCATCCTCCAGAACGTCGGCCTGCTGTGGCTGGGCGGCTCGCAGCAGGGTGTCCCGGACCTGCTGGATGCCCAGCACCAGCTGTTCAAGGTACTCGGCATCCCGGTCACGAATGCCGACGTCCTGGCCATCGGCGTGACCGCGCCGCTGGTGCTCGCGCTCACCACGTTCGTCAGCCGCAGCCGCCTCGGCAAGGCGATGCGCGCCACCGCACAGGACCCGGAGGCGGCCCGGCTGATGGGCATCAACGTGGACACCACGATCTCGCTGACGTTCCTGCTCGGCGGGCTGCTCGCCGGCGCGGCCGGGCTGGTCTACGCGCTGTATGAGACCGGCATTCGCTACGACCAGGGCTTCCGCGCCGGACTGATCGCGTTCACCGCGGCGGTGATGGGCGGCATCGGCAACCTCAAGGGCGCCGTCCTCGGCGGGCTGATCATCGGCTGTATCCAGCAGCTCTCCGACAACCGCATCGGCGGGCAATGGACGCCCGCGATCGTGTTCGCCTACCTCGTCCTGATCATGGTCTTCCGGCCGCAGGGGCTGCTGGGAGAGGAGACGAGGGAGGCCGGATGAGCCGCCTGGCCGAGCTGCGCAACTCCCGGCGCGCGAACTGGATCTTCGCCGGCGCCGCCCTGCTCTTCGCCATCCTGCTGCCGCTGTTCCTCAACCCGCTCAACGGTTTCATCGACCGGTCGGTCATCGCCCTGGCGTACGTCGTCATGGCGCTGGGACTCAACGTCGTGGTCGGGTTCGCCGGCCTGCTCGACCTGGGCTATGTCGCGTTCTACGCCATCGGCGCCTACAGCGCGGGCTGGTTCGCGTCGGACTACTTCTCGGGCGCGAACAACAAGCACGGCGTCCACGTCCTGGTCCAGGGAAAGGCGGCCGAGAGCAGCCTGTCCCATACGCCGACCGCCGGCATCCACCTGAACTTCCTCATCGTCCTGATCATCGCGGTCTGTCTCACCGCGCTCGCGGGGATGATCATCGGCCTGCCCACGCTGCGCCTGCGCGGGGACTACATCGCGATCGTGACGCTCGCCTTCGGTGAGATCGTGGGGACGATCGCGGTCAACGGCGACGCGATCAGCGTGCCCTTCACGCACAACGCCACGCTGACCAACGGCCAGCAGGCGATCTCGCCGCTCGACCCGTTATCCCTGCCGATCCTGGGGGAGTTCAACCAGGCCACCAACATCAGACCCTTCTACTGGGTTGCGCTGGGCCTCGTCGTGTTCACGCTGTTCGTGAACTTCCGGCTGCGCGATTCACGGCTGGGCCGGGCGTGGATTGCGCTGCGCGAGGACGAGGTGGCGGCCGCCAGCATGGGCGTCCCGCTCGTGCGCACCAAGCTGCTCGCGTACGCAACCGGGGCCGCGCTGGGCGGCATGGCGGGGGCGTTCCTGGGCTACTACATCAACAGCGTGAACGCGGGCACGTTTGAGTTCGCGTTCTCGATCTTCGTCCTCGCGATGGTGATCCTCGGCGGCCTCGGGTCGATCTGGGGGGTCGTCGTCGGCGCGCTCTCGCTCTCCTACATCAACTACTACCTGATCCCCGACGTGTTCAACGACATACCGGGCAAGCTCGGGCTGGACTTCAGCCTCACTCAGCTGTCATTCGGGATCTTCGGCTTCCTGCTCGTGATCATGATGGTGCTGCGACCAGCGGGGCTGATACCCGAGCGCCGCCGCAAGCTCGAGCTCGAGGAGGGCGTCGGCTCCGGGGAGACGGAGCTCTTCGAGGTGCGGGCGTGAACGACGGCGCCAGCCAGGCCGCGACGCCGGTGCCGGCCGCCGGGGCGCCGCCGTCCGAGGATCTCCTCGTGTCGAAGTCGGTCTCGAAGGTGTTCGGCGGCCTCGTGGCCGTGTCCGACGTCGACTTCTCCATCCCGCGCCGGTCGATCGTCTCGATCATCGGGCCCAACGGGGCAGGCAAGACGACGTTCTTCAACATGCTCACCGGGCTCTACAAGCCCACCACGGGCGTCATCGCCTTCGACGGGAAGAACGTCGCGGGGGAGCGTCCCGACCGCATCCTCGCGCTCGGCGTGGCCCGGACGTTCCAGAACATCCGGCTGTTCGCGACGATGACGGCGCTGGAGAACGTGCTCGTCGGCGAGCACGCGCGGCTGCATGCCGGGCTGTTCGGCTCGCTCATGCGACTGCCGCGGCAGCGGCGCGAGGAGCGCGAGGCGCACGAGAAGGCGCTGGAGATGCTCGACTACGTGGGCCTGCGGCGCGAGGTCGCGGACCAGCTCGCGATCAACCTCTCCTACGGCGACCAGCGCCGGGTGGAGATCGCGCGCGCGCTCGCCTCCGATCCCAAACTGCTGCTCCTCGACGAACCCACCGCCGGCATGAACCCGCAGGAGTCGGGTCGCCTGACCGACTTCATGCGCCAGCTCCGCGACGACAAGGACCTGACCATCCTGCTCATCGAGCACGACATGAAGGTCGTCATGGGCGTGTCCGAGCGCGTGACCGTGCTGGATCACGGCGAGAAGATCGCCGAGGGCGACCCGCAGAGCGTGCGTGCGGACAAACGCGTCGTCGAGGCGTACCTCGGGAAGCAGTGAGGACGGTCTGATGCCCCTGCTCGAGGTCGACGACATCCACACCTTCTACGGCAACATCGAGGCGCTCAAGGGCATCTCGCTCGACGTCGAGGAGGGCGAGGTCGTGACGTTGATCGGATCCAACGGCGCCGGGAAGTCGACGACGCTGCGCTCGATCTCCGGGCTGACGCCGCCGCGCACCGGGACGATCCGCTTCGACGGACACGACATCTCCGGCACGGCGCCCCAGGACATCGTCCAGCTCGGCATCTCGCAGTCGCCCGAGGGCCGCCATTGCTTTCAGCGCATGTCGGTGCGCGAGAACCTCGAGCTCGGCGCGTACCTGCGGCGCAACCGGGCCGAGATCAACGAGGACATGGAGCGGGTGTTCAGCCTGTTCCCGCGGCTGCAGGAGCGCGAGAAGCAGAAGGCGGGAACGATGTCCGGCGGGGAGCAGCAGATGCTGGCGATCGGCCGCGCGATGATGGCCCGGCCGAAGCTCCTGCTGCTCGACGAGCCCTCGATGGGCCTCGCGCCGATCCTCGTCGAGCGCATCTACGAGACGGTCGCCGAGATCAACAAGCAGGGGACGACGATCCTGCTCGTCGAGCAGAACGCGAACTTCGCGCTGGAGTACTCGGCGCGCGGCTACGTGCTCGAGACCGGCACGGTCGCGCTCGCCGACAAGTCCGCCGCGCTGCGCGAGAACCCCGAGGTCCAGAAGGCCTACCTGGGCACATGACCGTCACCGCGCTGATCGGCGCCACCGCCCTGTACCTGCTGTTCGCCTGGCTGGCGTCGGCGATCGTGGCCTCCTGGCTCTCGGATCGCAAGGGCTACGGCGAGAAGGCGGGTCTGGCGAGCGGAATGCTCCTGTTCGTCGTCGGCGTGGTGATCTGGCTGTTCTGGCCGCCGCGGCCCGATTCGGCATGGAAGCGCTACGGGCCGATCGGGCGCCGGCGCGACTCGAGCTGACCCGGCGGCTCAGAGGTCAAGCGACGAGGGATCGCGGCGGCGGTCGATCCGGCGGCGGTCGGCCGTCCGGCGGTCGGCGTCGACGACGAGGGTCTTCTCGCGGCGCTCGCCCTCCCGCCGCTGCCTGCGGCGACGGCCCCAGTCGCCGACCCGCATGGCGAAGTGCTTCAGCTGCGCCGTCGTCGTGCGGTCGGCGCTCGAGCCGACGCGCACGAAGGCGACGATGACGACCGCGCACAGCAGTGCGGCGGCCGCCCAGCTCATCACGATCAGTTGAACCATCTCGCCTCGCTCTCACGGGTCGGACAGGGTCGCCTGGGGCAACTGATTTCCGGATCGTCGGGGGACTACGGGCCTTTTAGGCTCGCCCGTTCTGCCTACGACAGGCGTCCGTCTCCGACCATGGCGCGCAGCCTGGCCGGATCCCCCGGCTCAGGGCAGGATGTGCGTCACCGGCAGGCCGAACTCGGCCTCGAGGCGCTCGGCGACGATCGAGCGGTGGCATGCCTCGGGGTCGCGCTCGACGCAGAACAGCGCGGATGCCGAGTCGGCCGGCATCTCCTCGACGATCGGCGCCAGGTCGACGCGGTCGAGGATCTCCCTCGTGTAGCGCGCGCGGTACTCGGGCGCGAGCTCGGCCCGCGAGCGCTTGCCCACGCCGAGCCGGGCGTCCTCGCGGTATTGGAGCCGGCGCAGCTCGGTGGTCGGTGCCAGCTCCTTGTGGTGGCGGTACTCGATGCCCGCCTCCGCAAGCGCCGCCTGCAGCCGCGCCGAGTTGGCCCAGGCGTACTGCGGTCCGCGCACGCCGCGGCGCTGGCGAACGTCGATGAGCTGCTTTACGTCGGCGTCGTGGAGGGCGTCGAGGAATCGCTCGGGCGTCCACGCGTAGACGCCCACGGTCGTCACGGTCGGCACGACCGCGCGCTAGGAGCGCAGCGCCGCGCCCAACGCCTCGTCCAGGTCGGGGTGGCGAAACGCGTAGCCGAGCTCGAGCGCCCGCTTGGGCACGGCGCGCTGCCCGGTGGTGACGATCTCGGCCATCTCGCCGTAGAGAACCCTCAGGGCGAACGCGGGCACCGGCGCGATGGCGGGGCGGTGCAGCGCGCGGCCGAGCGCCTTGGAGAAGTCCCGGTTCGGGACCGGCTCCGGCGCGCTGGCGTTGACCGGCCCGGACCAGGCGTCGCCGTCCAGGGCGGCGAGGTAGATGCCGACGAGGTCGTCGAGGTGGATCCACGGCATGTACTGGCGTCCGCCCGCGACCGGGCCGCCGATGCCGGCCTTGAACGGCGGCAGCATCTTGGCCAGGGCGCCGCCGGCGCGGTCGAGCACCACGCCCGTGCGAACCCGGACAACGCGCAGCCCCAGCGCCTCCGCGGCGGCGGCCTCCGCTTCCCAGACCTTGACCACGTTGGCGAGGAAGTCGTCGCCGGGCTCCGCGCTCTCGTCGAGCCGCTCGTCGCCCCGCGGGCCGTAGTAGCCAACGCCCGACGCCGACACGAGCACTCCCGGTCGCGGATCGGCCTCGCGCAGCGCCGCGACTAGGCAGCGGGTGCCGGCCTCGCGGCTGGCCCATATCCGCTCCTTGACCATGTCGGTCCAGCGCTGGGCGACGGGCTCGCCCGCGAGGTGCACCACCGCGTCGCGCCCCGCCAGCCCGGTCGTGGGGAGGGCCGTGCCGGTCGGATCCCACGCGGCCGCGTCGACGTCGCCAAGCGAGGAGCGCGCCCCGTCGGGATCGCGGGACAGCACCGTGACCTCGTCGCCCCGCTCGAGCAGTCGCGCGACGAGCCGGGAACCGATGAGACCCGTGGCGCCGGTGACGGTGACCTTCATGCCTCGACTCTACGCCGGAAGGGGCCAGGTGAAACTTTACCGTCCAGACGGTATACTAAAGCCATGCCCGCCGGAATCCTGCTCAGTCTCGCGATCCTCTCCGAGGTCGTCGCCACCGTCTTCCTGCGATACACGGACGGCTTCACGAAGCTCGCCCCGTCCGTCGTCGTGGTGGTCGGCTACGCACTCTCGTTCTGGCTGCTGGCGCTGATCCTCAAGCACCTCGAGATCGGCTTCGTCTACGCCGTGTGGTCGGGCGCGGGAACGGCGCTGATCGCAGCGGTCGGGATGGTGGCCTTCGGGGAAAGCGCGACCGCGCTCAAATTCGTGTCCATCGCTCTGATCATCGTCGGGGTGGTCGGGCTCAACGCGAGCGGCTCGCCGGCGTGACCCCGACGCCGACCCGCACGAGCGACGCCACGCGCGAACGACTCCTCGCGGCCGCCGCGACCGTGGTCCGCCGCGCGGGCCCGCGCGCGCTGACGCTCGACGCCGTCGCCCACGAGGCCGGTGTCTCCAAGGGCGGCCTGCTCTACCACTTCCCCAGCAAGCGGGCGCTCGTGCGAGGTCTGGTGGCCGACTGGATGGATCGCTTCGAGGCCGAGGTCGACGCCGCCGCCGAGCCGGAGGGCACCGGCGGCTGGACGCGCGCCTACGTGCACGGTTCCGACATGACCCGCATGGCGCCGGACGAGCGCGACGCGGAGTTCTCGCTGCTCTCGGTGCTGATCGACGCGCCCGAGGAGCTGGACTTCGTGCGCGAGCGCTACACGGCCTGGCAGGC
>DASYIJ010000147.1:0-5111 GCA_035997675.1 Solirubrobacteraceae bacterium
CGGCAAGTCCGAGGACCTCGGCCGGCCCACGCGCAAGAAGATGTTCTCCGACGCGGTGACCTACGAGGCCACGAAGATCCTCGAGCAGAACATGCAGTCCGGCACGGCGACCCGGGCCGCGATCAGCTGCCCCGCCGCCGCCAAGACGGGCACGACGGACGACTTCACCGACGCGTGGCTGGACGGCTTCACGCCGCACCTGTCGACGTCGGTGTGGGTCGGCTACCCGAACTCAAAGGTCCCGATGCTTGACGTGCACGGCATCCAGGTCAACGGCGGGAGCCTGCCCTCGCAGATCTGGCACGACTACATGTCGGTGGCGGTGGGCAACGACTGCGCCGCCTTCCCGCAGCCCAAGGAGACGTTCAGCGCCCAGCCGTTCTTCGGGTCCTACTCGGCCACCGGCGGCCGCGGTGCGGGCGGCTCGTACGACAACGGCGGCGCGGGCGGTACCTCCACCGGCGGCGGGGGCACCACCACGGGCGGCGGGAACGGGCGCAACGGCACCGGTGGCAACGGCACGAACGGCAACGGCGGGTACAACAACCCGAACCTGTACGAGACGCCGCCACAGGCCCCGCCACGCACGCAGTCGCCCGGCCGAGGCCGCGGCGGCGGCACCGGCGGCACGGGTCAATAGCCCCGGACCGCACCACAGCCGCCACCCGCACCGCCACACGTACCCCGAAGGGGTACTGACGGCCCTCCCGGGCGGAGGGTCTGCTGTCTGCGGACCCGGAGCCCGAAGGGCGGGAGGGCGGCAAAGCCGCCCGGTCACCTCGCCGGGGCAGGCGGAGGCTCGTTGTCTACGAGCCGGAGCCAGCGCGGCAAAGTCGAAGCCAGGAGGGCGGCGAAGCCGCCCGGTCACCGCGCCCGAGCCCACACCCCACCCTCGGCTAGGCTTACCCCGTGGCAAAGGAAGAAAAGGTCGAGTTCGAGGGTGAGGTCATCGAGGCCCTGCCCAACGCGATGTTCCGCGTCAAGCTCGACAACGACCACGTGGTGCTCGGGCACGTCGCCGGCAAGATGCGGCGGTTTCGCATTCGCATACTTCCCGGCGACCGCGTGCGCGTCGAGCTGTCCCCGTACGACCTCGACCGCGCGCGGATCGTCTACCGGCACCGCTAGCCCCGCCGGATCGCGGTGCGTGAGCTGGAGCTGATCGCCGCGCTGGAGGCGACGCTCGGGCCGCCGCCCGCGCGCGTCGTGCGCTGGGTTGGAGACGACGCCGCCGTCGTGCGCGCGGCCGGGCCGCTCGCCGTCACCTCCGTGGACGCGATGGTGGACGGTGTGCACTTCCGCCTGGGCCAGGTCTCGTGGGCGGACGCGGGCCACCGCGCGCTGGCGGGCGCGCTCTCGGACCTCGCGGCGATGGGAGTCGCCGCCGGCGAGGCCTACCTCGCGGTTTCGCTTCCCGACGGCGCCGGGCTCGAGGACGCGCTCGCGCTGCACGCCGCGGCCGCGGCGCTCGCCGAGGAGACGGGCGCGGTGCTGGCCGGCGGCGACGTCACGCGCGGTCCGGCGCTGACCATCGCGGCCTTCGTGGTCGGATGGTCCGCGACCGAGGCGGAGGTCATCGGGCGCGACGGGGCGCGACCCGGCGATCTGCTCGGCGTGACGGGCACCCTCGGAGCGTCGGGCGCGGGACTCGCCGTTCTCGAGGGCCGCGCGGACGGGCCCGCCGCGCTCGTGGAGCGCTACCGCCGTCCCAGCCCCCGTCTCACCGAGGGCCGTGCGCTCGCGGGCGCCGGCGTACGGGCGATGATCGACCTCTCCGATGGACTCGCCACGGACACCGGGCACCTGGCGCGGCGCAGCGGCGCCGACCTCGACGTCGACCTCGAGGCCGTGCCCCTGGCCGAGGGGGTCGACGCGGTGGCCGCGGAGCTGGGCGAGGACCCGCGCGAGTTCGCGGCCACTGCGGGCGAGGACTACGAGCTGTGCTTCTGCGCCCCGCCCGAGGCGCGCCAGGCGGTCGAGCGGGCGGCTCGGGTCTCCTGGATCGGGCGGGCGAGCGAGCCGCAATCGAGTGAGGCGACGGCGCGCTTTCGCGCCGGCGGGCGGGCTCTCGCCCTACGCGGCTTCGAGCACGTCCTCTGAGGGCGGCGGGTCGAACTCGTCGTCCGCGGCCGCGTCGGCGTCGGCGTCCGCCTTTTCGACGGACACGGTTGCGACCGGCAGGATCAGCAGGCGAGCCACGGGGCGACCGAGAATGGCCTCGGCGACCTTGTCCGCATCCACGTGGTATTCCGCGCGGTCGATGCGCTCTCTGAGGTTCTTGACTCGCATGGCTCGTGGCTCCGACATCGTGTTGGCCTCCCGGCTCCGGACACGGTATCGGCCGCGCCGGCGAGTCCCCCTATGGGGTCGCCGCCCCATTTGGACGGCGGGGTCACCGAGGCGACTCCCCATTCTGCGGGTGTTTCAGGCGCCCGGGACGCGCGCCGCGCCGCGGGCCTGGACGTCCACCCGGCGGGCGAAGATCACGATGCGCTGCGCCGCGCTGTACAGCGGGTGGCAGGCCGTGAGCACGAGGCGGTCATAGCCCACGGGCTTGATCACCGAGTACTCGGACGGGGACACGATTCGGGTCTTCTCGACCGCATACGTGAAGCGCCCATAGGGCATGTCCAGCTGGATCAGGTTCCCCTTGCGCAGGTCGTTGACGTGGCGGAACGGCGCGAGGTAGGTGGTGCGGTGGCCGGCGATCGCCACGGTTCCCGGCAGGCCCGGGAACGGCGTGTCCGGGTAGTGCCCCGGGCCCTTCTGCAGGCTCGACCCGTCCGTCCCCTGCACGACCACGAACGAGATGCCGATCTTCCTGATCCTGATCCGCCCGAGCGCATCGCCGGGCTTGGCCCGCCTCCGCTGCGCCCTGGCCAGGAACGCGATCCGCCGCTGCTCAGTGCGCAGCCGGGCCAGCGCCCGCAGCTGCAGACCGGTCGGGGGCGTCTTCTCCAGCGTCCGCAGGTCGTCACCGAGCTGGTTCTGCGTCAGGCGCGCATAGATCGCCGACACCGGCTCCTGCCACGCCAGCGTGATGCCGGCGTCGGCGATGAGGAGCACGCCGGCGATGATGAGGATCGTGGAGAGGGCACGCAGCGCCCGACGCATGCGACCCAGTATGACGGCGGCGCTACCGCCGTATCGCTGACTCGGTGCCGCCCAGCGACCCCGGCCCGGCATAGCTCAGCGGACCGCGGGTGCGCGGCGCGTCGGGCTTGGGCGCCCCCCGTCCCCGGGCGTAGAGGATGGCCAGCACGTCACCGAGCACACCGAGGCCCAGGCACCAGGCGAGCACGCCGGGGATCCCGAAACCACCGCCCACCGCGAGCAGCAGGGTGGCCCAGGGAATCTCCCCGAGGGACAGCCCGAACTCGTCGCCGTAGTAGACGACGATCAGCGCGAGCGGAGCGAGCGCCAGGACCAGCGCGAATACCTGCAGGCCGCGCCGCAGGCGCAACTCCGGCGCGAGCAGCAGGAGCGCGAGGTGCAGCCCGGGGACGAGCAGCGCGGCGGCGAAGGGGTTGACGGCCCACACCGCGGTGCCGAGGAGCGTGAACACGAGCAGCACGGCGGCGGCCGCGCCCGGCGAATCGGGCGCCGCGCGGGCGTGCGCCACGCGCAGGACGAGGGGGCGGAGCGCCAACCACCCCACGACGACCACCAGCGCGACGGCGACCATGGACGCGATGCCCGCGGCGTCGAGTGGGATGGCGCCGGCCGGAACCGGCGCGGCGGGCGCGACGGGCAGCAGGCCGGTGAACTCGAGGAACAGGGCGAACAGCCACGCCACCACGAATGGCACGACCCCGGCGAGGGTCCAGGTCATCCAGCGCCCGACCGGCTCGCGGCGGCGCCGTACCCGCGCGAAGCCGTCGATGGCGGCGATCAGGGCCGGCAGGATCAGCGCGCCGACGACGAGGCGGATGGCCCATCCCGGCACGATCTTGCGACTGAAGAGCAGCTCTCCCCGCGGCGCCGGCATCCCCTGGGCGCTTGCGTCGAGGGCGGTCAGGGTGCGCAGCGTCGTCCGGCCCATCTCCTGCAGGCGGTCCTGCGACACGGTTCGGGCTGCGCCTGCGCCGCGCTCGCCGGCGAGAGTGAGGAGCACCGCCGGCAGGCCGTGCACCGCCACCTCGCCCTGCTCGGACGTGGTGAGCGGTACGGCCAGGCGCGCGAACTGGCCACCCAGCCCGGCCTGGGACACATGCCGGCCGGTCTCCAGGCTCAGCGACTGGGCCACCGTGCGCTGCAGCCCGATCGGGGCGATGCCCAATCCGTTGGACCAGGGCACGACCAGCGGACCGCGGACTCGGGTCGAGGCCAGATCGCCGAGCACGACCACGGCATCGACCGGTCCGCCCGGCGCGCGCGCCCAGGCCGACGCGCCGGCGTTGCCGCCGCTGGCCCCGCTCGTCGACACCAGCACGAGGGTCTTGTGCAGACTGCCGCCGGTGAACACCCGCGCCAGCTCGGCCAGCGTGGCCGTTCCCGACAGGTCGGCCGTGGCGGGCGAGTACAGCGAGTCGCGGTGGGCAAGCACGACGATCCTGTGGTTCGAGACCCCGGCGCGGACGCCGATGACGTCCTGCATCGGCCGCCGGCCGGCCGGGGTGTTCGCGCTGAAGCGCCGGATGATCGTCTGCAGCCCGGCCGTGCGGAACGTGCTGATCACCCGACCGGCGACTCCGCTGTCGCCGGGGCTTCCCGGCCGGCGCTGGGGATACGCCGAGGCGAGTGGCTGCAGACCGGTCCCGGGACCGTCGAACGCCCGAGCGCCCACGAAGGCATCAGGGGCGAGGCTGGAGCCCAAGCCGGGCGCCGGCTCCTGCAGCGAAAAGGCGGCGACGATCAGCGCGAATGCTGCGGGGATGAACGCCGCGCGGTAGACCCGCGGGTCGAGCATGGAGGACGCAATCTATGGGAGCGCAACTTAGAACCCAGAACCGAGAACCGAGAACCGGCTCCCCGACAGACGCGTTGCAGGTTTATGTCGCGGACAGCCGCATCCCTAAGCTTCAGGTCGGGTCAAGAACGACATGGTGGAAAACTCCGCCCGCATCCTCCTGGTCGACGACGAGCAGTCGATCCAGACGCTTCTCTCATAT
>DASYIJ010000148.1:0-7757 GCA_035997675.1 Solirubrobacteraceae bacterium
GGCCCGAACATGTTCCGCCCCATGACGTACGCGCCGCGCGGGCGCATGAGCCAGCCGGTCGCCGTCGCGTCGGCGTCGTTGGCGCGCTCGTCGCCGAGATGCCAGCCATGGAGCTCGCGCCCACGCTTGCCGAGTGGATCCTCGCGGCTCTGGTCGGGCCCAGCGACGAAACCGTCGAGCGAGATCGACATGTGGCAGGTGGTGTCCGGCATCGGCGTCCTCTCGGAGGTCGTTTGCGATTTGCAAGTGGCGCCAGCACCCGAGTTTTAGCTCGCGTGAGCAGCCCGGCTGAGACTAGCCGCTGTAGGCGGGTCGGCCCACGGTTCGACCGCCGTCAGGGTCACCGCTCACGGAACCTGCGACGGCCCGGACTAATTACTGCTCCTCGTCCAAAGCGGGAGCGGTGGCCCGCCGGCAAGCTGGGAAGTCCTGGCCTCTGCTGGTCCCGCTACCCGCGAACCTCGTTGTGCACCGGTATCTCCCTGATCTGCGGCTGCGGGACCCCAGCCTCCTGGATCGCCTCCCCGAGTCGGCCCTGCAGGAAGCGGTCGAAGTCCTCGCGAGAGCTCCACACGTCGATGACCGTGAAGCCGTCGTCGGTGGGGCCGGCGGCATGGAAGGTCTGACCTTCCCCTAGCGCACCGCCGCTCTCACCGAGCTTCCGCATCACGGCGTCGTACTGCTCGACCTGCCCGCCCGGGATGTCGATCACGAGACATACCGCCATGTTCCGCCTCCTTTGTCCGAGTGCCTGTCAGCGCGAGTCTAATCCGCAAGTGATCACGCGCGAGCGCGGGCGATGGGGCATCACGCAGCCTCCGCAATGAGGGCAGCCATTCGGCGCTCCCGCTTTCATGCAGAGCAGGGGTTGTCGGTTTTCGCTCCGGTGTCGTCCGTTCCGAGGCGAGCCTGAGATGTCTCGCGGGCGACCGGCGATCCCGTGCATTTGCACGGCTCGCTTGACTCCGTCGTCGCGCCTCGGCTAGACCACGCAGGGAGAGCGCGTCGGCGCCCGCGACGGCTCGGCGCGAAGGAGCCAGCAAGGAGGATCCCATGGCCGACCAGGTCGATTTCCGTCCCCTCAACGTCACGCTGCGGCCCGAATCGCCCGCTCTGGAGGCGTACGCGAGCACGGCGAAGGTCACGCCGGATGTCATAGCCGCGGGCTTTGATCCGCGTCCCGATCTTGACCTGACCTACCGCGGGGGCCGCACGATCCGCGACCTCGTGTTCATCAACTGCTACCTCGGCGGGGCGAAGGCCTGGGCACAGACCGACCGCACGAACATCGACAAGGCGCTGTCTCTCGCCATGTCCGATGCCGATCTCGAGCAGGTGATCGGGCAGTACTACTCCAAGCCGATCAGCTCACGCGCGCTCAAGTCCAAGGTCGTCGGGGGCGCCGTGGGCAAGCGCTTCTTCAAGGATCAGGCCGAAGCCCGGGTCGCCGCCCTGCACGCGGCTGGTGTGCTCGGCAGCGCCGATCCGAAGAGCTCGGTCATCAACCTCATGCTGCCCCGTGGCGTGGTGCTCGTCGACGGCAACTCCGACGGCAGCGAGGAAAAGACGGATCCCCACGCGCGCTCGGTCCTGGTCGACGACGAGCAGGTCGATTCCAAGCACGGGCTCGGTGGGTTCCACGGCTCGATCCACGCCAACGGAACCACGGTCTACTACGCCATCGGGGTGTACTCCGAAGGCCAGAACGGCATCGTCGCGTTCGACCAGCCCTGGAAGAACGTCGTCGCCACCTTCTACCACGAGCTCTGCGAGGCCCGCACCGACCCCGATGTCGAGGACGTCATCCGGACCGGGAACGAGAAGCAGCTCGGTTGGTACTCCGACAAGGGCGGCGAGATCGGCGATATCCCGATGAGCCTCGCCGGCGCGCACCTGGAGCGCGTCATGGTGGAGGCGCCGCTCGCCAAGGGAGGGACGGCTCCGGTTCAACTCGAATGGTCGAACCACGTCCACGGGCCGGAGGGGCCGAACGGCGGGCATTGACCTCTCGCTGCCTCAGGCGGCGGGCGGCCTGACGGCATACGCGCCGAGACCACGTTCGAGCGCGGCCAGGGCCTGCTTGGCCTGTGCGCGCACCTGGCGCGCGAGTCGCGGATTGCGCGTGCCGGCCACGATCTGCCGGCGCGCGTAGTCCACGAGCGCTCGGTGGACGCCCATCAGGGCGTTCGCCGCGACCCAGGGCTCGATGGCGTCGGGCCTCGTCCGCGTCTCCTGGGCCAGCTCGCGTGCGAGCGAGCTCGTGTAGCCGGCGAAGATCCGCTGCTCGCGTGCCAGGAGGGCGGGGCTCTCGGTGATCACGCGGCTGATCGCCGCCAGGTGCTCCACGGCGTCCGGGTCCCTGGCGGCGAGAAGCCCGCGCGGCTCGAGCACGAAGCGCCCGAAGGCGGCGAGGACCGATTCCCCGGGGTCGCGCTCGCGGATCGCTGACAGGAGCGCGTCCTCGAACGCCTCGAGCCCGCTGTAGAAGAGGTCCTCCTTCGTGGGGAAGTAGTTGAAGACGGTCGCCTCCGCCACGTCGGCGGCGCGGGCCACCTCGGCGACGGTCACCTCCTCGAAGCTGCGCTCGGCGAACAGGCGGCGGGCCGTGTCGGCGATCAGCTGCCGCGTCTGCTCCTTCTTGCGCTCGCGCAGTCCCGGGGGTTGACTCATGACGCCACCAATGATAGGGTCACCCTAAGTTTATTGCAACTCTGATTTTCCAGCGACACCAGGAGAAGGCCTCGTGCGATTCGGCTCCACATCATCCGGCCAGGGCAGTGTCTCCCATTCGCCCGACGCCGCCGCTGTGGCCGTGCCGTTCGCGGCCATCGTCCTGGCGATGCTGCCGGCGGTCCTCGACCAGACGATCCTCGCGACCGCGCTGCCCACGATCGCCACGGATCTCGGGCGCCTCTCGGACGTCCCGTGGGTGGTGACCGCTTACGTCGTCGCCGCCGCCGCTTCGATCCCGCTGTGGGGCAAGCTCGGCGACCGGCACGGACGCAAGCGGCTTCTCGAGATCTCGCTGGCGATGTTCCTGGGCGCCTCGGCGCTCTGCGGCGTGGCCCAGGACCTCACGGTGCTCGTCGCCGCCCGGACGGTGCAGGGGGCGGCCGCCGGCGGGCTGATGACGCTCGCCATGGCCGCCGTCGGGGACCTGGTGTCCCCACGTGAGCGCGCGCGCTATCAGGGCTACATCGCCGCGACGTTCGCGGTCGCCACCGTCGTCGGGCCCCTGCTGGGCGGCCTGCTCGTCCAACACGCCAGTTGGCGGTGGGTCTTCTACATCAACCTCCCCGTCGGCCTCTTCGCACTCGTCGGGCTGAGCCGGCGGCTCCCCGCACCCCCGACCGAGCCGCCCGACCGCGCGCTCGACATCGCGGGGGCCGTCCTGCTCGCCGGCGCCGCGACCGCGCTCCTGCTCGCCTGCATCTGGGGAGGCGATCGCTACGCGTGGGATTCGCCCACGATCCTGGGGCTCCTGGCGAGCTCCGGCCTGCTGGCGGGTGCGCTCGTGCTCCGCGAGCGTCGCGCCGCCGACCCGATCGTCCCGTTCGACCTGCTGCGGACGCGGTCCGTGGCCGTCGCCAGCGTCGCGTTGTTCCTCACGACCGCGGCGCTGTTCGCCGTCACGGTGTTCGTCCCGCTGTTCCTGCAGACCACCACGGGAGCCAGCCCGACCGAGGCCGGACTGCTGCTGGTCCCGATGATGCTCGGGATCACGCTCTCCACCAACTTCGCCGGACGCAGCATCTCCCGAACCGGCCGCTACAAGCGCTTCCCGGTCGCGGGGCTGGCGCTCATGACCGGCGCGCTCGTGCTGATGGCCGTCGTCGCCGGCGATCCGTCTCGCACCACCACGGGCATTGCCATCGGCGTGTTCGGCCTCGGATTCGGGATGGTGAGCCAGGTGCTCATCGTCGCCGTGCAGAACAGCGTCGATCGCAGGCGGCTGGGCGTCGCGATGGCCACGACCAGCTTCTTCCGGGCGCTTGGCGGCGCCGTCGGCGCCGCCGTCCTCGGAGCCGTCTTCGCGGCCCGCGCCGGTGTGCACGGCGTGTCCGGCGGCCCGAGGACGCTGGGGCCGGGAGCCCGCGCCGACGTGATCGACGCCGTTCAGACCGTCTTCATCGTCGCCGCGCCGATCGCGGCCATCGCGCTCGTCGTGGTCCTCCTGCTCGAGGAGGTCCCGCTGCGGGGAGCCGGCGGCGCGGCCGGGGCCGAGCGCGACGCCGAGGCCCCACACGAGCAGTCATCCGCCACCGAGACGGGAGCAGCACATGCCCGAGCGGGATGAGTGCCGGTTCTGGCCCGCGACATCCCGATAGGGTCGGCCTGATCCCGAAAAAAGGACTTCGCCATGAGCATCGTTGTGCGTTATCACCCCGCCAACCTGACGGCCGAGCTGTACGACGAAAGCCATCCCAGGGTTCAGGAAGCCGGCTTTCCGCCGGAGGGGCTCGACTACCACGTCTGCTTCGGTTCGCCCGACAACCTCACGGTCAGCGAGATCTGGGACTCCCGCGAGCAGTTCGAGGCTTGGGGACAGAAGCTCATGCCGGTGCTGATGGAGTCCGGGATCGAGTTCTCCGGCGAGCCCGAGGTGTTCGACGTCCACAGCATCGAGAAGCGCTAGCCGGACCCGCCTAGTCAGGGAGGGGCTGTGGCGCGCCGTGGCGCAGGCGGTCGCGCAGCTCGGCGAAGTGCACCGCCTCGTAGGCGATGAGTCCGGCGAGGAGTGCGACGACGATCCCGAGCGTGGCCAGGGCGGGGACCTCGACCGCCACCGGAATCAACGCGAGCAGCACGATCGCGCACAGCAGACGGGGCGCGTTGAATCGGTGGACGTTGCGCCAGCGAAACGCCACGTGCGCGAGCAGATACAGCGCCGGGCCCCCCAGGAGGGCGACAGCCGGGACCAGCTTCAGGGGGTCCTCGACGTGGGCGAGCGTCTTCTTCAGGCCGAGCGCCAGCAGCACGATGCCCGCCACCATCGGGAAGTGCAGGTAGGAGAACGAGTCGCGCGCGATCTCGTTGCGCTCCCGGCCCTCGGCCGCGTTGGAGAGCCGGCGCACCGCGACGAGCGCGACGATGTCGAAGTACAGCCACCAGAGCGCGGCGGCGGCGGCGGTCCCCAGCACGGCTGCCGCGACGATGCCGGCGTCGACGCCGGCCCCGGCACCCAGCCCGATGGCCACGATCGATTCGCCGAGGGCGATCAGCACGATCAGGCCATGGCGCTCGGCGAAGTGGCCGGGAACCAGCATCCAACCCTCGGAGCCGAACAGATACGGCCCGCCCATGTCGAGCGCAAGCGCCAGCACCCAGAGGACGATCTGCGTTGCGCCCCCGGCGGCCGCTCCCGCGATCAGCAGGCCGACGCCCAGCGCCGTGCTGCCGGCCAGGCCGTTGACCGAACGCCGCAGCCCCGGCTCTTCGCGGCTTGCGATCGTGAACAGGGCGATCTGGGCGGCGCGAACGACCCCATACGAGCAGGCGAACAGGAGTGCCTCGTCGCCGAACGCCTGCGGAACGCACAACGCGACCACCAGCAAGGCGGCCATCGCGCCGAAGATCGCGAAGCGCACGACGCCCTCCTCGGGGTCGATCACGCTCGTGAGCCAGGCGTAGCCGACCCAGGCCCACCAGAGCAGCGCGAGCACGAGCAGCCCCTTCCCGAGCCCGGCCCAGGTCGGATTGGCGGCCATCAGCGCGGTGCACTGCGTGATCGCCAGGACAAAGACCAGGTCGAAGAACAGCTCGAGCGGGGTCACCCGGTCCTCCGACCGCATGACCGCGGTCAGGCGCGGCGCGTGCGTGGGGGCGGTGGGGCTCACGCGCGCGATGGTCGCACAGCCGTCATCCGCCTTCGCCTAGGCTGAGGCCATGCGCTCCGCTCCCCCCGCCCTGCTCGCCGACGAGGTGCACGTGCTGCGCCTGCCCACCGGCGACCGCGACGAGGCGAGCGGCGCACTCCGCGACGTCCTCGCCGCGTATCTGGAGACCTCGCCGGAGGCGATCCGCATCGTGGACGGAGCCCACGGCAAGCCCGAGCTGGCGGGCGGCGAGCTGCATTTCAACCTGTCCCACTCGGGTGACGTAGGCCTCGTCGCCGTGGCGGCTGAGCGTGAGGTCGGCGTCGACGTCGAGCGGATCGACTCGCGACGCGACGTCGTCGCGCTCGCGGAGCGAGCCCTGGGCGCGGAGGGAGCGGACGCCGTCCGCGCCGCGCCCGAGGCCGACCGCTCGGCCGTGTTTCACCGGGCATGGGCCCGCCGCGAGGCCGTGGCGAAGTGTGCGGGCACGGGATTGTCGATCCCGCCGCCGGACGCTCCCCGCCAGGTGAGCGATCTCGACGTCGGCGAGGGTTACGCGGCCGCCCTCGCCGTGGCCGGCGCGGCCCCGGTGCGGGTGGAGCTGCGCACGTGAGCGCCGTCGACCCGGGGCTCGTCGAGCGCTTCGCCGAGCTGATCGTCGGCTTCGGCGCCAACGTGCAGCCCGGGCAGGTCGTCGGGGTGGGGGCGGAGCCGGGGAAGGAGCAGCTGGCGCGCGCGATCGCCGGCGCGGCCTACCGCGCCGGGGCGAAGTTCGTCGACGTCTCCTACTTCGACATGTACGTCAAGCGCGAGCGGATCCTGCATGCGCCCGACGAGACGCTGGAGTACGTGCCGCCCTGGTACGGGCAGCGGGTGCTCGAGTTCGGCGATCTGCGCGGGGCGCGCATCGGCCTGACCGGCGCGGCCGCGCCGGGCGTGCTCGACGACCTGGATCCGGTGCGCGCGGGGCGCGACCAGCTTCCGGCGGTGAAGGAGGTCGCCGAGGTCGTGAATCGACGCACGACGAACTGGACCGCCGCGCCCTGTCCGACCTCCGCCTGGGCGGCGCTCGTCCATCCCGAGCTCGAGCCGGACGCGGCCCTGGCGCGCCTCTGGGAGCAGGTCGCGCACGTCTGCCGGCTGGACGAGCCCGACCCGGTGGCGGCGTGGGAGCAGCGGATGGAGACGCTCCTCTCCGCCGGCGAGCGACTGACCGAGCGCCGCTTCGATGCTCTGCGCTTCCGTGGCCCCGGCACCGACCTGCGGGTCGGGCTGCTGCCGGGCTCACGCTGGCTGGCCGCGCGTTTCGAGACCGTCGACGGGATCGTGCACCGACCCAACCTGCCCTCGGAGGAGACGTTCACCACCCCCGACCCGGCGCGCGTCGACGGCGTGGTTCGGGCGACCAAGCCGCTGGCGCTCAGCGGGACCATCGTCCGCGGCCTCGAGGTGCGCTTCGAGGCCGGGCGCGCGGTGTCGATCGAGGCGGAGTCCGGCGCCGACGCCCTGCGCACGACCGTCGCCCGCGACGAGGGCGCGGCGCGGCTCGGCGAGGTGGCCCTGGTCGACCGCGACGGCCGGATCGGGGCGCTGGACACCGTCTTCTACGACACGCTGCTGGACGAGAACGCGGCCAGCCACATCGCCTTCGGCCGCGCCTACGGCTTCTCGGTCGACGAGCCCGACCGCGACCGCGCGAACCTGTCCGACATCCACATCGACTTCATGATCGGCGGCGACGGCGTCGACGTGGACGGGATCACGGGGAGTGGGGAAGAGGTCCCGATCCTCCGCGGAGGCGCCTGGCAGCTCTGAGATACCCTGGGCGCGTTCCGCTCAGGGAACCACCAGGAGAGGTGCCGGAGCGGTTGAACGGGCGCGACTGGAAATCGCGTAGCGGGGGCTAACCTCGCTCGAGGGTTCGAATCCCTCCCTCTCCGT
>DASYIJ010000156.1:0-11336 GCA_035997675.1 Solirubrobacteraceae bacterium
GTCCACGGCGCCGAGCGGCTCGAGCGCCACCTCCGCAACGAGGAGCCCTTCTGGCCCGCCCAGCTGGCGGCCGCCGCCGCGCTCGTGCTCTATCTCACGCTGCCGAACAAGGTCGTGATCGGGCCACAGTGGCTGATCCCCTCCGTCGAGGGCATCCTGCTGCTGGGCCTGGTCGTGAGCACGCCCACCCGCCACCGCGACCAGTCGCCGGGCCGGCGGGCGTTCGTCATCGGCCTCCTCGCTCTCGTCAGCTTCACGACCTTCGTGTCACTGATCCTGCTGACCCACTTCCTGCTGCAGGGCGGCAAGGCGGCCGGCCATCCGCTGGTCGTGGCGGGCATCGTCCTGTGGGCCACGAACGTGCTCGTCTTCAGCATCTGGTACTGGGAGCTGGACCGCGGCGGCCCGAGCATGCGCTGCCACCACGAGGACCTGCCGCCTCCGGACTTCTACTTCCCGCAGATGGCCGAGCCGGAGCTCGCGCCCGGCTGGAAGCCCGGGTTCATGGACTACCTCTACACCTCGTTCACGAACTCGACCGCGTTCAGCCCGACCGACACGATGCCGTGGACGACGAAGGCCAAGGTGCTCATGGCGCTGCAGTCCGCGATCGCGCTGGTGACGCTCGCGCTCGTCGTGTCGCGGGCCGTGAACATCCTGGCTTAGACCGACGCGCGATAGATCGTGAAGCCGATCGCCGCGAACGCCGACGCGACGATCCAGAAGCGCAGGATGATCTTGGTCTCCGACCACCCGAGCAGCTCGAAGTGGTGGTGCACGGGAGCCATCAGCAGCACCCGCTTGCGGAAGGTCTGGAACGAGAAGACCTGGATCGCGACCGACAGGGCCTCGATGACGAAGATCGCGCCGATGATGATCAGCAGGATCTCCGTCTTGGTCATCACGGCCAGGCCGGCGATCGCGCCCCCCAGCGCAAGCGAGCCCGTATCCCCCATGAATATGTTGGCCGGGAACGAGTTGAACCACAGGAAGCCGACGCACGCGCCGACGCCGCAGGCCGCGAACAGGGCGAGGTCCCGTTGGCCGGTGGTGATGAACGTGATGCCCACGAACGCCAGCAGGACGATCGCCGCGCAGCCCGCGGCCAGCCCGTCGAGGCCGTCCGTGAGGTTGACGCCGCTCGTCGTGCCGGCGACGACGAGGTAGATGACCACGGGATAGAAGACGCCGAGGTCGATCTGGTAGTCGACGACGCGCAGGCGCAGCGTGTTCGGCAGCCCGGCCTCCTGGGTGGCGACCCACCACAACCCGAGGGAGATCAGCACCGTGACGATCAGCTTGGTGCGGGCGCGCAGCCCGAGAGAGCGGCGCTTGACGATCTTCGTGTAGTCGTCGGCGTACCCGAGCAGTCCGCACAGGATCGCCGTGCCGAAGACGCCCATCGCCTCGGGGCCGTAGCCGGTGAGGATCAGGAACGGGGCGGACAGCGCCAGCACGACGATGATCCCGCCCATCGTCGGAGTGCCCGCCTTGGTGTGGTGCCCCTCCGGCCCCTCCTCGCGGATGTGCTGCCCGAACTCCTTCTCGCGCAGGAACGCGATGAACTTCGGCGACAGGAAGACGCAGATGAGCAGCGAGGCGGTGCCCGCGATCAGAACTTCGCCCATGCGCCGGCTCTCTAGGCCGAGGCCTCCGCCCCGGCCAGCGCGTCGGCCACGACCTCCAGCCCGATGCCGCGGGACGCCTTGACGAGCACCGTGTCGCCCGGCGCGACCAGCTCGGGAACCAGGGCGGCGGCCTCGCCGGCGTCGGCCACGCTGTGGACCTCGCCGTCGAAGGCGGCGGCCGTGTCGGTGGACAGGGGTCCCACGGTGACCAGGACATCGACCCCGCGCTCGGAGGCCTGGCGCCCGACGTCGGCGTGGAACTCCGCCGCGTTCGGCCCCAGTTCGAGCATGTCGCCGAGCACCGCGATGCGGCGCCCGGGCGCCGTCGCGGCAAGGTCGTCCAGGGCGGCCTGCATCGACATCGGGTTGGCGTTGTAGCAGTCGTTGATGACGAGCACGTCGTCGGCGAGCTCCAGCCGTTCGCCGCGAAGCGCGGAGAACGCGACCTCCACGTGGCCGGATGGGCGCACGCCGACGGCCCGTGCGGCGGCGACCGCCGCCAGCAGGTTGAGCCGGAAATGCGCCTGGGCGAAGTCGACCTCGAGCTCGATCCGCTCCCCGGCGGCGTCGATCTCGACCCGGTCACCCTCGGCCGCGACCAGCCGCACGTCGCCGCCCTCACCGAACGTGACGGTGCGCAGGTCGGTGCGCAGGTGCGGGGCCAGCAGCGGCTCGTTGGCGGGCACGACGACCGTCGTGTCCGCCGCCATGCCGGCGATCAGCTCGGCCTTGACGGCGGCGATCGCCTCCAGCGAGCCGAGGAGCTCGAGGTGGACGGGGCCGATGTTGACGATCACGCCGACGTCGGGTTCGGAGATCTGGGTCAGCTCGGCGATCTCCCCCGGACCCCGCATCGCGACCTCGAGCACGAGCGCGCGGGTGCCCTCGGGCGCGCGCAGCACGGCGAGCGGCAGGCCGATGTCCGTATTGAGGTTCGCCTGGCTGGCCACCGTCGGAACCTGTGGGGCCAGCACGCCGCGAAGGATGTCCTTCGTCGAGGTCTTTCCCGTCGAGCCGGTCACGGCGATCACCTTCGCGCCGAGCTCCCGCCGCCACGCGGTGGCGAGTCGCTGGAGCGCGCGCAACGGGTCCTCGGCCGCGAGCAGGGCGCCGGGCTGCGCGCAGCGCGCCGCGTCGGCGTGCTCCGGCGCCACCAGCACGCCCCAGGCGCCGGCGGCGAGCGCCTGCGGCCCGAAGCGACCCCCGTCCGCGCGCTCGCCCGGCAATCCCACGAACAGCTCACCGGCGCCAACGGCGCGGGAATCGATCGTGACGCCGGCGGGCCCCGTGCGCGAGGGCGCCGGTGCGATCAGGCGGGCACCGGCGGCCGCGGCCACCTGCTCGGCGGTCCACGATTTCACGGCTGGGGCCAGCGGTCGTCGACCACTTCGCGAAGCAGCATGGACGGCCAGTCTAGGTGGGGCGGCGCGACCGCCGACGCGCGATGAGTTGTCGGTCCTCGGTTGCAGTTCTCAGCGGCGATCCATCGGCGGTTCTGACCACTGACGACTGACCGCTGACGACTACCCCGGCGCGATCCCGAGATACGGCAGCGCAAAGCTCGCGATCTGCTGGAACGCGGGGGCGGCCACCTGGCCTCCGAACACCTGGCCCTGCGGCTCGTCGACCATGATCGCGACCAGCAGCTTCGGGTTGCGCGCCGGCGCGAAGCCGACGAACGAGGACACGAACTTCGTGTCCGAGTAGCCGCCGGTGACCGGGTCGGGTTTGTTCGCGGTGCCGGTCTTGCCCGCGAGTTGGTAGCCGGGGATCGAGACCTCGCTGGCGGTACCCCCGGGCGCGAGCACGCCCTCGAGCATCAGGCGCACGCTGGCGGCGACCTGGGGCGAGATCACCCGGCGGGCGCGCGGCTGGTGGGCCGGTTTGCCGCCCACGCTCGCGATGACGTGCGGGCGGTTCAGCAGCCCGCCGTTGGCGATCGCGCCGTAGGCGGAGGCCATCTGCAGCGGGGTGACCGCGAGGCCCTGGCCGATCGGCAGGTTGCCCATCGACGAGCCCGAGTAGTCCTGCAACCGCGGCACGATCCCGCTGGCCTCGCCGGGGAGGTCCGCGCCGGTGGACTGCCCGAACCCGAACCATCGCACCCACTGGTCGAAGCGCTGCGCGCCGACCTTGAGGCCGATGGTCACGGCTCCCACGTTGCTGGACCGCGCCAGTATCTGGGCGGTGGTGAAGGTCTCCTGACCGCGCTGCTCGGCCTCGCCGATCGTCCGGTCGGCGACGTGGATCTCCGGCGGGAGGTCGAACGTGCTCTGGGGTGTGACGAGGCCGTCGGTCAGGGCACCGGCCACGGTGAAGGCCTTGAACGTCGATCCGGGCTCGTAGGCGGCTCCGACGGCGCGGTTCTCGCGCGCGTAGTCGCCCGCCTCGGTCCAGTGGTTGGCGTCGACGCGCGGCCACGACGCCATCGCGAGGAGGTTCCCGGTCGTGGGGTCCATCACGAGCGCCATGGCGCCCTTGGGGCTCCACTTGCGCCCGAGGCCGTCGAGGACGGACTCGGCCTTCTGCTGGATCGCCGCGTCGATCGTCAGACGGACGTCGCGGCCGGCTCGCGCGCTGCGCTGGTCCTGCAGCGAGATCGGCTGGCCGAGTGCGTCCTTGACCAGGCGCCGTCGGCCGTCGCGGCCCCGCAGCACGCGGTTCTCCGAGTACTCGAGCCCGGCGAGCCCGGCACCGTCGGTGCCGACCGTCCCGAGGACCTGCGAGGCGAGCGATCCCTGCGGGTAGATGCGCCGCGACGACGGTATGACCTCGATGCCCTCGAGGTTGAGCCGCTGGATCCGGCGGGCGCGCGCCGACGGCAGTGAGCGCACCAGGTACACGAAGCCGCGGTCCCGCGCCGAGAGCTTGCGGAGCACGTCGTCGATCGATCCGCCGACGAACGGCGTCACCTGCTGCGCGACCCGCAGCGGGTTCTTGATCACGAGCGGGTCGGCGGCGATGTCCGCCGCGGGCTCGGCCACGGCCAGCTCGACGCCGCGGCGGTCGGTGATCGTGCCTCGCGGCGCCGGGACGACGGCCTGCGAGACCTGCTGGTCGGAGGCGCGCTGACGCAGCGAGGATCCCTTGACCAGCCCCAACCACGTCGTGCGGGCGCCCGCGAAGGCAAGGAGCAGCAGGATCGCGGCGAAGAGGAGCCCGATCCGCCGCTCGATCAGCGACACGCGGCTACCCCTGGGGGCCGGTGCCGCCGGCGCCGGCGGCGGACGGGGAGCCGGCCGACGGATCGCCCGCCGCGCCGGTGGTCGACTGGCCGCCGGACGCGGATTGGTCCGTCGAAGCGGCCGGAGTCGTCGGCTGACTGCCGCCCGCGGACTGGTCGGTGCTCGGCGCGGCCTGGGCGGTGGAGGAAGCCCCGGACCCGGACTGGTCGGTGGACGGAGCCGAGGTCGCCGCCGGTGTCGACGCGAAAGATTGCGCCGACGGCAGCGCCGACCCGAGCCGGTTCGCGCGGAGCGCCTGCAGCGCGGCGGGCGGGTCCTGGCCCGGGCGCGCCGCGAGGTAGGTGACGTGGCCCGCGTCGGGCATGATCAGCCCGAGCTTCGCCCCCATCGCCTGGATGCGCTCCTCGGAGCCCATGCGCGAGATCTCGGCCCGCAGCTCGCCGTTGCGCCGCTCGAGGTTGGCGCCCTGCTGCACCGCACGGCCGATGCCGGCGTTGAGCTTGAGCAGCGCCACCTGCATCGCGACGAGGCCGAGCAGCAGGCAGGCGATCAGGGCGATCCACAACCGCCCGCGGGTGAGCCGCTCGACGATGACGTGGTCGGGCATCGCCCGCAGCGCCGCCACCGCGCGGGCGCCGAGCGTCGCGCGGCCGCGGCGCAGCGGCCGCCCTCGCGCCGGACCGGAGACGCGGCGGGGCGTTCGGGGGACGACGCGCGGTGCGGGCGCGGGCGCAGCGCGTCCACGGGCCCGCGCGGGCCGGCGGGCGGCGGCGCGGCGGGCGGCCGCCGTGGCGCCGGCGGGGGTCACGCCGGAGGTCCGATCTTCCTGGCCGCGCGCAGGCGGGCCGACCTCGAGCGGGGGTTGTCGGCGATCTCCCCCGGGGTCGGCATGATGGCCCGCCGCGCGACCAGCTCGGCTTCGGGCTCGCGACCGCACCCGCAGACGGGCAGGTCGGGCGGGCAGATGCAGCCGCGGGCACGGTCGACGAGGAAGTGCTTGACCCGCCGGTCCTCGAGCGAATGGAACGAGATGGCGCCGATGCGGCCGCCGTCGCGCAGCGCCGTCCATGCCAGCGGCAGCGCCCGCTCGAGCTGGTCGAGCTCGTCGTTGACGGCGATGCGCAGCGCCTGGAAGGACCGCTTGGCCGGGTGCCCGCCGGCGAAGCGAGCCGGCGCGGGCACCGCCGCCTTGATCACGTCCACGAGTTCCTGGGTCGTCTCCAGCCGGCCGTCCTCGCGGCGGCGCACCACGGCGCGCGCGATCGCGTTGGCATAGCGCTCCTCGCCGTACTCGCGGAGCAGGCGCGCGAGGCGGCGCTGGTCCCAGGTGTTCACGATCTCGGCCGCGGTCAGCTCCTGGTCGGGATCCATGCGCATGTCCAGAGGTGCGTCGTAGGCGTAGGAGAAGCCCCGGTCGCGCGTGTCCACCTGCAGCGAGGACATGCCGAGGTCGAGGAAAACGATGTCGGCCCGGACGTCCTCGGCGACAAGGGTGTCGAGCCCGTCCACGAACGACATGCGCAGGAAGCGGGTCTCGCAGGCCACCTCGGCGGCGAGCTCCGCGAAGTGCTCCTCGGCCGCCGGGTCCCGGTCGATGCCGATCAGCGTGCCGCCCGGCCCGAGGCGCTCGGCCACCAGCCGCGCGTGGCCGGCGCCGCCGACCGTGCAGTCGATCGCGGTCTGGCCGGGACGCGGGTCGAGCGCCTCGATCAGCTCGCCCGCGAGAACCGGGACGTGGATGGCGGTCATGTCAAGAAGGATGGTCAAAACGTGCGGTGAGCTCGGTGACACGGTCGGCGGCGCGCTCGTTCTCGCTCTCCCAGGTCGCGCGATCCCACACCTCGAGGTAATCCCCGGTGCCCAGTACGGCGACGTCGCGGTCGAGGCGAGCGTGGCGGATCAGGTAGCTGGGGACCATCACGCGGCCGGCGGCGTCGAGGTCGGTGTCGGACGCCGATCCGAAGAGATGGCGCTTGAGCTCCTTGTACTCGCGCGAGAGCGGGTTGAGGCCCTCCAGCGCGCGTCCGTGCTGGCTCTCGTACTCGGCCTGGGGCCACACCTCGACGCAGGCACCGGCGCCGCGTGAGAGGACGACGCCGTCGGCGAGGGCGGCTCGAAACCTGGCGGGGACCGTGAGCCGGTTCTTTGCATCCAGCGTGAAGTCGAAGGTGCCACGGAAGGCCACGTCGAAGTTCCTTTGATTAAGACCGGACCGAGGTGGCGGAGTGGGAGGAGCCCCGCCACCCCGGTCCGCTTGCGAGGGGCAAACTACCCCACTTCATCCCACTATGCAACACAATATTCGTCCATTGCCCCACTTTCCTTGAGAGGAACCGTCGAAATGGGCCGCAATCCCCGCTTACATCGGGGGGTTGCCGTGTGGGGTGCCGGCTCGCGGAGAGCGCCCAAGCGTGCAATCGCGGCTGCAGGAGGCCGCTCTGGGCGCTCGCTTGCGCCCGGGCTCAGCCGCCCGCCGCGAGCGAGGCGACGAGCGCCGCGGCCACGAGCAGCATCGCCGCGGGCACGAGCATCAGGGCGACGACGAGCTGGATCTTCGGCGCGGCCTTGGCCGCCTGTTCGTGCAGGCGGCGGGCGTGGGCGGCACGGGCCTCGGCCGCCTGGGCGGCCAGGGTGTCGGCAAGTGGGGCGCCGTGGCGCTCGGCCCGGCGAAGCGCCGCCGCGAGCGTGCCGACGGCAGGAACGGGACAGCGGGCGACGAGCCGCTGCAGCGCCGCGGCCTGCGGGACGCCCAGGTCGATCCGCGCGGCGGCGGCGCGCCATTCGCGGGCCAGCGCCCCGCCGTGACGCGCCCCCACCTCGCTGAGTGCGCGGCCGAGCGGGAGGCCGGCCGCGACCGACACGCGGAGCAGGTCGAGGAGGTCCGGCAGCTCCGCCGCCATCGCGCGGCCGCGGGCGCGCGTCCGGCGCGCGATGAGCACGTCGGGCGCAACGAATCCCGCGAGGGGTAGGCCGATCGCGGCCACGAGGGGAAGGCGGCCGGGCAGCGCCGCGGCCAGCGGCGCCCCGCCGAAGAGCGCGGCCAGCCCGCCGGCGCCCTTGGCCGCCATCACGTCGCGCGCGTCTAGCCCCAGCGGGCGGCCGGCGGCCTCGATACGGGCATCGAGATCCGCCGGCGCAGCCGGTGAGCCGAGCCGTCGCCCGAGGCGGACGAGCGCGGCGACGACCACGGGGCGGCGGCGCGTTCCGACCGCCCGGGCGGGCCGCGCTCGCCGAGCGGCGAGCGCGGCCGCGACGTCCACGAGGGCCACGGCGACCAGTGCCCCGGCTCCGGCGGCGAGCACCGCGGCGGCGGTCACGCGCGCACGCGCGCGAGCCGCTGGACGAGCAGCAGGCCTCCGAGCGACAGCGCCGCGGCGCAGCCGGTGAGCCACGCGCTGATCGGCGATCGCAGGAGCGAGAACAGGTAGCCGGGGCTGCCCAGCTCCGCGAGCCCGGCGGCGCCCAGCGGGAGCATGGCGACGAGCAGACCGGTGAAGCGCGCCTGCGCCGTGGCGGCGCGCGCGTCGCGTTCGAGCCGCAGCGCATCCTCGATCGCGGCCGCCGCCTCGCGCAGCAGCCGGGCGAGGTCGCCGCCGGCCCGGTGCTGGAGCAGGATCGCCGCGACCACCAGCTCGAACCCGCGACCCGCCGCGCCGGGGGCCCCGGCCGTGCGTGCCCGCAGCCGCTCGAGCACCCGGTCGGTCCGCTCGCCGAGCGCGAGCGCAGCCGCGGCCGCGCGCAGCTCATCGCCCGCGGGACCGGGGATCCCGGCTCCCGCGGCGGCCGCGGCGATCGCCCCGCGAATGGAGTGTCCCCCGGCCAGCGCGTCGGCGAGCGCCCGGGCGACGACCGGCGCTCCGGCGCCCAGCTCCGTCCGGTGACGACGCCGCCGCGCCCGCGCGACGGCGGCCGCCAGCCACGGTCCGGCGGCCGCCAGCAGGATGCCGGCGACCGGTCCGGCCAGGACCCAGCCGCCACCCAGAAGGCAGATCGCCAGCAATGCCGCCAACCGGCGCCGCTCGGGCGGGGTCGCCGGGTGGGCGCGAGTCGCGGCGCGCAGCGGGGCGAGCAGCCGGCCCGCCGCGCCCAGCACGCGCGAGCCCTCGACGGCGGCGAGCAGATCCCACGCCGCGAGCACGCCGCACGCCACGGCCGCCGCGGCGAGGACGACCGCCGGACTCACGCCGCCGCCTCCAGCCGCCCCGCGAGCCCGTCGCTGAGCGCCGCGCGCCAGCACGGCCGGCCGTCGCGCAGCGCGTAGCACTCGCGCGTGCCGGCCCCACCGGCCACCCGAACGACCTCGGCGACGGCGACGAGCCGCCGCGCGCCGTCCCGGTCCCGCGACAGGTGAACGACGAGGTCGAGCGCGCCGGCCACCTGGTCCCGGACCGCGGCGTGCGGCAGCGCGACGTCGGCCATCAGCGCCAGCGTCTCCACCCGGCGCAGCGCCTCCTCGGGCGAGCCGGCGTGCACCGTGGACAACGAGCCATCGTGGCCGGTCGTCATCGCGCTGAGCATGTCCAGGGCCTCGGCGCCCCGGACCTCGCCGACCACGATCCGGTCCGGGCGCATGCGCAGGGCGTTGCGAACGAGGTCGCGCACGCTCACCTCACCCCGCCCCTCGAGCGATCGGGGCCGGGTCTCGAGGCGGACCACGTGCGGCTGGCGCAGCCGCAGCTCGGCCGCGTCCTCGACGGTGACCACGCGCTCGGACTCCGGGATGAACGCCGACAGCGCGTTGAGGAGCGTCGTCTTGCCCGAACCGGTGCCGCCGCTCACCAGCAGGTTGCAGCGCGCCCGCACGCAGCGCGCGAGGAAGTCGCGCAACGGCGCGTTCAGCGTCCCGGCCGACACGAGGTCGTCGGCCGACAGCCCGCGGGCGCGGAAGCGCCGGATCGTCAGCACCGGCCCGTCGAGCGCGAGCGGCGGGATGATGACGTTCACGCGCGAGCCGTCCGGCAGCCGCGCGTCGACGAGCGGCGTGGCCTCGTCGACGCGGCGGCCCAGCGGAGCGAGGATCCGTTCGATCGCATGGCGCAGGTCCGTCTCGGAGGCAAAGGCCACCCCCGCCGGCTCGATTCGCCCGCCGCGCTCGACCCACACCGAACACGGCCCCTCCACGCCGTTGACCATCACCTCGTCCACGGCCGGGTCGCTCAGCAGCGGCTCCAGCGGACCGAGCCCGAACGATCGCTGCGCCACCGCCGCCGCCAGCCGAATGCGCGTTCCCTCGTCGAGCGCGGCCGCCTCCCGGTCGACCAGCGCACGGATGCGCGCCGTGAGGTCGCCGTCCCCCTCCCCCGCTTCGCCGAGCAGGCGCTCGCGCAGCGACCCCGCGAGGGCGTCCAGTTCGGCGTCGTCCACGCCCGGAGAAGGGCCGGGCGCCTTGTCCCTCGCCCCCACGGGTCTAGTGTGCCGACCATGGATCCGCTCAGCCTGCTCTGGCTGTTCTTCATCCTCGCCTCGCTGCAACCCGGATTCACGCGCCAGATGCTGCTGCTGCAGCGGCGGCGCGCCCTGGCTCTCATCTCGCGCGACCGCGACGCCACGGTGATCACCCTGATCCACCGGCAGGAGTCGCTGTCGTTGCTGGGGTTTCCGATCGTGCGCTACATCGACATCGACGACGCCGAAAGCGTCCTGCGCGCCATCCGCGAGACCCCGGCCGAGCGCGACATCGAGATCATCCTGCACAGCCCGGGCGGGCTCGTGATCGCCTCGCAGCAGATCGCGGCGGCGCTCGCCGACCACGAGGGCCACGTGACCGCGGTCGTGCCGCATTACGCGATGAGCGGCGCCACGCTGATCGCCCTGGCCGCTGATGAGATCGTCCTCGACCGACACGCCGCCCTCGGTCCGGTCGATCCGCAGCTCGGCGAGTACCCGGCCGCCTCGATCGTCAAGGCGGTCCAGCGCCCCGGCGACCACGAGGACAAGACGTTGATCATGGCCGACGTGGGCCGCAAGGCCCTGGCTCAGGTCGAGGGCTTCGTCGCGCGATTGCTGGAGCGCCGCCTGCCGCCGGACCGGGCGCGGGAGGCAGCAAACCTGTTGGCCACCGGCGTCTGGACGCACGACCACCCGCTGCAGGTCGCCGAGCTGACGGCGCTCGGCCTCCCCGTGCGCGTCGGGGTGCCGGTCCTGGAGCGTGACCTCATGACCCTCTACCCGCAGCCGCGCGGCCGCACCCCGGCCGTCGAGTACGTCGCCGGCCCCCCGGGGCCCTCGCTGCCGCGGCGCCGCGAGCGGCAGCCCAACCCGCGGCGGAACTGAGTCCCGTGGCCTCTAGGCTGCGCCGATGACCCGCGGCCCCACCCGCGCCTGGCTCATGGACATGGACGGCGTGCTCGTCTACGAGGAGCAGGCGATCCCCGGCGCCGACCGGTTCCTGGCCGCGCTGCGCGAGCGCGATACGCCGTTCCTGGTCCTCACGAACAACTCCATCTACACACCGCGCGACCTGTCCGCCCGCCTGCGGGCCACCGGCCTCGACGTGCCCGAGGAGGCGATCTGGACCTCGGCG
>DASYIJ010000223.1:0-3159 GCA_035997675.1 Solirubrobacteraceae bacterium
TGGCGCGGCGCGATCGTCGGCCACCTTGCGCTGTTCGAGATGACCTCGTCGATCCCCAACCGCCGCTACGCCGACGGGCTGCGGCGCCTCGGCTGCGACGGCCGCGCCACGCGGTTCTTCGACGAGCACGTTGAGGCCGACGCCGTGCACGAGAACGTCGCCGCCGTCGACCTGGCCGGCGGCCTCGTTCGCCAGGACCCGAGCCTCGGACGCGACGTGCTGTGGGGCGCCCTCGCGCTGAGCCGGCTCGACGAACGCTGGTCCTCGCACGTCCTGAGGTGCTGGGAGGACGGCCGCAGCTCGCTGCTGGAGCCGGCCGGTGCGCTCGCCCTCACGGGTCTCGCGTAGCAGCCTCCCGCTCGCTCGGTGCCCGAAAGCGAATCAGCTTGTGGGTGCCGTCGCAGAACGGCCGGGTTCGCGACTTCCCGCAGCGGCACAACGCCACCGGGTCGCGATCGGACTCGATGGTCCGGCCGTGCATGTCGACCAGGCGCACGGGCCCGCGGATCAGCAAGGGGCCGTCGCGGTAGGGCGTGATGCGCACCTCGTCCCTGCGCGGTTCTGCGTCGTCCATCCCAGATGACGCGGTACCCGGGTATCGCCGGCCCCAAGCGCAGCACCGGCGGCGGCCGGCCGAACGTGGCACGCGACGGAGCGAACGTACACTGGCGGCATGGACCTGCCACTCACGGGCGGATGCAACTGCGGAGCCGTCCGTTACGAGGTGACTGAGCCGCTCGTCGGGGCCAGCTATTGCCATTGCCGGCGCTGCCAGCGGCGCAGCGGTGCGGCGGCGTCGCCCAACGCGCACCCCGCCCCGGACGCATTCCGCATCGTCGCGGGGGAGGACCGGCTGCGCTGCTGGAAGCCGGAGGGCGGTTGGGAGAAGTGGTTCTGCGGCGACTGCGGCTCGTCGCTGTTCTCCAACAACCCCAGCCACCCCGACCCGGTGGGCATCCGCATGGGTACCTTCGACCACGACCCGGGTGTCCGGCCCAGCGTCCGCCAGTTCGTCGCCTACGCCGCGGCGTGGGAGGACATCCCCGACGACGGGCTGCCCCGTCACCCGGAGAGCCGCCACCAGGGGTGAACGACCGGGCCGCCCTCGCCGAGCGCTTCCTGGCTCTCCACCGGGCCGAGGGTCTTCTGCTCGTCGAGGCCGGGCTTGAACTGCTCAACGAAGGGACCTACAACTTCTGGGAAGGCGCGCGCACCGGATGGCAGAGCGCGCACTCGGCGTTCGAAACGTAGTCTCTGGCCCCCAGCACGAACAAGGAGAAGCGATGGGCTTCGACCAGTACCACGAACCGCCGGAAGAGCTCTCCCCCCAGACGCGTACGTTCGCCCGTCTGTGCGCGTCGCTCACCGAGGAGGCCGAGGCGATCGGCTGGTATGAGCAGCGGCTGTCCATCGAATCGGACGCCGACGCGCGGGCCATCATGCGCGACGCGCAGGGCGAGGAGTTCAAGCACTTCAGCATGGACCTCGAGTTCCTGCTGCGGCGCACGCCGGTGTGGCGCGAGATCGCCGAGGGCATCCTGTTCCAGGACGGCGACATCGTCGAGCACGGGGAGGAGGCCGAGGAGGAGGCGCTCGAGCAGAACGCCGACGAGGCCACGCCCGGTGATCCGTCGGGGGCGCTGGGCATCGGCAGCCTGAGGGGGCGGGCGTGATGAATCACCTGCTTCGCTCCCTCGCGCCGATCACGGACGCCGGTTGGAGCCTGCTGGACGAGGAGGCGCGCGAACGGCTGACCGGCGCGCTCGCGGCGCGCAAGCTCGTCGACTATTCGGGCCCCCACGGCTGGGATCACTCGGGCACGAACCTGGGCCGCACCGACGCGGTGGACGGCACCCTGTGCGAGGGCGTCGTGGCGACGCAGCGCCGGGTGCTGCCGCTCGTCGAGCTGCGAAGCGATTTCACCCTCGCCCGCGAGGAGCTCCGGGCGGGCGACCGCGGCGCAGAGGACGTCGATCTCGAAAGCCTCGACGAGTCCGCGCGCCTGATCGCGCGCGCCGAGAACATCGCCGTGTTCCATGGCTTCGAGCCCGCCGGCGTGGTCGGCATCACCGAGGCCTCCACCCAGGACTCGATCCCGCTCAGCGAGGACTACGACGCCTATCCCGGGCATGTGGCCAAGGCCGTCGAGCTCCTGCGCCGCGTCGGCGTCGCGGGCCCGTACGGGCTGGCGCTGGGGACCGAGGGGTACACGGGCGTGATCGAGTCGACCGAGCATGGCGGGTACCTGGTGTTCGACCACCTCGGCAAGATCCTCGACGGCCCGATCGTGTGGGCGCCCGGGGTCAAGGGCGCGGTGGTGCTCAGCCTGCGCGGCGGGGACTTCCTGCTGGAATCGGGCCAGGACCTGTCGGTCGGCTACGACGGACACGACGACGACGCCGTACGGCTGTACCTGGAGGAGAGCTTCAGCTTCCGCGTCGCGACGCCGGAGGCCGCGGTCGCGCTTACCGGCTGAGCGCGGAGGCGGCCGGCCCCTCGCCGGGGCAGGACGCGGTCACGTAACAGGCCAACGGCGGCTCGTGGAAGACCGTGTCACCGGTCGAGGTCTCGACGTCGATGAGCGCGTGCAGGCTGTCGGTGGGGAAGGTCGCGGGATTGACTCCCGGCATGAGCGGCTGCGCGCACACGCTGATCGGGATGCGCGCCGGGTTCGCCGGCCCGTCGTGGGTGAGCGCGTCCATGGCCAGCGAATAGGCCACGTTGTCGTACGTCCCGATGCCGAGGTGCTCGGTCGTGTCGGTGGGGCAGATGTCCTGGATGGCGACGTTTGTGATGCGACCGTCCCCGGTGTGCAGCGACGACGTGCCGCTGCTGTCGTTGTTGGGCTGGACCTCCTCGTCGGTGTGTGAGTACACCTCGGTGTAGGAGATCCGACCGAACGTCTCCTGGCCGCTGTTGAGCGCGCGGATGAACATGGAGTCGCTGGCCTGCTGGGAGTTCGCTGGGATGCAGCCCCGCGGGCAGTCCGCGTGCGCCATCGTCGTGCCGTGGTTGGTACCCGCGAAGCCGATCACGTCGTCGACCATCGGCCGGGTGTCCGGCCACCAGCGCAGCGCCCAGCGGGGAACCATCCCGCCCTGGCTGTGGCCCGCGATCGCGATGCGCCGTCCCGCGCGCGCGAACATCGTGCGAATCGCA
>DASYIJ010000243.1:0-1940 GCA_035997675.1 Solirubrobacteraceae bacterium
CACGTCCGGCGAGTAGTCGGCCGGGCGCTGGGCGCCCCAGTAGTGGTACGGCGCCGGGCCGAACTCCGCGGCCAGCTTGTTGAGGACCCCCACCACGCCGCCCGGGTTCGGTATCACCTCGATGTTCGCGAACCGGACCAGTGCGCGAGCGAACACGGAGTCGCCCCACGTCTTCAGCTTGCCGTTCCGGTTCATCACGAAGTTGTAGTAGTCGTAGGCGGAGACATCGAGGAGCCCGCGCCAGATGTCAAAGCCCGCCGGGACCTCGCCGTGGGCGTCGCGCGCGCCGTAGCCGTTGAGCCACTTGCCGACCAGCGCCGTCGTGTACCCGGCCCGCTGCAGCCACACCGGGAGCACGTTCTCGCGGTGCTTCATGCCGTACCAGCCGTACGGGTAGAAGTTGCCCGCCACGCCGTGGTTGTGTGCGTACTGCCCGGTGATGAAGGTCGCCCGCGAGGGGCAGCACAGCGGGAAGGAGTCGACCGCGTCGGCGAACGTCGTGCCCTGGGCGGCGAGCAGTCGCCGGACGTTGGGCATCTTCGCGACGTCGGTCAGCGCCTGGTCGTCGGTCATGACGACGAGGATGTTCGGACGGCCGTCCTTCGCCGCCGCGGCCGTGCGCGCCTGGGCGGCGGTCGGCAGCGCGAGCACGGCGAGCGCCGCCAGCGCGACCGGAATCCATGCGGAGCGTCGTCCCTTCAACCCGCGAGCGAACGTACACCGTGTGTCACACAGTGTCAACTTTCGGGTATCGTGCCGTCCGTGGCCGCGCATAGGACCGAGGTTCGCCACTCCCGTAAACAAAGCCGGGAGCGGATCGTTGCGGCGGCGGAGGAACTCGTCCGCCGGTCGTCCTACGGCGAGCTGAGCGTCGACGAGGTCATGCGCGAGGCCGGGATCGGCCGCACGATCTTCTACCGCCACTTCGACGACCTCGCCGACCTGCTGATGCGCGCCGGCCGCGAGGCGATCGACGAGCTCTACGAGGCCCATCGCGCCCTCGCCGAGGCGCGGCTCGGCGACGGCGCCGACGTCGTGCGCCGGACGATCGAGCCCGCCGTCGCCGTCTTCCAGCGCCACGGGCCGCTGCTGCGCGCGATCGGCGAGGCGGCCGCGGACGACGAGCAGATCGCCGCCGGCCAGGAGGCGATGCGCCAACGCTTCGACGAGTTGCTCGAGGCGGCGCTGCGCGACATGCCCCACATCGCCGATCACCCCCCGGGCGACGTCGCCGAGACCGCCCGCGCGCTCAACCTCCTGAACACGAGCTACCTGGTCGACGCCTTCGGCCGCGAGCCCCGCGTGTCCGCCGAGACCGCGGTGCAGACCCTGACCGAGATCTGGGTCGCGGTGATCCACCGGGCCGACGACTCAGACCAGCCAATCCCGACGAAAGGCCGTACCTGATGGACGTCTTCCGCACCCCCGACGAACGCTTCCAGGATCTTCCCGGCTACGCCTACGAGCCCAACTACGTCGAGGTCGACGGCCTGCGCCTGCACCACATCGACGAGGGAACCGGGTCGACGGTGCTGTGCTTCCACGGCGAGCCGGACTGGAGCTACCTCTACCGCACGATGCTCGACCCGCTGGTCGCGAACGGGCACCGGGTGGTGGTCCCCGACCTCGTCGGCTTCGGGAGATCCGACAAGCCGACGGATCAGGACTGGTACACGTACGAACGTCACGTCGAGTCCGTGACGCGCCATCTGGACCAGATCGACCTCCAGGACGTGACCGTGGTCGTGCAGGACTGGGGTGGTCCCATCGGGCTGCGCTGGGCCGTCGAGCACGACGCTCAGGTCGGCCGGCTCGTCATCCTCAACACCGGCCTGTTCACCGGCCGGGTGAGCAAGGGCTTCCGAGCCTGGCGCGACTTCGCCGAGCGGACCCCGGACCTCCCGATCGGCATGATCATGCAGGGCGCCACGAAGAGCGAT
>DASYIJ010000244.1:0-12251 GCA_035997675.1 Solirubrobacteraceae bacterium
GATCGTTCGTCAGGGCCTGAAGAACGTAGCCGCGGGCGCGAACCCGCTGGCGCTCAAGCGCGGCATCGAGAAAGCCGTCGAGGAGGTCGTCAAGAACATCGCCTCGCAGTCCAAGGAGGTCTCCGGCAAGGACCAGATCGCCCGCGTGGCGACGATCTCGGCCGGCGACGAGGAGATCGGCGACGTCATCGCCGACGCGATCGAGAAGGTCGGCAAGGACGGCGTCGTCAACGTCGAGGAGGGCCAGACGTTCGGCATGGACCTCGAGTTCACCGAGGGCATGCAGTTCGACAAGGGCTACATCTCGCCCTACATGGTCACCGACCAGGACCGCATGGAGGCCGTCCTCGAGGATCCGTACATCCTCATCGCCAACCAGAAGATCGGCTCGGTGCGCGACATCCTGCCGGTGCTCGAGCAGGTCATCCAGTCGGGCAAGCCGCTGCTGATCATCGCCGAGGACGTCGAGGGCGAGTCCCTCGCGACGCTCGTCGTGAACAAGCTCCGCGGCACGTTCACCGGCGTGGCCGTGAAGGCCCCCGGCTTCGGCGACCGCCGCAAGCGGATGCTGGAGGACATCGCCATCCTCACGGGCGGCGAGGTCATCACCGAGGAGATGGGCCTGAAGCTCGAGAACACCCAGCTCTCGCAGCTGGGGCACGCCCGCCGCGTGGTCGTGACCAAGGACACCACGACGATCATCGACGGCGCCGGTGACTCGGAGGCGATCAAGGGCCGGATCAAGCAGATCAAGTCCGAGATCGAGACGACCGACTCCGACTTCGACCGCGAGAAGCTCCAGGAGCGGCTCGCCAAGCTGTCGGGCGGCGTCGCCGTGGTCAAGGTCGGCGCGGCCACCGAGACCGAGATGAAGGAGAAGAAGCACCGCGTCGAGGACGCGCTGCAGGCCACCCGCGCGGCCCTCGAGGAGGGCATCGTGCCGGGCGGTGGCGTGGCGCTGATCCAGGCGGCCAAGGCCGTCAAGGTCGACGCCATGGACGTGGACGACGAGCGCACCGGCGGCCGGATCGTGCTGCGGGCGCTCGAGGAGCCACTCCGCCAGATCGCGAACAACTCCGGTCTGGAGGGCTCGGTCGTCGTGAACGAAGTCCGCAAGGCGAAGGCCGGCTTCGGCCTCAACGCCGCCACGGGCGAGATCGAGGATCTCGTCGCGGCCGGCGTGATCGACCCCGCGATGGTGACGCGGTCGGCGCTGCAGAACGCAGCCTCGATCGCCAAGAACATCCTCACCACCGAGGCGATCGTCGCCGAGATCCCGGAGAAGGACGGGGCCGGCGGCATGCCGGGCGGCGGAATGCCCGACATGGGCGGCATGATGTAAGCAGTCCCTAGCCGCTGCTCGCCAGCGCTAGGTTCGAGGGCCCGGCCTTGTGCCGGGCCCTCGTCGTTCTGTACCGCGGCGCCCGCGCACCCGGTTTTCTACCCTTCTCGAGGAAGAGATCCGGGCGCGCAGGCGTCCTACTACACAGAGGACCTCATGGAACCCATGCCGTCTTTGAACGAGCGTGAGCTCGCCGACCTCGCCGCGCTGGCGGACGGGTCACTCGCGCCCGAACGGCGGTCCGAGGTCGAGGCTCGCGTCGCGGCCGATCCGGAGCTGCGCGGCCTGGTCGACCAGCAGCGTCGGGCCGTGGATCTCGTGCGGAGCGCCGCCGCGGACGCCCGGGCTCCGCTTGCCCTGCGTGAACGGGTCGAGGCCGACCGCCAGCGGCTGGCGCCCCGCGCCCGCCGCCGCCGACGAGGACTGCTGGGCGGCCTCGCCGCTGCGCTGGCGGTCGCGGCGCTGGCGGTGGTGCTGGCGCTGCCCGGCGGGACGCCGGGGGCGCCGACCGTGGTCCAGGCCGCGGGGTTGAGCGCGCAGGCGCCCACCACCGCGGGGCCGACGCGCTCCGACGGCTCCAAGCTCCTGACGACCGCGGTCGACGGCGTCGCCTACCCGTACTGGGGCGACAGCTTCGCCTGGGAGACCTCGGGCGCCCGCCGGGATCGCCTCGGCGGCCGCGACACCGCGACAGTCTTCTACGACAAGAACGGCCGGCGGATCGGCTACACGATCGTCTCCGGCCCGGCGCTGAAGACGCCCGCGGGGGCGCAGACGACCGTGCTCAACGGCGTCAAGCTGCGCTCCTTCACACGCAATGGCCGCACCGTCGTCACCTGGCTCCGCGCCGGTCACACGTGCGTGCTCGCCGGCGCGAACGTCCCACTCCCGGTCCTGCTCAAGCTCGCCGCCTGGAACGGCAAGGGCGGAGTGCCCTTCTAGTCGCCCGGCTGCCCGAGCGTCTTCGCGACCTCGCGGCGTGCGCGGAACAGGCGGCTGGTGATCGTCCCCTCGGCCACCTTCAGCGCGCGGGCGGCCTCGGTGTACGACAGGCCCGCGACGTCGATCGCCACGAGGGCGTCGCGGAAGTCGTCCGACAGCTCGGAGATGGCGCGGTACACCTCGCGGGCCTCGGCCGCGACGGCAGGTTCGGCGGCGGCACGGCGCTGGTCGGGCAGGTCGAGCGCCTCGGGCTCGGCGCCGGGCGCCATCTGTGGCCGCCGCGCCGCGGTGCGCCGGGACGAGACGAATGTGTTGCGCAACACGCGCAGCAGGTACCCGAGGTCGTCGTCGCGCCGCACCACGCGCGGGCGCGCGAGCACGCGCGCGTAGGTGTCCTGGACGAGATCCTCCGCGTCCTCACGCGAACCGCACAGTCCCCACGCCGCCCGGTACAGCCGGTCGAAGTGATCGCCCAGGCCCTCGGGATCGAGCTCGTGCTCGGGCGTCATGGTCGCCCCGCGGCCGGTGCCCCTACGGCAATCAGGCCGCTGTGGGGACGGGCCGCGGGCCCGGACCGATGTACTTGGCGGTCGGGCGGATCAGCCGCTGCTCGCGCTTCTGCTCGAGGATGTGCGCCGCCCAGCCGGCCGTGCGCGCGCACGTGAACATCGACGTGAAGAGCTGCGACGGTATGTCGGCGAGGTCGAGCACGACCGCCGACCAGAACTCGACGTTGGTGGCCAGCACGCGGTCGGGCTTGCGGGCCTTCAGCTCGGCCAGCGCCGCCGCCTCGAGCGCCTCGGCGACCTCGTAGCGCGGCGAGCCCAGCTCGCGGCAGGTGCGGCGCAGCACCCGCGCACGCGGGTCCTCTGCGCGGTAGACGCGGTGTCCGAACCCCATCAGCCGGTCGCCGCGGTCGAGGGCCGACTTGACCCAGCGGTCGGCGTCGCCGAGTCGCTCGACCTCGTCGAGCATCGTCAGCACTCGCGAGGGAGCGCCGCCGTGCAGCGGCCCGGACAGCGCCCCGACCGCCGCCGACAGCGCCGCCGCCACGTCGGCCCCGGTCGAGGCCACGACGCGCGCGGTGAACGTGGACGCGTTCATGCCGTGCTCGGCGGCGGAGATCCAGTAGGCGTCGATCGCCTTGACGTGGCTGGGGTCCGCCTCGCCGCGCCAGCGAATCAGGAAGCGCTCCGGGATCGAGGTGGCCTGGTCGATGATGGCCTGGTCGACCGGCGGGCGGTCCGGGCCGCGAGCGGATTGCGCAACGAAGGAGAGGGCCATCACGGAGGCCCGGGCAAGGTCGTTCCGCGCCTGGCGCTCGGGGATGTCGATCAGCTGGCGCAGCCCCCATTCAGGCGCCAGCATCGCGAGGGCGGATTGCACGTCGACGCGCGGGTCGCCGGAACGGATCATGAGTGGATGCGGCTCGGCCGGCGCCAATCCGGGCTCGAAGTCGCCGTCGACCAGCAGCCCCCACACCTTCTCGAACGGCACCTGCCCGACCAGGTCCTCGATGTCGATGCCGCGGTAGCGAAGCGCGCTGCCCTCCTTGTCGGGCTCCGCGATCTCCGTCGCGAAGGCGACCACTCCCTCCAGGCCAGACTGGACTTCGCTCATGCTCACTCTCTTTCGTATTTCGTCGGCGGCACAGCGTTGCAGGTTAGGCTCCCGGGATCCCACGACAGGAGCTCGCATGACCCCGACCGCCGCCGCCGACCTCCTCTTCCGTCCCGTCACGGAGCTGGCCGACCTCGTGCGCAAGGGCGAGGTCACCTCGCGAGAGCTGGTCGAGGCGTCGCTGGATCGCATCGAGGCACTCAACCCCACCCTGAACGCCTTCGTCGCGTTGGACGCCGAACGCGCCCTCGCCGCGGCCGACGCGATCGGGCCCGGGGACGAGCGACCGTTCGCCGGCGTACCGATTGGGATCAAGGACCTGACGCCCGTCGAGGGGCTGCCGCTCACGTTCGGCTCAGACCTGTTCGGCGACTTCCATCCCTCCAAGGACTCCCACGTGGTGCGCCGCTTCAAGGACGCCGGCTTCGTGATCGTGGGCATCACCAACATGCCCGAGATGGGCATCGTGCCGACGACCGAGCCGCGCCGCTACGGGGCGACCCGGAATCCCTGGGACACCGCGCGCACCACCGGTGGCTCCTCGGGAGGGGCGGGCGCCGCTGTCGCGTCGGGCATGGTCCCGATCGCCCACGCCACCGACGGGGGCGGATCCACCCGCATCCCCGCGGCGTGCTGCGGCCTCGTCGGGCTCAAGCCGGCGCGCGGGCGCATCTCGATGGGGCCCGACGTGGGCGAGCACCTGACCACCGTGCCCGGCGTCCTGAGCCGCACGGTCGGCGAGACCGCCTCGGTCCTCGACGTGCTGGCCGGCTACGAGCTGGGTGACGCGACGTGGGCGCCGCCGCCCGATGAGCCGTTCGCCCGGACCATGCAGCGCGAGCCGGGCCGCCTGCGCATCGGCTTCACGGTCAAACCGCCGATCGACGTTCCGGTCGATCCGACGCACGCTACGGCCGTGCGCGACGCCGCCGACCTGCTGGCGGAGCTCGGGCACGATGTCGAGGAGATCGATCCACCGTGGGACGATCCCCAGCTGCTGGGGCTGTTCAACGTTGCCTTCGGCACCTTCGTCGCCCTGGTCGTCGGCTTCGGCGCCACCATCGCCGGCCGTGAGCCGACGCCCGAGGAGGTCGAGCCCCTGAGCCTCACCATGTTCCGCCAGGCGACCGAGAACTCCGCACTCGCGCTGCACGCCGCGATCACCCAGCTCGAGGCCTTCGCGCGATCCCTGATCGGCTACCTGGCGCCCTACGACGCGGTGCTGATGCCGGCGTTGGCCGAGCGGCCGCTGAAGCTGGGCGAGATCGATACGACGGCGGGCGACGGTTTGGAGGCGTGGGCGCGCGGCGGCCGGTTCTCTCCGTTCACGGCGACCGCCAACGTCACCGGCGTGCCGGCGATCTCGCTGCCCCTCTACGAGGGTGACGACGGCGTCCCCCTGTGCGTTCAGCTGTTCGGGCGCCCGGCGGCCGAGGGGCCCTTGCTGGGGCTCGCGAACCAGCTCGAGGTCGCGCGGCCCTGGGCCGAGCGGCGGCCGACCCTGTAAAGCGCCCCTCCAGGCTCACACGCCGAGTACGGCGCGCATCGGCTTGGGCGAGACTCCCAGCCGCTCGGCATCGGCGGTACCGCTGGGCGTCGTCATCGGCACCTCCATCAACTCGGCCTCCTCCCATGTGGCGAAGGCCGCCTGACCGAAGAGCGCGCCGACGACGCGCAGGGACGCGCGCACGAGCGGCATCGGCACGTGGACGATCGGGCGCCGGCGCCCCAGCGACCGCAGCACGAGCTCGGCGATGTCGTCGTAGGTCAGCGTGTCGGGACCCGCGAGCTCGTAGCGGTCGCGGCCGTCGCCCTTGCCCTGGAGCTCGGCCAGCACGCAGTCGGCGACGTCCTCCGCCCAGATCGGCTGGAACGCCGACTGCCCGTTCCCGGCGATCGGCATCACGGGCAGAAGCGACAGTCGCTCGAGCAGGCGCAGGTACGGGTCACCCGGCGAGTACACGATGGACGGGGCGAAGATCGTGTGCCGCAGGCTCGATCCGACGACCGCGCGCTCGGCCAGCGCCTTGGCGCGGAAGAAGCGCGCGCGGCTCCGCGTGGACGCCTCCAACGCGGAGAAGAACACGAACTTCTCCACCCCGGCGCCCTCGGCGGCGCGCACCATGCGCCAGGTGGCGACGCCGTTGAGCTCCTCGATCGATCCGGTTGGCTGGTCCCGGATCGACGCGGCGAGGTGCACTACGGTGCTCACCCCGCGCAGCGCGTGGCGGAACGAGAGCGGGTCGGCGAGATCGCCGAGCGCGATCTGAACGCGCACGCGCTCGGGCCCGAGGCGCCGCGGATCGCGCACGAGGCATCGCACCGACTCGCCCTCGGCGGTCAGCCGGCGCAGCAGCGCGGAGCCCACGAGGCCGGTCGCACCGGTGAGCAGGATCATCGGCGCCGGAGTCTAGGCGCCCTCGGCGTGGGGCCTGGGCCGCGGACAGCCTAGAATGCGCGGCTCAGCTCGAACCCCCGTCAAGGACCAAGACGCCAATATGGCCTACGTCATCGCCGAGCCGTGCATCGGGACCAAGGACAACTCCTGCGTCGAGGTGTGCCCGGTCGACTGCATCCACCCCACGCCCGACGAGCCCGACTACGACAAGGTCGAGATGCTCTACATCGACCCCGAGGAGTGCATCGACTGCGACGCCTGCGTCGAGGCCTGCCCGGTCGATGCCTGCTTCGCCGAGGACCAGCTCCCCGAGGAGTGGTCCAAGTACACGCAGATCAACCTCGAGTACTACGCCAAGAACGGCGGCGCCGGCTAGGCGCCACCGGCTAGGCCATCGGCAGCGATGCGCCGGCGGGCTTCGGCGCCGCGGCCGGTGCCGGTGCCTGCATGACCGGGAGCTCGATCGGCGAGGAGGCCACCAGCCCGCTCGCCGCCTGCCGGATCGCCTGCGCCGCCGGATCATCGGGATCGGCCAGGACCAGCGGCGTGCCGGCGTCGGCCTGCTCGCGCAGGGGCATCGTCAGCGGCACCTTGGCCAGCAGCGGGACGTCGAGCTCGTCGGCGAGCAGCTGACCCCCACCCTCCCCGAAGATCGGGAAGCGCTCGCCCGAAGGGGTGGTGAAGCCGGCCATGTTCTCGATCACGCCGGCGATCTCGAGCTTGAACTTGCCGGCCATCTCCGCCGCGCGCCGCGCGACCTTCTGTGCGGCGGGCTGGGGGGTCGTCACGATCACGAAACGGCCCTGCGGCAGGAGCTGTGAGAGCGTCATCGAGACATCGCCGGTTCCCGGCGGAAGATCGATGAGCAGGAAGTCCTGCTCCCCCCAGGCGACGTCCTCGAGGAACTGCGTGAGCGCCTTGTGGAGCATCGGCCCGCGCCACACGACGGGTGAGTCCTCCTCGACGAAGAACCCGATCGACATGACGGAGGTCGAGTGCGCTTCCAGCGGCAGGATCTTGCGCTCCGCCGACACCTTCGGTCGCTGGGCGCCGAGGCCGAGCATGCGCGGGATCGAGTAGCCCCACACGTCGGCGTCGAGGACCCCGACGCGCTTGCCCTCGGCGGCGAGAGCCGCGGCGAGGTTGGCGGTGAGCGTGGACTTGCCGACCCCGCCCTTGCCGGAGGCGATGCAGATGATGTTGCTCACCTCGGCGAGCGCGCCCTCGGGCAGCGACCCGCGCCCCAGCTTCTGCTGGAGGCTGGACTTCTGCTGATCGGTCAGGACGTCGAAGTCGACGTTGACGCCGGTCACACCGTCCAGGGTGCGGACCGCATTGGCGACGCCCTCCTCGAAGTGGTTGCGGATCGGGCACCCGGCAGTGGTCAGGGACACAGTCACGTCCACGACCCCGGTGGAGTCGTGGATCTCGATCGAGCGCACCATGTCGAGCTCGACGATGGAGCGGCGCAACTCGGGGTCGATCACGACCCTCAGCGCCTCGCGGACGTCGTCCTTGGTCGGCATCGAGTTCATTCAAGCAGACCGGGCGCGCCCTGCCCGGCTTGGGGAGAGCCGCGTTCGCGATGGTCGCTTAAAGACCGACGGGACGCCACAAGGGCGCCCCGACGGTTGAGGGAGGAGAGGTGCTGCATGTGCCGGCGAGGATATGTGTGCCGGCACGCTTTCCCGGTCCGACGCCTCTCCACGCCGGCCGGGGGGAAGTCGTCGAGCTAGGCGCTCGTAACGCGCTCCTGGGCCTGGGTGACGGCCTTCTCGAGGTCGCGGCGAACGTTCTTCGCCTGACGCTCGATCTGAGTGCGGTTGCGCTTGACGACGCGGACCGCGCGGGTCCGGCGCTGGCGCAGCTCGCGCTCGACGCGCGTGCGCGTGCGCTTGATACGACGCTCGGCGCGATTCCGGGCGGTCGTGCCACGGCGCTCGAAACGGCGTAGGTCGCGCTCGACGCGCCTCTGCGCGGTGTCGGGCGTGCTGTAGGTACGCGCCAGTTCGGCAACGGCCTCGGCGACGCGGTCGGTGGCGGTCAGGGCAGCACCGACGGGGATCAGAACGGCGCGCTCGGCGACGGACTGAACCTGCTCGACGGGGTTGCGCTGGCTCGCCTCGCGGGTCGCGGCGGCGCGCTTGGCGGCGGCGCTACGGCGCTTGGCCGCGGCACTGCGGGTCGCGGCGGCGCGCTTGGCGGCGGCGCTCCGCTGGGTCTGGGTGGTGGTAGCCATCTGCTTCCTCACTCCTCTCGGCGGTCCCGAGATCGCGGCGGTCTTTGTCTGAGCGGCTCGGTCCGGACCTTACCAGTCCCACCGAACACGTGTTTGTAAACCCCGAGGCGAAGACCTTGTTACAGCGTACTCGGAAATTGCCCGGAAAATCGAGGCGTAAGCGTCATGACTTTGTAACAAGAGGAACGCGTGTTCGCTCCAGCCAGACGCCGGGATCCTCGAGCTCGCGGAGTGTCGGGAGGGCTTCCGGCCCGGTCCAGACGCGGTTGAGCGCGTCAATTCCGCCGGCGGCGACGACACGGTCGGAGAAGTCCTTGCCGAGGCGGTACTGGCGCATCTTGAGCTCGAGGCCGAGCAGCCGCGCGAGCCAGCGCGCCGCCGCCGAACGGCTGGACCGGCGGCGCTCCAGGCCGGCACGCAGCTGCGGGAGGGAGGGGAGCACGCTCGCCCCGACCGCATCCATCACGTGCTCGGCGTAACCCTCGATCACCGCCATCGTCGCCTGTGCGCGGTCGAGCAGGGCCCGCTGCTCCGGACCGGTGACGAGCGAGAGCAGGTCGCCCTCGCGGACCGCGTCGACGAGCGAGCGCAGGTCGGCGCCGGATGGGAGCCGCAACAGCTTCCCGGCGTCGACCGAGACCTCGGCCGTGCGCAGCAGCTCGCGCACGAGCCCGGACAGGTGCTCGCGCAACCACGGCACGCCCTCGAACTGCAGCGCATGGGTGGTCTCGTGGAGAGCGACCCAGCGCAGCAGCTCACCGGCGTCGGCATCGAGGTTGGAGCGAGCCTCGGCGAGATTCGGAGCCACGAACAGCAGACGCGCCGGCGCGGTCGAGTCGAGCAGCATCAGCTCGTACTGGCCGAGCACGTGGCGCGACATGTAGCCGAACAGCGCCCCGACCTCGGCGGCCACGACCACGCCGGCCACCGCGCGCACCGGCGCCGCCAGCGGTCCCAGCTCGGAGCCCAGGCGGTCGCCCAGCGGTTGGAGCAGCGGGCGAAGGCTGGTGACGTTGGCGTCGATCCAACCCCGGCGGTCCAGCGCCTCGGCACGCGGGAGCGAACCCGGAGCGCGGAGGCCCGTGTAGGCACTCACGAGGCGCTCGCTCTCGGCGGCGGCCGCGGGCAGCCCCTCGAGCCGCGCGGGCGTCGAAGAGCCGTTGGCGCCCTCGCCGGCGATGACACCGGCGATCTGTCGTGTGAGGCCCCAGTCGATCATGGTCATTCAGATGATGACGCAGCCCGCCAGCGTGCCTGCTGAGCCGACGATTCATACATCCGTCCAAATGCTCAAGGCATTGCTCAAGGTTGCCGATGGGCACTATGGAAACCGGAGGTGGGCGCGGATCCCCCAGCGCGCCCGGGGAACCAAGGATGGTGAACATGCGCGGTACTCGCCTGCTGCTCGCGTTGGTGTGTACGTTCGGCCTGATGCTCGTGCCGGCCCGGGCCTTCGCCGACGGCAACATCCTCGTCGACTGGAGCTCGCTGCTCCCCGGCCTGACCGATCAGTACAACCCGAACAGCGCGAACGACTGCGTGTCGGGCAGGGTCCGATGCGTGGACGCGACCATCCGCGAGATGACGCGGCGCTTCAATCCGCTGGCGAGCTCGTGCGATCACCGGGCACTGTTCTCCCTGCTCTACCTGCGCGTCACCCAGCAGTACCGCCAGGCGATCAACGACCCGCACTTCTTCGACGACAACGCCTTCGTGAACCACGAGGACGCGGTCTTCGCCAAGTACTACTTCACGCCGATGGACGCCTATAACCGCGGCGACATGGGCAACGTCCCGCAGGCGTGGCAGATCGCGCTCAACGCGGCCACGAACAAGCAGGTGACCGGCGAGGGCGATCTCCTGCTCGGGGTCAACGCCCACGTCCAGCGCGACCTGCCGTTCGTGCTCGCGGCGATCGGCCTAACGAAGCCGGACGGCACGAGCCGCAAGCCGGACCACGACAAGGTCAATCAGATCCTCTACAACGCGTACGAGCCCGCCATCACGGAGGGCGCCCAGCGCTTCGACCCCAGCATCAATGTTTCGCTGCCACCGCCCTTGACCCAGATCGGCTACCAGGGGTTCTTCCAGGCGGTCGTGGCCTGGCGTGAGACGGCGTGGCGCAACGCGGAGCGGCTCGTGAGTGCGCCGAACGCCGCAGCTCGCGCGGTCGTCGCCCAGGAGATCGAGAGTTACGCCGCCAGCCAGGCCCAGCTCATCAAGGACCTGTCGCCGACCCTGCCGACCCTGCCCGGCCAGGTGTCGCGCGACGTGTACTGCGCAGGCCATCACGGCTGAGCAGGTGCCCCTGGGGAGGGGCTCACTCAGGCCCGCGGGAGCGCGCGCAGCTCGTTCAGCGCGCGCTCCGTGCGGGCGGCTATGACCGGTGAGTGCGGGACCAGGTCAAGCGGAGCCGCCAGCGGGTCCTCGTAGCCGGTGAAGGCGATCAGACCGCCGGCCTCGCGGACGATCAGCTGACCGGCTGCGGCGTCGACCGAACGGCAGCGCTTGAGGGTCACCATGCCGTCGAAGCGCGCCGCGGCGACCTGACACAGGGAGATCGCGATCGAGCCGAGGGCGCGCAGGCGATGCGCGCTGTCGCGCAGCTCGTCGGCGGCCTCGGCCACCCAGCGCGGATCGGCGGACTCGATGCCCAGGACCTCCAGTTTGCCGCCATCCGCGCGACGCTCGCCGGGGCCGGTGTCCAGCCGGTGGCCGCCGCGGTACGCACCGGCTCCGCTGGAGGCCACCCACTCCTCGTCGGCGCCTAGGTCGTGGACGTATCCGAACACCACGTCGGCCATCGTGTCGCCCTCCGCCACGGCGACCGACAGGCAGTGGTGCGTGAGGCCGCGCTTGGCGTTCAGCGAGCCGTCGATCGGATCGATGACGACGCGCACGGCCGCGTCGCCGTAGTCCACCTCGCCGCGCTCCTCGGAGATCGCGACGAAGCGGCGGCCGTCGGCATGAAGCTTGTCGAGCTCGGCAAAGACCAGGTCCTCGGCCGCCCTGTCGATGACGAGCGTCCGGTCCCCACCCTCGCCGCGGGTGCCCGTCTCCTCGGCGCGCTCACGTGTGGTGGGATGCTCGCCTAGCATCGCGCGCAGCCCCGTGGTCGCCCGTCGGCAGGCAGCGAGCCAGTCGGCATGGCTCCCGTCCGAGCCCGCCGGGCCGCCGGTCTGCGATTGCGTCATGCGGTCATATCCTAGGGTGGTGTCCGATCCGCTCCGAGGCCTCACCGACGCCCAGCGCGATGCCGCTGCGCACACCGGTGGACCGTTGTTGGTCCTCGGCGGGACCGGGACCGGCAAGACCCGAGCGCTGATCGCACGGTTCGGATGGCTGGTCGAGCAGGGCGTCCCGCCGGAGCGGATCGCGCTGCTGGCTTCGAGCGCCGCGACGGCGGCCGCGCTGCGCATCCGTGTCGAAAGCGTGATCGAGCGCGCATACGAGGAGCTCACGGTCGCGACGGTGCCCGAGCTGTGCACCCGCCTGCTGCACGGCGAGTCGCCGGCCGCGGGGCTCGACCCGTTCGCGGCGGCGGCGAGCGGTGCGGACCGGCTCGCGCTCCTTCTCGAGCGCATCGACGAGCTCCCGCTCCGTAGCCACGACTTCCAGGGCAACCCGGCAGCGCTGCTGGCCTCGTTCATCGAGCGCATCGACCGGCTCAAGGCCGAGCTCGTGACCGTCGAGGAGTACGCGGAGTGGGC
>DASYIJ010000069.1:0-18830 GCA_035997675.1 Solirubrobacteraceae bacterium
CCCTTCTTGGGGAAGTTGCGCAGCAGTTCGCGGGCGAGGGCGCTCGGCTTGCGCGCCATGCGCGTGCGGGCGCCGTCGAGCGCCTGCTGGGCCTCGGGGGTGTGTGCGAGCGACGCGGCGAGCAGCGCGGCCGAGAGCCGCCGGTCCTGCTTGCGCGCGGCATGGACGATGCGCCGGGCGTTACGCGCATGCGCCGCGCCGGAGGAGTTCACGAGCAGCCCGAGCAGGCGCTTGGTCTCGGGCCAGCGCTGGACCGCGTACTCCTCGTGGACCTCGCGTGTGTACTCCGCCATCCGCCAGATCCAGGCGTTTGCCTGGTCGCGGCGGCCGATCCGCTTCTCCGCCAGCGCCTGGAGCATGACCTTCACGCCCTCGCGCTTCTCGTCGCGCGACCAGGTGCCGATGATGTCGATCGCCTCGTCGAAGGCGTCGGCGTCCCGCGCGGCGGCGATCTCCTGCAGCGCCCGCAGGCGCAGCTGGGTGTTGCGGTTGCGCTGCACGGCCGTGATGAGGAAGCGGCGCTTGAGCTCACCCTGACGGTCGAAGTGCAGCATCGCCTTGGCGCGCCGCCAGCCGTTGGGGGCGACCCGGGCGCCGGCCAGCGCCGCCCACACGTGCTGCTCGCCGTAGTCGAGGTGCTCGACGGCGATGCGCCACAGCTCGCGCTCGAAGACCTCGGCCCGCCGGTCCGGGTCGGCGGTGACGGGGAGGACCCGGCGCTCGACGCGGACGCGCCGCCCGCGCCCGCGGCGCACGGGGCCGACGACGATCGCGCCGCCGCGGTACACGTCGCGGCCGAGCAGCGAATGCAGCGTCACGACCGGATCGTCGTGCCGGGTCGCCGGGTGCACGAAGTCGACGACGATCCCCGCCTCCTTGCCCGCCTGGCGGCGCGTCACGCGGCCGACCCGCTGCTGGTAGATGCGCTTGGACGCCGTGGGCGCCAGGTGCATGCAGACGGTGGCGCGCGGCGAGTTCCAGCCTTCGGCGAGCAGCTGCGCGTTGACGAGCACGTCGATGTCGCCGCGTTCGTAGGCGGCGAGGATCCGCGTCAGCTCGCGCTTCGGCGTCTCGCCGGAGACGCCCTGCGCCTTCAGCCCGACGGCGCGCAGCGCCTCGGCGACGTTGTAGGCGTGGCGCACGCCGGCGGCGTAGATCACGCCGGGCACGCCGTTGAAGCGCGTCTTGTAGAGGTCGGCGACGGCGACGTTGAAGGGCGTCTGGTCCAGCAGTTCGGCCAGCATCTCCTGGTCGAACTCCGTGTCGACCTCGCCGCGGCGCAGCGGCACCTTGGCGATCGTGCGCACCCCCGGGCCCGGCGGGATCCGGATGCACCGCAGCGGCGCGATCACGCCGCGCCGGGCGGCCTGGGCGAGGTCGAAGCGGGATGTCTGGGTCGGGAAGAGGTCGGTGACGTGCCGGGCGATCAGCGCGCCCGTCGCCGTCATGCCGACGAACACCGGGCCGGACCAGCGGCGGATCGCCGCCGAGGTCTTCTCGCCCAGCGCCGTGTGGGCCTCGTCGCAGATGACGATCGTGTAGGCGTCGGAGACGCGGCCGGCGTTGCGCACGAACCACTGGTAGGTCTCGACGGTGACCGGTCCGTTGGCCGGGTCCTTGCCGTCGAGGAGCGCGGGCGAGATGCGGTCGGCGTAACCGCGGTCGCGCAGCTCGCCGTGGAACTGGTCGACGAGGTTGCGGCGGTGGGTGAGGATCAGGACGCCGCCGGTGCGCGAGGCCTCGACGAAGCCCAGCGCGGCGACGGTCTTCCCCGACCCGGTGGCGTGCTCGAACCAGAAGCGCCGCGCGGCGTTGGGGTCCTCGGGCTGCTCGGGCAGCTGCAGCGCCTCGTCCTCGGGCGCCTCGTCCTCCCAGTCCTGCGGCTCCTCGTCCGGCTCGCCGTCGACATCGTCGATCTCCTCCTCGCCGGGAATGGCGGACGAGGCCAGGAGGTCGGGATCGGCGTTGGCCACGGGGGCCGCCCCGTTTCCGTTCGCCGCCGCGCGCTGCGCCTCGGCGGTCAGGGCGATGAGCGTGCCGGAGAGCGCGTCGACCTGGTGGGCGGTGAGCGTGGTGCCGTCGGCGAGGTGAGGCTCCTCCTCCGAGAGCAGCCGCTCGAGGCCGAGCAGCAGCGAGTAGGTCTGCCGCCAGGGCACCGACGGGTGCTCGGCGCCGGCGTCCAGCTCGGCCAGCGCGGCGTCGAAGGCGCGGCGGCGCGCGGTCCCAGGGGCCAGCGCGTCCTCGAGGGTCTCGCCCTCGTGGAGGAAGGGTTCGCGCGTGAAGTCCTCCGCGCGCTGAAGATCGTCGGATGAAGGTGCGGACGCGACCGAAACGGCCGCTGACGTTGAGTCAGCCATGACGGCTTTCCTGCTTCGCTAAGAACCGCGGAAGTCGTCGCGCGGTCCGAGATTCCGGCACCACCCGGAAGATGCGACGGCCCTCTGCCATGTGGCCGCTCGCGGTGTAGGGCCTCCAGCATACACCCATGCGGGCAGAGGAGGGTCCGCGGAGAGAGCACGCTGCGACGGCAGCGATAAGTTGCGCCGGTGCGCCCCTCCGCTCCGACCGTCGGGTTTCGCCGCGCCCGCGACGCGGCCGAGCGCTCGGCCGGGCTCGAGCTCCGCGTTCGGGTGTTCTGCGACGAGCAGGGCGTTCCGCGCGAGATGGAGATCGACGGGCGCGACGACGAGGCGATCCACCTGGTGGCGGTGGAGGGTGGCTCGGTGATCGGCACCTGCCGGCTGCTGTTCGACGGTGCGACGTGCAAGCTCGGCCGGCTCGTCGTGGCCCGCGACGCGCGCCGACGCGGTATCGGAGGCCGCCTGCTCGCCCTCGGGGAGGAGGAGGCGCGCGAGGCCGGCGCGGAGCGGATCGTGCTCAACGCCCAGACGCGCGCGCGCGGCGTGTACCGGGCCGCCGGGTACAGCGAGCAGGGCGACCGATTCATGGAGGTCGGGATCGAGCACGTCCGCATGGAGCGCCCGCTTGCCTGAGGTACGGATCGACCCGCTGACGGGGCTCAAGACGATCGTGGCCGCCGATCGCGCGACGCGCCCCGGCGCCCAGGCATTCCGCGTCGACCCGGCGCCGGCCATCGACCCCGACGGCGACCCGTTCGTGCACGGGCACGAGGACCGCACGCCGCCGGAGGTCTACGCCGTGCGGCCGGGCGGGGGTGCGCCCGACACCCCCGGCTGGACCGTGCGGGTCGTGCCCAACCTCTATCCGGCGCTGACCCCGGATGCCGCGACGCCGCCGGACGACGCCAATCCCGACCTGTTCACCGCCCGCCCGGCCACCGGCGCCCACGAGGTGATCGTCAACGGGCCTCAGCCGGTCGGCGCGCTGGCCGAGCTCCCCGGCGAGCAGGTGGCGGCCGCGGTCGAGGCGTGGCGCGCGCGCCAGCGCGCCCACGAGGACGCCGCCTACGTGCACGTGATGGTCAACGAGCGCGCCGAGGCGGGCTCGTCGCTGCCGCACACGCACGCCCAGCTCTACGCGCTCGACTTCGTCCCCGCCGAGTTGGCCCGCGAACGCGAGCGCTTCGGCGCCTACGCCACGCGCACGATGGGCGGCAACCTGCTCGCCGACCTCGTGCAGGAGGAGGTGCGCCGGCGCGATCGGCTCGTGGCCGTCGACGACGAGGCCGTCCTCATCGCGCCCTACGGCGCGCGGGTGCCCTTCCAGCTGCTTCTGGCCCCCCGGCGTCCCCGAGCGCGGTTCGAGGACGACGGACCCTCGGGCGCCGCGCTGCTGCACGACGCACTGCAGCGCCTGACCCGCCGGCTCGGCGCGCCGCCGCCGCTGAACCTGTGGGTCCGGACCGCGCCGCGCGGGGCCGAGCACTATTGCTGGCGCATCGACGTGGTGCCCAGGCTCGGGCACCTGGCCGGGCTCGAGCTGGGGACCGGCGTGTACCTCAACGTCATGGCGCCCGAGCAGGCCGCGGCCGAGCTGCGCGACGCGTGATCGCCGCCGCGGCGACGATCGCGGCCGCGACGGGGATTGGTGTGTGGGCGGAACGGCGCTGGGGCGAGTCCGCCCAGATCACCGCTCGTCGGCTGTTGATCGGTGCGCTGTACACGCTGTCGCCGTTCGTGACGTTCTTCAACGTGGCGCGGCTGCACGTCGACGCGGGAGTCGCCGGCGGCCTCGCGCTGGCCATCGCGATGCTCGTCCTCGTGGGCGCGGCCGCCTGGCTGGTCGGCGCGCGCCTGCTGCGCCTGGCGCGGCCGCAGCAGGGAGCGCTCATCGCCTCGGTCATGCAGGCCAACACGGGCTACGTCGGCCTGCCGTTCGTGGCCATCCTGCTCGGCTCCTCGCAGCTCGGGGTCGGCGCCGCCTACGACGCGCTCGTCACCAATCCGGTGCTGTTCCTCGGCATCTTCGCCGTGGGGGCCGCGTTCGGCGAGCGCGCCGGTGAGAGCACGGCCGAGCGGCTGCGGGCCTTCGTGCTGCGCAATCCGCCGCTGATCGCCGCGGTCGCCGCCCTGCTCGCCCCGGCGGCGCTGGCCCCCGACGTGCTCGTGAACGCCTCGCAGGTCGCCGTGTTCGCGTTCGTGCCGCTGGGCTTCTTCGCCGTCGGCGTCACGCTGGCGCAGGAGTCCGACGAGGGAGCGCTGCCGTTCCCTCCGCCGCTGACGGCCCCCGTGGCCAGCGCGCTCGTACTGCGCCTGCTCGTCGCGCCCGCGGTCCTCCTCGTCCTGGCCGCGCCGGTGCTCGAGCTCCCGGACGCCTACCTGCTGATGGCCGCGATGCCGACCGGAATCAACACGCTGGTGGTCGCCCACCTGTACGGGCTCGACCTGCGCATCGCCGCCGGCGCGATCGCCTGGAGCACCGCGATCGTCGTGGCGGCCGGACTCGTCGCCTCGGTGGTGACCTGAGAGAGTCCCGCCGGTGCGCGCACTCGTCCAGCGGGTCACCCGCGCCTCGGTGACCGTCGAGGGAGAGGAGGTCGCCGCGATCGGACCGGGCCTGCTGGTCCTCCTCGGCGTGACGCACGACGACGACGCCGCCTCCGCCGACCGGCTGGCGGACAAGGTCCGCGCGCTGCGCGTGTTCCCGGACGCCGACGGCCGCATGAACGACCCCGTCGGCGAGCGCGAGATCCTGTGCATCTCCCAGTTCACGCTGTACGGCGACGCCCGCAAGGGCAACCGTCCGTCGTACGTGGCCGCCGCGCCGCCGGCGCACGCCGAGCCGCTGTACCTGCGGTTCTGCGAGCGGGCGGGGGCGGCACGCGGGGTGTTCGGGGCGATGATGGCCGTCGAGCTGGTCAACGACGGCCCGGTCACGCTGATGCTGGAGACCTAGCACCCCCGCCCGCAGGTAGCCTCTCCCGCTCCGATGGCCCCGACCGACCGCTTCGTGCCCCGATTCGCCGCCGAGCCGCCCCAGGAGGGGCTGCCCTACGGCCGCTGGGCGCACAGCCTCTCCGACGCCTTCTACCGCGCGTGCGACGAGTTGGACGCGGGGGACGAGGACCTCGGCGAGCCCGGCGAGATCACCTTCTACCCGGACCGCACCTACGCCGGCCGCACCTACGTGCCCGCGACCGCCCCCACCTCCACGGGCATGGAGCTCTTCGGCCACGTGTCGTTCGTGCCGGCGGGCGAGGGAGGAGAACCATCGGACGTCGCGGCCGAGGCCGACTTCACGGCGGAGACCGCCGAGCGCAATCCCGACTGGCAGCTCGACCTCTCCGACGACGTGATCGGCACGTGGCGAGGCGAGGAGGGCCGGGTCGCGCAGGTCACCCTCGTGTACGGACGCCCGCTGCGCGGCGCCGGCGCGATCGTCACCGCCGAGCTCGCGGACCTCGCCGTCGACCAGTGCGTCCTGGTCGAGGACCGCTTCACGCTGATCGCCCCCGACGACTACCGCGCGGACACGCTCGAGGTGAAGCTGTTCGACGCACGGGGCCGCGAGGTCGCGCGGGAATCGCTGTACGAGGAGACGGACGACGAGGAGGCCGCCGCGGAGTAGCACCGCTTGCCCCATCGGCGTCCGCGCGCTAGGGTCCGGCGCGGAGGCATGGGGGGCAGGGGGTCCTCATCGGCGACGGGATTTCGCCGCGCAGTGCTCGCGGCGGCAGTGACCGTGCTCGCGCTCGTGGCGACGCCCGCGGCGTGGGCGACGATCGACGCGCCCAAGGGCCCGCAGTTCGGCGACCTGCCGGGCGCGGATCAGGTGCCGAACGTCTCGTCGGTCCCGGGCGTCCCGGCGGTCCCCGGGCTCACGACCTCGGGCGTGACCCCCAGCGGCGGGGCGGCCGAACTCGGCGCGTTCTCGAGCCCGTTCGTGGAGCCGGGGCCCGAGTGCCCGCACGGGTCCTCCGGCCCGCAGGACCCGACCGCGGCGAAGATCACCTGCAAGCCGGCCGCCGTCAACATCGTCGCGCTCCCCAACGGCCGGCTCGTCTATTGGGACGGTCTCGAGGCCGAGGAGAACGTCAACCTGAACATCGTCGCCGAGATCGGCGACAAGGCCGTCAACGATCAGAGCCGCCTGCTCGACGTCTCCGGACCGAGCTGGTCGCAGCCCTCGCCCGTGGATGCGGGCGCGAACGGCACCGCGAACACCCAGTACATCGTGCCGCACGCTCCCCCGCCGCTCGACCAGGTGCTCAACGATCCCGGCGGCGCGGCCGGAGCGCTCTTCTGCTCCGACCAGGTCCTGCTTCCGGACGGGCGCGTGCTCACGCCGGGCGGCACCCGCTACTACGCCGAGCCCCACCTGCCCGACTCCACGCTGGGCGTGAGCGAGCTCGAGGGCCTGCGCAACACGCGCATCTACAACCCGGACAGCAACACCTGGACCCAGACCGGCGACATGAACTACGGCCGCTGGTATCCGAGCCTCGTGACCCTGCCGGGGGGGAACGTCTTCGTCGCCAGCGGAGTGACCAAGCTGCTCAAGCCGGTCTACCCGCAGCGCCCCCTCGACTCGGGGACCAACGTGCGGCAGACCGAGACCTACGACGTCGCGACCGGCAAGTGGACCGCCAACGGCGACAGCGCCAGCCGCTCCCTGCCGCTGTATCCGCGCCTGCACCTGCTCCCCGACGGCAAGGTCTACTACGACGCCGCCGGCCAGGCGTTCAACCCGTTCGGCCAGGCCTACGACGAGGCGACGTGGACCCTCGCCGCGGCCTACGACCCGGCGACGAAGGCGTGGAAGAACCTCGGCGTGCCGCTCGGCCTCTCGGCCGACCTCGGCAGCGCCAACGTGTCGCCGACGCTGGGCTTCCGCGGCTCCTCCTTCTCGATCATGCTCCCGCTCAAGCCGCCGTACACCAAGGCGTCGTTCCTGTCCGCCGGCGGCGTGCTCGGGCCCACGCCGGGCAGCTACGTGCCCACCAGCGCGAGCGAGATCAACAGCGTCGACACCGCGAACGGCGACGCGTTCAGCTCCGCCTCCACCGGTCCCCTGTCCCAACCGCGCTGGTACTCCACCGCCGTGCTCCTGCCCACCGGCAAGGTGATGGCGTTCTCGGGTGCCAACCGCGACGAGGTCGACGCCCCCGGCACGGCCTTCCCGATCAAGCAGGCGGAGCAGTTCGATCCCGCCACCGGCAAGTGGACGCCGATGGCCACGGCCCACGAGGGCCGCACCTACCACAACACCGCCATCCTGCTGCCCAGCGGTCAGGTCCTGGTCGGCGGCCACTCGCCGATCTCGACGGCCTACACCTACAACAACACCTTCCCCGGCGGCTTCTCGAACGCGTTCCGCAACCCGAGCTTCGAGATCTACAACCCGCCGTACCTGTCCTGGGGCGCGCGGCCGACCATCGACTCGGTCTCGGGGGGCTTCGGCCGCGGTGCCCACGTGACCGTCGCCACGCCGGACGCCCAGGACATCGCGTCGGTCGTGCTGGTGCGCAACACCGCGCTGACCCACCTCGTCGACGGCGACCAGCGCCAGGTCGAATTGCCGATCTCCTCCCGATCCGCCGGCAGCGTGGCGGTGGACGTACCCGGTTCCGCCGCCGTGCTGCCGCCGGGCCCGTACATGCTGTTCGTGAACAAGCGGACCGCCAAGGGCCTCGTGCCCTCGACGGCCCGCCAGCTCAGGCTCGACTGAGCGCTACCGCGGCGGCGCGGCCTGGCTGCAGATCCGCGCCGGGTCGTCGACGCAGATCTCGTACAACCGGTTCGGCTGCATCAGCTGGCGCCCGTTGATCACGTAGGTGATCCCCGCCTGGGTACCCGGCGCGGGGTCGACGATGTAGAAGGCTCCGGCGCCGGTCTGCCAGCTGGAGTAGTTGCCCAGCGCCGCCGCGGCGCCGTCGGCGACGCCCTGCGCCTTGCCGGCGGTCTGGCCGCGTTCGAAGCCGGCCGCCTGGCCCTGCTTCGCGCCGAGGCTCACCCCGGCTCGTTCGCCGGTGCGTGTCCCGGCCGCCTGGCCGGCGCGGAAGATCGCCGCGTACGCCGGCGCGCCGGGGCGGTACTGGGCCTGCACGGCGGCCGCGCCGGCGGCGCGACCGTCCTTCTTCGCCTTGGAGGCGTCGGCGGCGCCGTCGCCGATGAAGTACCCGGCCACCCCGGCGCCGGCGATCAGCACGACCATCAGCGCGACGAGGCCGGCGCGGCGACCGCCTCCGCCGGACCGGTCGCCGGACGGCGGGGGCGTGACGGCGGGCTGGGGCGGCGGCGTTGCGGTGCTGGCCATGTCGGTTCTCCTCTTCCGGGTGCGCTGGCCTGGCGACCGTACCCCAAGCCTCGGGCGCCCCCGGCGGCAATATCCGTCGAACGCTGGGCATATCTGCCGAACGCCGGGGTTTGTGCGCGGCGTATCGCGGGGTATGAACACGAGGTGGGCGCCCGCGGGGGATTGAGGACGCGTGTGTCGTTCCCGCGCTCGCCGTGTTCGTCATACGAGGAGGCACCATGCAGAAGGGATTTCGTGGCCTCGGCGCCGTCGGCGTCGTGCTCGCCGTGGCGCTCGGCATCAGCGCCTGCGGAGGCTCGAGCAGCAGCAGCAGCTCGGGCAGCCCCGCGCAGGGGCGCAACGGAGGCGAGGCGACGGTCCTCATGGGGACGGCGCCCGACTTCCTCGACCCCGGCCTCGCGTACACCACCCAGGGCGCGGCGGCCGACTGGATCACCTACACGCCGCTGCTCACCTACCGCCACGCGGGAGGCAAGCAGGGTGGAGAGATCATCCCGGGCCTCGCGACCGCGCTGCCCAGCATCTCCAAGGACGGCAAGACGTACACCTTCCAACTGCGCAAGGGCCTGACCTACTCCAACGGCCAGCCCGTCAAGGCCGGTGACCTCGAGTACACCATTCGCCGCTCGATCAAGGTGAACTGGGGCGGCAAGTCCTTCTTCACGAACTACATCGTCGGCGCCGCGGCCGTGGACAGCGGCAAGGCGCAGAAGATCTCCGGGATCACGGCCGACGACGCGACCGGCAAGATCACGATCAAGCTGATCAAGGCGTACGGCGCGTTCACCAACGTGATCGCCTTCCCGGCCGCCGGGCTCGTCCCGACCGGGACGAAGTTCACGAATCTCTCGAACAGCCCGCCGCCGGGTGTGGGGCCCTACATGATCACGGCGGTCCAGCCCAACCGGACGTTCACGATGGTCAAGAACCCGAAGTGGGCCTCGTTCGCCATCCCTGACGTCCCGGAGGGGCACCTGCAGAAGATCACGATCACGATCAACTCGAACACCCAGGCCGAGGCCCAGCAGGTGCTCAACAACCAGGCCGACGTGTTCGATCCCGGTGACACGCTGCCGCCGGCGCTGCTCGGCCAGATCCGCTCGACGGCCCAGAACCGGTTCGCTCCCGTGACCATTCCGTCGACGTTCTACTTCTTCATGAACACGCGGCTGAAGCCGTTCAACAACGTCAAGGTGCGCCAGGCGGTCAACTACGCGCTCGACAAGCGCGCGATGGCGCGGCTGGCCAGCGGCTTCCTCAAGCCCGAGTGCAACTTCCTGCCCGAGGGCATCGTGGGTCATCCGACCTCGTGCCCATACGGCGATCCCAACGGCGCGCCGGACATCAACAAGGCCAAGCAGCTCGTCCAGCAGTCGGGGCTGGCCGGGACGCCCATCACGGTGTGGGGCGAGATGCGCAGCCCGCGCAAGGAGTACGTCGACTACTACACCGACGTGCTGAACAAGCTCGGGTTCAAGGCGACGCCGAAGATCATCAGCGACTCGACCTACTTCCCGACGATCGGCAACGAGAAGACCAAGGCCCAGACGGGATTCGCCGACTGGATCCAGGACTTCCCGAATCCGTCGGACTTCTACCTGCTGCTCGACGGCACGGCCATCCAGGCGACGAACAATCAGAACTTCTCCTACGTCAACGATCCGAAGATCCAGACGGAGCTGGCGAAGCTCAACCCGGTTCCCACGTCGCAGCTGAACTCGGTGGCCAGTCAGTGGCAGAAGCTCGACGAGTACACGACGAGCCAGGCGTACGAGGCCGTGTACGGATCCGAGCAGGTGCCGAAGTTCCAGTCCAACCGGATGAACTTCGCCGCCTCGACGATCCATCCGCTCTACCTCGACGACTGGCTCAACCTGTCACTGAAGTGATGTGACGTCCCGGGGCGGGGGCGGACCCCGCCCCGGGACGCCGCCCAGACGTCATGGCCATCGATCCCACCGCGAGCGGCAACGAGCTCTCCCTCGAGCTTCCCGGCGCGATCCCCCGCAGCGGGCCGTCGGAGGAGCCGCCCCCGGCGGGGATCGGGCCGTACCGGCTCGCGCTGCGGCGGCTGCGCCGCAATCGCGCCGCGCTCGCGTTCGGCGCGCTGTTCCTGGTGATCGCCCTCATGTGCCTGGCCGCTCCGTGGTACGCCAAGCACGTGGCCCACACCGGTCCCAACGTCAACCACATCACCGACACCGTGAAGGTCGGCGGCAAGACCGAAAACGTGGTGTCGATCGACGGGAACCCGATCGGGCCGACGTGGCAGGGCAAGTTCTTCCTCGGAGCCGACGCGAACGGCCGCGACATCGCCGTGCGGCTGCTCTACGGCGGGCGCAACTCGCTGGAGATCGGGTTGATCGCGACGCTGATCACCATGATCCTCGCCACGGTCATCGGGACGCTGGCGGGATATCTGCGCGGCCCGGTCGACGGCGTGCTCTCGCGCGTGCTCGATCTCATCTGGGCCTATCCCGTGGTCCTGCTGGCGGTGGCCTTGGGAACGTCGCTGGCGCTCGGAGGGATCGACCTCGGCCTCTTCCAGCTGAAGGGCAATTCGCTGCTCGTGCCGGCGCTCATCATCGGGGTCGTCTACATCCCCTACGCCGCCAAGCCGATCCGCGGGCAGGTGCTCAGCCTGCGCGAGAAGGAGTTCATCGACGCGGCCCGCGCCCAGGGCGCGAGCGCGCTGCGCATCATGACGACCGAGGTCCTGCCCAACCTCGCGTCGACGCTCATCGTCTTCGTCCCGCTGATCATCGCCAACGCGATCCTGCTCGAGGCCGGGCTGTCCTACCTCGGCGCCGGAGTCCAGGATCCCAACCCGTCCTGGGGCACGATGATCAGCAACGGCATCCCCCGCATCTCCACCGCCCTGCACCTGACCCTGGTGCCGGGCATCATGCTCGTGCTCGCCGTCCTCGGCATCAACGTATTCGGAGACGGCGTGCGGGATGCCCTCGACCCGCGGGCAGAGGTCCGCATCGAGCACTGATGGGCCGCTTCGTCGTCCGCCGGCTCGCCTCGACCATCGTCGTGCTGTTCGCGATCTCGGTGCTGACGTTCCTGATCTTCCAGGCGATCCCCAACGGGAAGCCGGAGGACCGCCTCGCGGGGCGCACCTCGACGCCGGAGACCCGGGCGGCCGTGCGCAAGAGCTGGGGCTTCGACAAGCCGATCTACGACCAGTACGCGATCACGATGCGCAAGGTGTTCACGGGCGACGTCATCTCCTACACCCAGCAGGTCAACGTCGAGGACGAGATCCGGCGCGATCTTCCGGCCACGCTGTCGCTGGCGATCGGCGCCGGGATCATCTGGCTGCTGCTGGGCATCGCCTTCGGGCTCTTCAGCGCGATGCGGGCCGGACGGTTCACCGACCGCGCGCTCACCGTCCTCTCGCTGATCGGGGTGTCCACCCCCGTGTTCCTGATCGGCGCGGTACTGCTCTACGTGCTCGCGTTCAAGCTCAGCATCTTCCCCAACACGGGATACGTGCCGCTGACGAAGGATCCCCTCGACTGGCTCGACCACATGATCCTGCCGTGGATCGCCCTGTCGGTGCTGTTCATCGGCTTCTACTCGCGGGTGCTGCGCTCCAGCATCCTCGACACCATGAACGAGGACTTCGTGCGCACGGCGCGCGCCAAGGGCCTGTCCGAGCGCCGCGTGCTCGTGCGCCACGTGCTCCGCAACTCGATGATCCCGATTATCTCGCTGTGGGGGCTGGACTTCGCGGCGGTCATCGGCGGCGCCGCGATCCTGACCGAGTCGGTCTTCAACCTGCAGGGCGTGGGTCAGTACGCCGCCCAGTCCGTCCAGGCCCTGGACGTGCCGCCCGTGCTCGTGATCACGATGTTCGGCGCGTTCGTCGTCGTCCTGCTGAGTGCCGCGGTCGATGTGATCTACGCGCTCCTCGATCCCCGAATCCGGCTCTCGGGCTAATGGCCCTCCCGGTGGAGAACCACTGATGGCCGACCGCCTGCTCGACGTCGAGAGCCTCCGGGTCTCCTTCGCGACCGAGGAGGGAGTGGTGCAGGCGGTCGACGACGTCTCCTTCACGCTCGACCGCGGCGAGATCCTGGCGGTGGTCGGCGAGTCGGGGTCCGGCAAGTCGGTGACCGCCATGACGCTCATGGGCCTCACGCGCTCCCCCAACGCGCGCTTCGAGGGCGCCGCGCGGCTTGACGGCGAGGACCTGCTCGGCGCCTCCGACGAGGCGCTGCGGCGGATCCGCGGGGCCCGGATCGCACTCGTGCCCCAGGATCCGATGACGTCCCTGGACCCGGTGTACCGGATCGGCGATCAGATCGTGGAGCAGATCCAGGCCCACGAGGACGTGTCGAAGGCGGAGGCGATGGATCGGGCCGCCGAGGCGCTGGAGCGCGCCGGAGTGGGGCGCGCGCGTGACCGCCTCCGGTCGTTTCCCCACGAGTTCTCGGGCGGGATGCGCCAGCGCGTGATGATCGCGATGGCACTGTCCTGCTCGCCCGAGGTGCTGATCGCCGACGAGCCGACCACGGCGCTCGACGTCACGATCGAGGCGCAGATCATCGACGAGCTCAAGCGCCTGCGCGACGAGACGAACGCGGGCGTGGTCATCGTGACCCACGACCTCAGCGTGGTGGCCGACATGGCCGACCGTGTCGCCGTGATGTACGCGGGCCGCGTGGTCGAGCAGGGGACGCTCGACGACCTCTTCTACGACCCCCAACACCCCTACACGTGGGGCCTGCTGGGCTCGATCACGCGCATCGACGGCCAGCGGCCGCGGCGGCTCTCGGCGATTCCCGGGATGCCGCCATCGCTGCTGCACCCGCCCACCGGGTGCCACTTCCGGCCGCGCTGCCCGCACGCCTTCGACCGCTGCGCGCAGGTGCCGCCGCTCGAGGCCCGGGCCGACCCGGCCTCCGAGCACCGCGACCGGTGCTGGCTCGAGCCCGACGACAAGCGCCGGCTGCGGCAGCAGGGCGACCGCATCGGGCTCACCCCGACCGAGGCCGCGTGAACGAGACCGAAGCCCCCCTCCTCGAGGTCGATCACCTCAAGGTCTACTTCCCCGTTCGGCGGGGACTGCTGATCGAGCGCGCCGCCGGGCACGTCCACGCCGTCGACGACGTCTCGTTTCGGCTCGGGCGGCGCGAGACGCTCGGGGTGGTCGGCGAGTCGGGCTGCGGGAAGACCACCCTCTCCCGGGCGGTGATGCGCCTGATCGACGCCACCGAGGGCACCATCAAGTTCCAGGGCCGCGACATCACCCGAGCCGGGCGCCGCGAGCTCGCGCCCGTGCGGCGGGAGGTGCAGATGGTCTTCCAGGACCCGCAGGCCTCGCTGAACCCCCGTCGCCGCGTCGCGCAGATCGTGGGCAGCGCGCTGCGGCTGCGCGGCGTCGAGCGCCAGGACGTCCCGGACCGCGTGCGCGAGCTGCTGGCCCGGGTGGGGCTCAACCCCGAGCACCTCAACCGCTTCCCCCACGAGTTCTCCGGCGGCCAGCGTCAGCGCATCGGCGTGGCGCGCGCGCTCGCCGTCGACCCCACGTTGATCGTCCTCGACGAGCCGGTCTCGGCGCTCGACGTCTCGATTCAGGCCCAGGTGATCAACCTGCTCGACGACCTGCAGGAGGAGTTCGGCCTGTCGTACATCTTCGTGGCCCACGACCTGTCCGTGGTCCGGCACGTCTCGAACCGGATCGCCGTCATGTACATCGGGAAGATCATGGAGATCTCGCCCGCCGAGGAGCTCTACACCAAGCCGATCCATCCCTATACGCATGCGCTCCTGGCCGCCGTCCCGATTCCCGATCCGCGCCGCAACCGCGCCCGGCCGCGGGCGGTCGTCGAGGGCGAGCCGCCGAACCCGATCGAACCGCCGCCGGGCTGTCGCTTCCACACCCGCTGCCCCCACGCGACCGAGATCTGCCGCACCGTGGAGCCGCCGCTGACCGAGTACGCGAGCGGACACGCCGCGGCCTGCCATCACCCGCTCAACGTGAGCGCCGAGGACATCGCCGCCGGCACCCGCTCGGACGCCAGCCCGACGAGCGCGGGCGACGCCGAGCCCGACCTCGCGTCCAGCGCTCAGGACTCGAGCGCGATCCGCGGGTCGAGGTAGGCGTAGGCGATATCCACGAGCGCCGAGAGCACCACGATGAAGAAGGCGGCGTACAGCGTCGTGCCCATCACCGGCGGGAGGTCGAGCGACCCAACCGACTGGGCCGCGTACTGCCCCACCCCCTGGAGACTGAAGATCGACTCCGTCAGGATCGCGCCGCCGCCGATGGCCGCTCCGAAGTCGAGCCCGAAGAGAGTCACGATCGGGATCAGCGCGTTGCGCAGCACGTGGCGGACGAGGACGCGGTTCTCGGTGACGCCCTTGGCGCGCGCCGTCCGCACGAAGTCCTCGTCGATCGTGTCCAGGATCGTGGATCGCAGAAGCCGCGAGTAAAAGCCGATGAACAGGATCGAGAGCGTGACCCAGGGCAGGATCAGGTGGGTGAACCAGCCCGACGGGTCCTCCGTCAGCTTCACGTAGCCCCCCGGCGGGAACAGCTCGATGCGGTCGGTGAGGTAGTAGAGGAGCAGCGCGCCGACCCAGAAGACCGGCAGTGATATCCCGATCATCGAGAGGACGGTGAGTACCCGGTCCGGCCAGCGGCCGGCGTACACCGCACTCAGAATCCCGAACAGCACGCCGAAGAACGTCCAGATCACGGCGGCGCCGAGCACCAGCGAGACGGTCGCCGGAATCCCCCGCACGATCTCGTCGCGCACGTTGGTCTGGTTCGTGTAGGAGATCAGCGACCCGTCCGCGGTGTTCTCCATCAGCCGCGCGTACTGCACGTAGAACGGCCGGTCGAAGCCGTAGTCCTTCTTCACCTGCGCTCGGGTCACGTCGTTGGCGCTGCGCCCGGCGATGCGCTGCACCTGCGCGTTGGTGTTGGTTCCCGGGAAGACGTAGAAGATCAGGAACGTCACGGCCGAGATGGCGAACAGGACGAACGCCATGTGGACGAGCCGCCTGACCGCGAAGCGGGCCATGGTCTAGCGGAGCCGCACCCGGGCCCGCGGGTCGAGGGCATCGCGCAACCCGTCTCCGAACACGTTGAGCGCGAGCACGGTCAACGTGATCGCCAGGCCCGGCACGATCGTCAGGTGAGGCGCGGTCGAGAGCAGGCCGACGCCCTCGCCGATCATGTTCCCCCAGGAGGGCGCGGGCAGCTGCACCCCGGCGCCGAGGAACGAGAGCGCCGCCTCCGTGAGGATGTTGTTGGCCACGATGAGCGTGCCGAACACGAGGATCGTCGACGCGAGGTTGGGCAGCAGCTCGCCGAACATGATCCGCAGCGGCCCGTCGCCCTGCGCCATCGCCGCCTCCACGAAGTCCTTCTCCCGCAGCGACAGCACCTGCCCCCGGATCGGGCGCCCGAGGTACGGGACGAAGATGATTCCGATCACGAGGATGGGGATCCACAGCGAGCCGCCCTGGATGTCGATTGGGCCGACGTGCAGCCCGCCGACCGACAGCGCGGTGCCGAGCGCGATGCCGAGCAGCAGCACCGGGAAGGACCAGATCACGTCGAAGATGGTGCGCACGACGACGTCGGTACGGCCGCGGAAGTACCCGCCGAGCAGCCCGAGGATCACGGCGATGACCGTGGTGATGAGGGCGGCCGTGAACCCGACGAACAGCGAGTTGCGTCCGCCGTACAGCAGGCGCACCATCTCGTCGCGGCCGTTCTTGTCCGCGCCCAGGAGGTAGCGCCCGCTCCAGCCCGGCCCCACCGGCTTGGTCTGCGGCGGCGGTGTGACGACATAGAGCTGCTTGCCGCCACGCTCGAATTTGCCCGTGAGGTTGTTCTCCTCCGGGCCGACGTGGGCGACCTGGTCCGCCCACAGCGGGGCCGCCAGGCAGCAGACGACGATGGCGAGGAACACGGCGAGTGAGGCCATCGCGACCCGATTGCGCCGCAGGCGCCGCCACGCCGCTCGCCCCGGCCCGATGCCCTCGATCGGCCTGCCCTCCGTGGCGGCCACCCCCGGGACCGCGGGGCTGGGCTCGAAGGCGAACTGGGGTGTGGGCTCGGGGACCAAGGGCTTCAGCCCCGCGCTACTTCAGGCAGAAGCGTCCCCAGTCGTGGGTCGCCAGGGGCCAGTCGTCGCCCTTGCAGTCCTGGAAGTTCATCCGGTCCGAGAAGAACGTGCTCTGCTTGCGCGTGCCGTAGATGGCCCAGTACGCCTGCTGCTGGGCGTAGCGATCCAGCGCGGCCCACTCCTGCTCGGTCTGCGAGTTCAAGGGCTTGGCGGCCACGGCGTTGATGCGGCTGGCGAAGCCCCGGTCGGAGGCGTTGTAGGACAGGTTGTTGTTGTTGACGGCGACGACGTTGTCGGGGTTGAGCAGCACGTCGATGAAGTCCGCGGGGTGCGGGTAGTCCTCGGTCCAGTTCGACCACCCGGTCTGGGCCTTGAGCGAACGGTCGCCGATCGTCGCGAAGTAGGTCTGGGCCGCGATGCTCTTCAGCTTGGCCTTGAGGCCGATCCGGTTGAGCAGATCGGTGTAGTAGGCCATGGTCTGCGGCGTCGGGTCCTGGTTGTCGCTCCACACCGTGACCTGGGCGCCCTTCGCACCGGCCTGCGCGATCAGCTGCTGGGCCTTCTGCAGGTTGGGCCCGGGATAGAGGTCCGGGCTGGGTTCGTAGCCGGGAATCTGGGACGGCAGGATCCCGTGGGTCTTGGCCAGGAATCCCGCCTGGATGCGGTTGATCGCGTCGAAGTCCAGGGCCCAGTTGACGGCCTGACGGACCGCGAGCTTGTCGAACGGCGGGGCCTCGGTGTTCATGAAGAAGTAGTACGTCGAGGTCGTGGGGAACTCCCGGTAGCGCTTCCCCGTGTACTTGGACCGCACCTCGCCGGCGCGGTCGGCGGTCGGGTTGTCGATCATGAAGTCGGCCTGGTTGTTCGCGATCTGCGTGACCTGAGCCGAGATGCTGCTGTTGATCTTCACGTTGATCCCGTTGACCTTGGCGACGTCCACGGTCGTGCCCACGAGCCCGGGCGAGAAGTGGGCGTTGCGCACGAGCGAGTACCCGCGCCCCTGCTCGACGTTCTTGATCGCGTAGCGCCCCGCGCCGGGCGGCGGGTGCGGCGTCTGGTTCTTGCTCGGCGTGCTTGCCGGTACCACGGCGGCGAACGGGATCGCCAGCTCGTAGGTGAAGGAGCCCCGGGGCTTGACCAGGTGGATGGCGATGTCCCCGGTGGCGTCGTTCACGACGATCCCGGTGATACCTCCCGTCTTCGTCTTGCCGAACTGCTCCGCGCCCACGATGTTCGTGTAGCCGAGGCCCACGCCCTGGGAGTCGGTCGCGAGCACCCGTTCGATCGAGTGCTTGAAGTCCGACGCCCGGATCGGCGTTCCGTCGGAGAAGTTGATCCGCTTGCGCAACCGCAGCGAGTAGGTCCTCCCGTCGGCCGAGATGCGCGGCAGCGCGTCGGCCAGCGCAGGCCGGACCTTGGCGCCGGCGGCGCCCGACGCGTGCACGAACGAGAGCAGGCCGGGATAGACCTGCGTCAGGGGCTCCCAGCCGTCCACCGTGTAGGACAGGGCGGGGTCCAGGTAGTCCGGGAAGTTCGTCTGCAGGACGGTGATCTGACCGCCGGTCCTGCCCGCGCCCCCACCTCCGCAGCCCGCCAGGACGGCCGGTGCGCCCACGATGGCGCCGAGCAGGCCGAGCGCGAGCAGGCTGCGCACAATGCTCCGTCGTCCCATTGTTCCCTTCTCAGCCTTTGACTCCTCCATATACCGGCTGCCCGCGGATTTCCCTGCCCACGGTGCGAAACAGGGGAGGTTTTGCACCGCGGGCCCGCCCCGGGCCGCGCGTACAATCGCCCTCGCGCCCCGATAGCTCAGACTGGATAGAGCGACTCCCTCCTAAGGAGTAGGCCGCTGGTTCGAATCCAGCTCGGGGCACTCGTGCGGTGGCGCCCTGTCCTGGTCTGCCTCATGCTGGCCGTCGCCCTGGCCGGCTGCGGAGGCTCCTCCTCCTCCGGCGGCTCCTCGCCGAAGGAGACCACCGATGCGGCGGCGGCGGCGCTGCCGGGCTGGACGCGCCTGATCAACGACACGGCCGGCTTCTCGCTCTCGCTGCCCCCCGGGTG